>NZ_CP147404.1:830000-1153333 GCF_037201805.1 Bacillus sp. FJAT-52991 | reverse complement strand
GATATAGGAGATGAGTTCTTTTTGTTCACATTCTGACATACCATTTCCTTTAAGGAATTGCTCCTTTAACGTAACAGCACCAAAAGGAAAACTATGCGACTCAATTAATTGTCGATTCTCAAAATAGGTAATTTCCGTACTTGCTCCTCCAATATCAATGGATAATCCCGAATCAAGATTCATCGTTTGAGTCACAGCAGTAAAACCGTAATAAGCTTCTTCTTCTCCAGACAAAATTCGAATATCAAAGCCGATCTCTTCTTTGATTTCTTTTAACACTTCGTCTCTATTCGATGCTTGGCGTACAGCAGCAGTGGCTGTACACTCCACTTCATAAACGCCGTAACTATCTAATATTTCTTTAAAGCTATGTAATACATCCTTTAAAGCTTGGATTCCTTCTTCAGACAGCCATTTGTTGTTATCTAAATATCTTCCTAAACGAATCGGAGCTTTTACATTTTCCACTTCTTCAAACCCAGAATGACTAATGTCATAAATGACAAGACGCACGGTGTTTGAACCAATATCAATAATGGAGATTTTATTATTTTTGATCATTTGCAACACTACTCTCTTTTTTTAAATCTATTTTTCACGAAAAAATATGAGTTAAAACATGGGATTCTCTTTCCATAAAGAAAAAAACAAGATATAATAATGAAAAAATAGTGCGAAAGGAGTCTTTTCATTGAATAATCCAAATAGTCAAAACGAATCTCTCCCTCACTCTCCATCTACCGTGAACCTCGCTCAAGCAATCTTTACTGTCAATCGGCACGCTAAAACCGCCATGAACCCGAAATTTTTATACTCATTGAAGAAAAAAGCATTGATTAGAATGATACAGGAAGGTCGAGCTAAAAAAACTGGTTTACACTTTTCCAACAATCCCAAAAACAGTCAACAGCAGTCTGATGTACTTGTTACTTGCGGAGCGTACACTTTTCATATGCCGCCTTGCAAGGAAGATTTCCACAACCTTCCTCATTTCGGTCGCTTGGATCAAAAAACACGAAATCCTCGGTCAAACATGAATTTGATGGAAGCAAAGAAAATTCTTCAAGCCTATACCGGCATGAAGGAAAAACACGCCAACCCTTCATATAGCAAGAAACAATATAAACAGCCTGTTTTTAAACCTCTTGGTCAATCTTATTATTAACGGCTATTAAACAGCGAATACTTTCTTCAAAAAACACCGGCTATAACAACCGGTGTTTTTCTTCTATTTCAATCCTTACAACACTAACCGGTCAATATTCTTTACTAATTCAGCAATCTCAGGCTTACTTACTTGAGCATCTGCTCCAACTCCATCTCCTTTATGACGAAGGTCTTCCGTAATTAATGAAGAGAAGATAATGACAGGAAGCTGTTTTAATACTGGATGCTCTTTCACTCTTCTTGTTAAATGATGGCCATCCATTTTCGGCATTTCAATATCTGTAATAACTAATTGAACCTTTTCTTCAATCTCAAACTCAGCGGCAACTGATTCTAAATAATCATAGGCGAGCTTTCCATTCTCAAAAAATTCAACATTTTCATAACCTGCTTCAGATAATGTATCATGAAGTAATTTTCTTAGTAGCGGTGAATCTTCTGCTGCCACAATATTTTTAGTGGAGCGATCTCTAGCTCCTAATTGCTTAATTTGTCCAACATGTATACCTGATTCAGGATTGATATCAAGGATAATTTTTTCAAAATCAAGCAGGAGAATCATTTGACCGCTAATCTTAACAACGCCAATCACTTGATTGTTACCACCTTGATACATATCCGACGGCTTGTCAATATCCTCCCAAGAAATCCGGTGAATACGCGTTACATTTTGAACATGAAATACTGCTTTTTGCTTATTAAACTCGGTCACTATGTACTTATCAGTTGAATCATCTTTCACTACCGGCACCCCAAGAACTTTTGCCATATTAATGACCGGAAGAACTTCTCCCCGAAGTTGAATAACCCCTTCAATATGTTCATGTGAGTGAGGAATTAATGTGATTGGCAAAGGTTGAATAATTTCCTTCACTTTTATGACATTTATTCCATATTTATTATTTTGTACTTCAAATTCAACAATTTCAAGTTCATTTGTACCACTTTCTAATAAAATTCCTTGTTCATTACTCATAAGGCTTTTGTCCTCCTACTCTTTATTTTACTATATCATGATTTCTTTCGACGTATGCTGTAGAAATCTTTATATTTATTAACATTATGTTAAAAAAAATTTAACAAAGCTCCGTTCTTTTTTATCTCATAGCTTTTTCCTATTTAAATGTAATCTTTCTTCTGGATTTCCTCTGTTTTTTGGTGATGCGTAACCATCCTTTCTTATTGAACATAGTAACCATAAACAGAGCAATGGTGAACATTATACCGATGACAATAAAATAACCGTAGCGATATTGCAACTCAGGCATATATTTAAAATTCATTCCGTAAATTCCTGCTATGAATGTCAATGGCATGAAAATAGTTGTAATAACTGTCAACGTCATCATAATATTATTCATTTTATTCGAGTTGACCGACACATAATTATCTCGTAAATCAGAGGAAAAGTCGCGATAAGACTCAAGCATTTCAGCAAGCTTTAACAAATGATCATATACATCACGAAAATAAATTTGATGCTCATTCATAAATTCCAGCCTTGTTGAATTTAACATTCGATAAACAAGATCCCTCATTGGAAAAATGGATTGTCTTAATTTAGCCATATCGTGACGAATATCAAATAGACGATCAATTAATTCATTCCCTGAATAGTTATCCGTTTCCTCATCAACTCTATTCAACTGATCTTCAATATGGTAGACAGGGGGGAATAATTCATCGACAAAACGATCAATGAGCCGATGGAAAATAAATACTGGACCTTGTCTCAGCTTTCCGTTTCCTTTTAATTCCTCCCATACATGATTCAATTCAGAAACCGAAATGTTATGGAAAGTGACGATCATCCGATCATTAATAAATACATCGACCTCTCTAGCTTCATATGTTTTTGGATCTAAAGCATGAACGAGAAAGAAATAATATTGATCATAAAAATCAAGTTTAGGGCGACCAATCAACTGATCTAGACAATCTTCAATAGCCAATGGATGGAATTGAAAAGCATGACTCAAGAGCTCTTTCTCCTTGTCATTTGGCTCCGCAAAGTCGATCCAGTACCACTCAATCTCTTCGTTGTTGATATGTTCTAAAGGTAGGTCATATAGTAATTCACCATTTGTTTTTAACACACAAGTTCTAATCATTATTGTCTCTCCAAGCTTTCTCTATCTTTTTGATTATCCGCTAAGGCCTTTTCAATGATACAATAGCATATATATATAAAGGTGGCGATTCTCTTTGGAACATTGCATTAACGAAAAAGTTAAAAATATTCAAATATCAGGCATTCGCAAATTTTTTAATTTAGTTAGCGGAACAAAAGATATGATTTCTTTAACCATTGGACAACCTGACTTCCCTACTCCAGAGCATGTGAAAACAGCAGGAATGAAAGCGATTGAAAACAATTATACGACTTACACTCATAATGCGGGCTACATCGAACTGCGAACAGCTGTAGCCAACTATGTACATAAAAAATATGCTTTAACTTATTCGCCAGAATCAGAGGTCATCGTAACTGTCGGCGCTAGCCAAGCGATCGATATCGCTTTACGGACGATTCTTTCTCCAGGAGATGAAGTGATTCTTCCTGGTCCTGTTTATCCAGGTTACGAACCAATTATTCATATGTGTGGGGCTCATTTAACAACGATTGATACACGCGATAGCGAGTTTAAACTAACCGCTGACAAAATCCGTCCTGCCCTTAGCGAAAAAACGAAAGCCATTATCTTACCTTACCCATCTAATCCAACAGGCGTTGGTCTTTCAGAAGAGGAATTAAAAGCGATTGCTGATTTAATACGTGGAAAAGATATCTTTATCATTGCGGATGAAATTTATAGTGAGCTGACGTATGATCGCCCTCATATATCGATCGCTTCTTTTTTAAGAGAGCAAACCATTGTTTTAAACGGCTTATCAAAATCACACGCGATGACAGGATGGCGAATCGGCTTTTTATTTGCACCCGAAAATATCGCAAAACATATGTTAAAAGTCCATCAATATAACGTATCATGTGCTTCATCCGTTGCACAAATGGCGGCTTTAGAAGCGGTCGAAGCAGGAATAGATGACGCTCTTCCTATGCGGGATCAATATAAACAAAGACGTGATTATGTATACGAACGCCTGTCTTCTCTCAATTTTGAAGTAGTGAAACCAGATGGGGCTTTTTACTTTTTTATTAAAATCCCTTCGCATATAGAAGAAACATCTTTTGATTTCTGCTATAAATTGGCGACTGAACAAAAAGTAGCGGTCGTTCCTGGCAGTGCCTTTTCTGAATATGGTGAAGACTATTTCCGACTATCTTATGCCTGCTCTATGGAACAGCTTCAAAAGGGATTAGACCGCATCGAGGCATTCATGAAGACACAAAATAGATAAGTGAAACTTCAATCAGTGGGGGTTTTTTCATCCCCACTGATTGTTGGTTGAACGGATCGGGCGTTTACGGGCTGTTGATCCCCCACCTACATCCCTGTGCTTCTTCTGCCATGTTGAGGTGGGGGGTCTTACAGCCCGTTAATGCGGGATAAATTAATCCCAGTACTTAATTAATGCCTGTGTACCACTTAATTCCTCTCCTTGTAAGGCTAGCTTTTCGTACATTTCCTTAGCCATTGCAAGCCCTGGCAAGTTCAATTCCATTTTCTCCGCCTCTTCTAACGCGATTTTCATATCTTTTATAAAATGTTTCACATAAAAGCCTGGTTCAAAGTCTTCTTTTATAATACGAGGAGCTAAATTCGACAAGGACCAACTGCCTGCCGCTCCACTAGAAATGCTTTTTAATACAGTCTCTGGATCTAATCCGGCTTTTTGTGCGTAAAGCAAAGCTTCGCAAATACCGATCATATTTGTTGCAATTGCGATTTGATTACACATTTTCGCATGTTGACCTGCTCCAGCTTCTCCTTGATACACAATATTTTGTCCAATGATTTCAAAAATCGTCAACATCTTTTCATATACTTCTCGATCTCCTCCTACCATAATCGCAAGAGTCCCATTTTTAGCCCCAGTATCTCCACCCGAAACAGGAGCATCTAACGCATACATTCCTTTTTCTTTCGCCTTAACATAAATCTCTTTTGCAAGACTTGGCTTTGAAGTCGTCATATCAATCACGGTCTGACCGACTCGACCGGAAGCAAGGATTCCTTGACTGCCAAGATATACCTCTTCTACATCTTTTGGCTCTCCAATGATGGTAAAGATAATATCACTTTGCTTTGCGACCTCTGTAGGATTCTCACACCAAATAGCTCCTTGATCAAGCAATTCCTGAGCTTTCTCTTTTGTACGAGTATAAATATACATCGAATATTCTGCTCGTAGTAAATGGTGTGCCATGCTTTTCCCCATAACACCCGTTCCGATAAAACCAATTGTCTTCTTCATGTTTTCCCCACCTCTACATAAAATAATTAAAAGTCCTTAGCAACAAAAAAGAGACCTGCTAAATAGCAGGTCCCAAAAGGGGGTTGTGAGTGAGAATCTCCAATCAATCATGCTTACTTATACTATCCCCTATCCCCTGCAATTTTAAACATATCTTATATCATTTTTTTAGTGAATCGATCTTTAACTAAATGGAACGAACCATTCCGCCATCTACAAGAAAACTACTTCCCGTTACATATGTATTAGCGCCTGAAGCAAGAAAAGCGACCACATTGGCAAACTCCTCAGGGTTTCCGTAACGTCCAAGAGGAATTTTCTTTTTCATTCTTTCCTCTTGCTGCTCAACTGAAATCCCTTGTTTCTTAGCATTCACTTCATCAAGATGACGCACACGTTCTGTAGCAATTCTTCCTGGAGCTACTGTATTTACTAAAATATCATATGGAGCGAATTCTTCTGCTAACGTTTTGGACAATCCAACAATTCCTGTGCGAAATGTATTGGACAAAATCAGTCCAGCAATTGGTTCTTTAATCGATGAAGAGGCTATATTGATAATTTTTCCGCCTTGTTTTTTTAAATGAGGCAAGGCTTCGCGAATTGCCCGAATATAGGAAAATAAATTTAATTCAAACGCCTTCTGCCAATCATCGTCTGTCATTTCTTCAAACAATCCAGCAGGTGGCCCACCGGCATTATTGATTAAAATATCAATGGTTCCAAATGTGGACACCGTTTGTTCGACTAACTGCTTGATTTCCTCCGGTTTCGTAATATCACACGCGGCATACTCAATTTTTCCAGCGGAACCATTCTCTAAGCTAACCTTTACTTCTTTCAGTTTTCCTTCATTACGGCTCGCTAACATGATATTAGCACCGCCTTGTGCTAACTTCTCAGCAATTGCTCGACCTAATCCTTGACTAGAAGCGAGAATCAACGCTGTCTTTCCTTCAAAA
Source organism: Bacillus sp. FJAT-52991 (assembly GCF_037201805.1). Taxonomy (GTDB): domain Bacteria; phylum Bacillota; class Bacilli; order Bacillales; family Domibacillaceae; genus Bacillus_CE; species Bacillus_CE kandeliae. The sequence goes on along the minus strand of NZ_CP147404.1, from coordinate 1,146,824 downwards.
GAAATATTCAAAAAAACCCCTCCCTTTCCGAACATTACACTTCATTATAATATAATTCGAATTTTCTTGTTATTCTTTTTTCCCTAAACCAAAAAAAGGCTGCCTCTAATAAAGGGAGCTGACTCCGAGCAATAATATCTAGTAAATACAAGAGGGGATTCCCTCTCTATTAAGATATTCTTATCGGTTATCAGCCCCTTATGAGACAGCTTAGATCAAATAAGGGGAAAAATGAGAATGAAACTATGGTTTCAGCTGTTTCACGAGCTGTTATACACATATTACCCGCATCTTTCTTAAATAAAACGTATGCACATGGATCATTTAACAGAAAAAAGAGAGAAATCTTATTCTGCTAAACCTTCTTTTTTCAATACATCGTTAATTGTTTCTAAAGCAGCTTGCTCGTCACTTCCCTGTGCACTGATAACGATTTTTGAATGTTGACCAATTCCAAGTGACATAACACCCATGATCGATTTTAAATTCACTTTTTTCTCTTTAAATTCAAGTTCAATTTCACTCGAAAACCTGCTGGCTGTTTGAACTAATAAAGTAGCTGGACGTGCATGAATGCCCGTTTCTGCTGTTACAGTAAATTGTTTTTCTACCATTTCCAATCTAACTCCTTCTGTGTAAAAAATATATGTAGCATTACCTTACAAGAAAAGTGGCCTATTCGCAATTAGTTAGAAAAATGAATATTTCCTTTTTATTAAGAATATCATCCTCAGGACCATGGTTTCATACAGAAAATGCCATGTTAGCTTCTAGCTTCCTCTAAATAATAATAGATCACTGATCCTCCTCGTTGGGCGATGCCTCTAAAATGTTTAAAATCTTCTCTACTTATCAATACACTTTGAAAGATAAGAAACTGTTCTTTACTTATTTGAAAGTGCTCTATCTCTCCATTCTTTAATTGATCCAACATGGTTGAAGCCTCTTCTATTGTCAACGCTTCCACCCCTTTCAGAATTTTAAATAAATTTATACATATCTCTTTACTCTTTTACAAAAATAAGGCAAACTGTGAAGTAATACTCTTGAATGATCTAATAACCATGCTATTGTTTTCATTGCTATTAGGTAATTCTAAAAAGATTATGATCAAACGTCAAGAAAGACACAATTAGTAACCTTTTCTATATTTATACGTGAAGGAGAGACAGAGATATGACGAAAGCAGAAGTCGGTAATATCGTTGAATTCAAAAATGGCTTACAAGGGATGGTTGAAAAAGTAAATGAGAATTCAGTGATCGTTGATTTAACGATCATGGATAATTTCGATGACTTAGAGCTAGAGGAGAAGACGGTCGTCAATCACAAAAATTACACCATTATCAACCCTTCATAATATACAGCAAAAGCTATTTTTCTAGAAAAGTCTGTCCCCGAAAGGTGTTTTACTTAGGGGACAGACTTTTTTCTGTCAAACTTATTCATTACAATTTAAACTACTTTTTGTTAAAATAATGTTTGTAGTAAAGAAAGGAGTTCGAAACAATGGCAGTTCTTAAAGATTGGCGGTTAGTTGTCAGCCTTGTACTAGCACATATTTTGCTTTATATTACTTTTTCTGACCGTGATATATTTTGGTACATATATACAGCTGCAAACCTTTTTTTCATTAGCATTGTAATCATAAATGAAAAAATCGATGATAAGCAAAAGACGACTAGTTTTATTAAGTATGGTCTGTTATCGGGGCTTCTTCTATATATCTTGTTTTGGGTTGGACATTTATTACTTCCGGTTCTACCTTTTTCACTAGAAAAACAAGTGGCCTCTATGTACAAATGGTATTCTCCACAATTTTCTTGGCACTATATCGTTCTTTTATTAGTGTTTATTCCTGGAGAAGAATTATTTTGGCGAGGTTTTATTCAAAAGCGTCTCTCTAACTACTTTAATGACTTGATAGCTATATTAGTTAGTGCCTCGTTGTACGCGTCCATCTTTATTTATTCTGGGAAATTTATGTGGGTGTTTGCCGCTTTCATAGCGGGCTTGTTCTGGGGAGCTTTATACGCTTGGAAACGCAGCATCCCAACATTAATTATTTCTCATTTAGTGTTTGATTTATTGTTAATTATCCTTCTTCCGCTTAATTAGCCATATTCATACCTTAATAAAAAGCAGGCGTCTATCGTCTGCTTTTTGTTATTTTCTCCATAATAATAGAAGAAAAACTAGACCGATCCATCCAAAAAGCGGATAAAGAACAGCTAGCAACATACCGTAAGAAATTTGACTAAGTAAAAATCCAGCCATAAATATGGCAGCAAAAAGCGTACTTGAAGCCCACTTTATTCGTTTCTCTAGTTGTTGCTGCAGACCGTAAGCATTTCCAACAACGGTAGTAAATATTTCTCCATAAATTAATATCGCATACACATAATGAAAAGCCGGCATATAGGTTTCAACTACCTTGGCCATTGGGATTTCATAGGAAGTAAGATTAGCTAATTGAATCAGACTTACATGACTAGCGATCATCAATAACATTAAAGCTCCTCCCCCAAGAAAAGCTCCCCTTTTAATCACTCGCTTGTCCTTAATTTCATAAGCAAGAGGAACTAGTACAGCTTGAGCGAGTGTTAAATTAAGAGCTGTATAAACGAAAGGGGCTGTCCACATTTTCCATGTCCAATCAGCCTCCTTCCCTATTAATAGCGTCTGAAAAAAAGAAGGACTAGCCGCTACTTCTGTCGCTAGTCGAAATTGAAATAAAAGCATAAGCGGTACAATAAATAAATTCACAGCTAACAATCCTTGTACCCCTCTCGTCATGACCAAAAATCCAATAAAAATAGTAAATAAAATGCCAATATTCGCTGGCCAATGAAGTCTTTCTTCAAATAGAGCTCCTGATCCCGAAAGCATAACCCCTAAGACACCAATCAACATCATAAACTGTATAACCGTCACGGCTTTACCTAACTGGCTTCCAAACAGAAGTTGATTAAATTCTTCAAAAGAAGAGGCTCCGAGCTCAATAGATGTCATCATCATTTTCGCTCCTAGAAAAATAAATAGAGCTCCGCTAATGGCAATGCTAAGTAATCCGTAAAAGCCGAATTGTGAAAAGAACTGCACAATTTCCTTGCCGGTAGCAAAACCAGCTCCAATCACAGTACCTACATAAACTGCTGCCACCTGGCATGCACCGCTCCAAGTTCTCACTATGCATCCCTCACTTCTTCCCCGTTATTTCACCTTATGCTTGTCAATCAATATTAAGAAGAAGAAAACATATATTTTAAACAAAACACTTGAAAGTCAAAAAAGGTCAAAGTATAATATATCTACAAGGTCAAAGATAGTCAAAGTCAAATTCAAATAATAAAGGGGTTGAAACAATATGTTATGTCAAAACTGTCAACAAAAAAGAGCGAATGTACAATTACGAATGAATTTGAACGGTCAAGAGAAACACATGCTTTTATGTTCAGCATGCTATCAAAAAAATAAACAAGCCATTGGTCCATCCTTTCATTCACAAGGATTTGGACACTTACCTATCGATGAGTTGCTGAAAGGCTTTAGCCCGCAAAAATCCCATCAAATGGATACACAAGCACAAGATATGAACAAAGGAGGAAACAGTTTTCTCGATCAATTTGGACGGAACTTAACGAATATGGCAAAGGCCGGTATCATCGACCCGGTCATCGGAAGAGAGAAAGAAGTGAAACGAGTCATTGAAGTATTAAATCGCCGCAACAAAAACAACCCCGTATTAATCGGGGAACCAGGTGTCGGAAAAACAGCGATTGCTGAGGGTCTGGCTTTAAAAATTGCAGAAGGCGACGTACCAGCTAAATTAAAAGGCAAAGAAGTATACTTACTTGACATTGCTTCACTCGTTGCTAATACAGGTATTCGTGGTCAATTTGAAGAAAGAATGAAACAGCTAATTACGGAACTGCAGCATCATAAAAACATCATTCTTTTCATCGATGAAATTCATCTTCTTGTCGGGGCAGGCTCTGCAGAAGGCTCAATGGATGCCGGTAATATATTAAAACCAGCACTAGCTCGTGGGGAGCTTCAATTAATTGGAGCAACAACATTAAAGGAATATCGCCAAATCGAAAAAGACGCAGCCCTTGAACGTCGCTTCCAACCGGTACAGGTCAATGAACCATCTGTCGAAGAAGCGATTGACATTTTAACAGGCTTACAAACTCGTTACGAAGACTTTCATGAAGTCACTTTTACAAAAGAAGCGATTGAAGCTTGTGTCGTTCTTTCTCATCGCTACATTCAAGATCGATTCCTTCCAGATAAGGCGATTGATTTAATGGATGAAGCTGGATCAAAATTAAATTTAACGATCAACACTCAAAATAAAGAAACGATTCAACAGCGACTAACGGAACTATGTAAAGAAAAAGAAGTCGCTCTCCAAAAAGAAGAATACGAAAAAGCAGCTAAACTTCGAGATGAAGAAACAAAATTAGAAGATCAGTTGAATCAAACGGAAGGATCAACAGAGCGACCTGTTGTTACCGTAGAAGAAATCCAACACTTGATTGAACAGAAAACGGGGATTCCTGTTGGAAAATTACAACAAGATGAACAGCAAAAAATGCAGCATTTAGAAGAAAAGATTGCAAAGAAAGTAATTGGACAAGCAGAAGCTGTTAAGAAAGTGGCTAAAGCGATTCGTCGTAGTCGTGCCGGCCTAAAATCGAAAAAACGTCCAATTGGTTCCTTCCTATTCGTCGGTCCAACAGGTGTAGGAAAAACGGAATTAACAAAAACATTAGCAGAAGAATTATTTGGATCGAAAGACGCAATGGTTCGTCTCGATATGAGCGAGTATATGGAGAAACATAGCGTATCTAAGTTAATCGGTTCTCCTCCAGGATATGTCGGTCATGAGGAAGCCGGACAATTAACGGAAAAAGTCCGCCGTCACCCATACAGCATTATTTTGCTAGATGAAATTGAAAAAGCACACCCTGATGTGCAGCATATGTTTTTGCAAATTCTTGAAGATGGTCGCTTAACAGATAGCCAAGGAAGAACCGTCAGCTTTAAAGATACAGTGATCATTATGACAAGCAATGTTGGTGTAACAAACAAATCCATCACGGTTGGCTTTGACAAGAATGCGACTGCGAAGGAAAGTTCCATCTTAGATTCTTTAAGCAGTTTCTTTAAGCCAGAGTTTCTGAACCGCTTTGATAACATTATTGAGTTTCAAGCGCTTGATCAAGATCATTTATTACAAATCGTTGACTTAATGCTTGAAGAATTAAATGAAACATTACAAGAGCAGCAAATGACACTGCAAGTCTCAGATGAAGTAAAGCAAAAATTAAGTGAGCTCGGCTACCATCCCGCTTTCGGTGCCCGTCCACTACGCCGCGTCATCCAAGAACAACTAGAAGATCGCATCGCTGACTTTATTTTAGATCATCCTGAAATAAAACAACTGCAAGCAGTGATCGAAGAAGAGCAAATCACAATCATCGCTTAATGGAAAAAAGTGCCCACATCAGCTGGGCACTTTTTCTATTTCACTCACTATAATTGTTTTACTTTTTCTGTTCCTTCTTCTAGCCACTTTTCAATTGGCTTTAACACGGATGCAATACACCCTTCTTCAAAAGGTGAAATTAGGTTCGCTTTTCGAACGATTTCAGTAAAAGAGAGACTGCCTCCTATTTGACAAATCTCAACATAGTCCTTCCATGCCGCTTCTCGGTCCTCATCCATTCGCTTCCAAAATTGCAATGCACAAACTTGCGCAAGCGTGTAATCAATATAGTAAAACGGCACATCATATATATGGCCTTGACGTTGCCAAAAGCCACCAGATTCTAAATAAGAAATACCGTCATAATCCCGATGTGGCAAATATTCTTTCTCAATCTCCTTCCACACTTGTTTTCGTTCTGCAGAGGTGAGAGTTGGTTGTTCGTAAATCCGATGCTGAAATTCATCCACAGCTGCCCCATAAGGCAAAAATAAAATGGCATCGTTCAAATGAGCATACTTATATTTCTCTGTATCCTCTTGAAAAAATAGCTCCATCCATGGCCAAGTGAAAAACTCCATGCTCATCGAATGAATTTCACACGCTTCATACGTTGGCCACAAGTATTCAGGTACGGAAAAGTCTCTGCTGCAATACACTTGAAAAGCGTGCCCTGCTTCATGAGTCAACACATCGATATCTCCGGACGTTCCATTGAAATTAGCAAAGATAAATGGCGAGCGATAATCATGCATATAGGTGCAATATCCACCACCCGCTTTCCCTTTTTTCGCCTCAAGGTCCATCAATTGGCGATCAAGCATAAACTGAAAGAACTCAGCTGTTTCTGATGAGAGCTCTTCATACATTTTCTTTCCATTTGAGACAATCCAGTTCGCGTCTTCTTTTGGTTTTGCGTTTCCCGTTGTAAATTGATACGCTTCATCATAAAACTTCAAAGAGTCAACGCCAATTCGCTTTCGTTGTTCGTTTCTTAATTTTGTGGCTAACGGAACGATATGCTGTTTAATTTGCTCTCGATATCCTTTAACCATTGATGCGTCATAATTCACTCGATTTAAACGATAATAGCCAAGTTCAGTAAAATTTTGAAAACCTAGCTTATGAGCGATTTCTGTTCTTACTTTCACCAATTGATCATACAGCTCATCAAACTGTTCTTCATGCTCAGCAAAAAAAGCAAAGCGAGCTTCTACCGCCTGTTTACGCAGCGTACGATCAGCTACTTCAGCATAAGGTTCTAGTTGTGCTAATGTAAGTGTTTCTCCATTAAACTCAATTTGCGCAGAAGCAACCAATTGAGTATATTGTGAAGAAAGCTTATTTTCTTTCTCAAGCAAAGGCAGAATTTCTTTCGAAAAGGTTTTCACTTGAGCTTCTGCTGTTGAAAACAGTTGCTTCCCTAGCACTTTTTCAAGTTCAGAGCGATGAATAGAAGAAAGTAACGCTTCGTTTAATTTAGATGAGATTTCTTCCATTCTTGGTGACATTTCATCCATATAGTCTTGTTCTCGTTGATAAAATTCATTCGTCGTATCAATCGTATAGCGAATGTAGCAAAGGTCCATCATTGTGCTAATGCGGTTACGGATTTGATTGATTTCTGTTAAAAGGTCGATCTGTTCGACTACTGTCTTCGCTGCTACAAAACGTTGAAGCAGCTGATCCGTTTCATTCTCTGCCTGTTCAATATTCGGCCGCTCATATAAATACTCGGTAAACTTCATTATAATCCCCCTCTTTCTCACGATAAATCTTTAATAGACACTCCTAGCTTTCGTATTAAAGTAATCACCGTCTCTTTTTCTTCTTCTGACAACACGTCCATTAATTGATGAATATTTTCTTCATGTTGCGGGAAAATTTCGTCAATAAATACTCTACCTTGATCTGTTATTTCGGCATGAATAACCCGGCGATCCTTCTCATTAGCTTTACGAACAAGCAAGTTTTTCTTCTCAAGCTTGTCAACAACATATGTAATACTTCCGCTGGCCATTAAAATCTTATTGCCAATTTGCTGCAACGGCTGAGGCCCTTTATGATATAACAGTTCCAGCACAGCAAACTCTGTCGGATTTAATCCTGACTCATAAATATATTCATTTACCTGTTCATTTATGACTTTCGTTGCCCTTGATAACACAATAAATAGTTTTAAAGATTGCTTACTTTTTTCATTATACATATTTCCCCACTCATTTCTTTACACTGAAGGAATAATAACATTCCAATTGTTATTGGCTTCTGCTTTGATCGTTCCATGTTGACGAATATATGCGGAAAGAAGCTCCGTCATATCGGTTTGTATTTCCTTTATAACCTTTTTTCCTTTAAACATCAAGTAATCCCCGCCCCCTCCTGCACGGTAGTTATTCATAACCACTTTGTAGGATTGATCACACTTAAGCGGCTCTCCATGATACGTCACTTCTGTTATTCGATTTCCGGGTGAACGTGTGAGGTCGATCGTGTATTCAATCCCTTCCCACATATCATAATTATAATGCTGGGGCTTAGGATGTGAAAACTCTTCACTAACAGCTGGCTTTTGACCAATGAGAGTAAAATAGGAGGCTGAACGCTCTAAGGCCTGTTTGATTTCCTCCCCTGTTACTTCTATCACCATTAACGAATTTGGATAAATATAATTGGAAACAATCGCTCTCATTGTGATTTTCTGAGGCAAACCTGGTGAATCGTCGTGAAAAAGAGCGGTATTGGAAATGTCGACATTCGCTACTTCCATCTGTACTTTATTAATCAATTCAATCATTGGATGCTCCACTAATCTTGCTTGAAAAGGATCATGAATGCGCATATCTCCTTCCACCGTACCAAGCACTTCATCTAACCACATTTGCGCTCCTTGTTCATAAGGTTCCATGAGGTTTACAAGTCGTTCATCGGTTTCTAAATCAGCCGCTAGTATCGTTTCAGGAATCACTTGTTGTAGCTTATATTGATGTTTCTCTTTCACAAACTCCGCTGTCACTCGACCAATTGCTGCCCCATTATACCCTGGTTGAACAATCGCTACTCCATTGACCATCTGCTGTTCTTGGCGATGCTGATGACCGGTCAGCAATACATCGATTCCTTCTACCTCCGTGCAAAGACGATAAGCTTGATTCTCTCCTTTTTCAAATGGTTCAATGCTTTCACCTGTAGCTAGATCTATTTCAAACCCGCCATGATAAGAAACGATCATAATATCTGGTTTTTCTGTTTCCCGAATATATTTAACCCATTTAGAGGTTGCCGTAACTGCATCTTTAAACATAAGTCCTTGAATATGCGCTGGCTTTTCCCAATTGGGAATGTAGTGGGTGGTTACACCGAGAACAGCCGCTTTTATTCCTGTTGAAAATTTTTTAACAATATATGGTTTACCAAAGAAAGGATCGCCCGTCGCTCCATTTAAAATATTGCAGCTTAAAAAGGGAAACGTAGCATCAGCAGCTGCTTTTGTTAAAATATCCAATCCATAATTAAATTCATGGTTACCTAAAACAGCCACATCATACGTTAGATGATTCATTCCCACAATCATAGGATGAATCTCTTGCCTTAACATATGAAAATAATAGCTAGCTAAAGGTGTGCCTTGCATAAAATCTCCATTATCGATGACTAATACATGTTCGTTCTCCTTCTTGACCTTTTTCATATAGGAAGCGAGCTTAGCTAATCCAATATCAGCCGGTGTGTTCGAACTATAACGAAGAGGAAGTACTGCCCCATGCAGGTCGCTTGTTTCTATAATAATCATGTTCACGTGATCCATTTAATCCCTTCTTTCTGTTCACTTTGCTATTTGTTTTTCTTTCTCAATTAAACCATCATTTCATGTGAATTTTCACCTATCTACAACTTATTTCGGGAAATGATCATTTTTTTGTTATAATATAAGAGAATGACTCTTTTAAAGGACGAAAATCAATGAAAAAACATGAAAGATTTATATATATTTTTATCGTTATTCTCCCCTCTATTCTAGCCGTTATCGGCTTTTATGATTTTCTGTCTAACCGAGCTAATCAACAGCATAAAGAAGAGCTAGAATGGGTAGCCAGTTTACATAAAAACCAAATGGATCAATTTATTAGTGAAACAAAAATAAGTTTAGATATACTAGCCGTTAGCATTGAAGAAGAAATAAATAATTTGGATAAAGTACAAAGCATATTGAAAAAAATGGCTAGTCAAGATCCTCGTTACGGGGGTATTTATTTACTCGATTTCGAGGGAGATTTACTTGTTGGAACAAATGATTATTTAAAGCAATACAATTTAAGAGATAAACAATATATTAAAGAAGTGTTATTAACAAAAGATACCGCTGTGTCCGATGAAGTCGAAACTCTTTCGAATAATCAGGCGGTTCTTGCCGTGGCTACACCTGTCTTAAAAAACGAACAAGTAGAAGCTATTATTGTCTCTCATATTCGTCTAGATTATATGAAAAATATTATGAGAGTACTGACACCTGAACATTCGATTTTCTTTGAAAACGCCAAACAAGTTCCCGTATTTTCAGTGAACGAGAGACCTGAAGCTTCAAAAGACGAACTTTCTCTTAAATACCCACTATCTCAGCTCCCTTGGAATCTAGTGATTTCAACGGACGAACAAAAAAAGAACAGCTTTATTGGCTATACTTTGCTATTTGCGGTCGTTTTCATTGTCGTATTACACATTATTTATTTATGCATTAAATATATCATGCTCAAAAGACAAACAAATATGGAAAGATTACAACAAGAGTCCCAAAAATTAGAACTAATTGGAACATTAGCAGCAAGTACAGCTCATGAAATTAGAAATCCATTAACTGGAATCAAAGGGCTTGTTCAATTATTAAATGAAAAATATAATGACCAGGAAGATGAATTTTATTTTTCCGTGATCAATAAAGAAGTGGCACGTATTAATCAAATCGTTAGCGAGCTGTTAATACTAGGAAAGCCAACAGCCCAAAAAGTTAGCGTAGTAGATATGAAAGACATTATTTTTGATTTAAATCCATTAATCTATTCGGAAGCTAACTTATACTCTGTTGACTATAAAGTGACTTTGCCTGAACAAGAAATCTGGGTAAAGGTCAATGTTGATCAAATGAAACAAGTCATTTTGAATTTAACAAAAAATGCATTTGAAGCTATGAGTAACGGTGGCGAACTACGATTAACGATACTAAAAAGAGAAAATAGTTGTCAGTTATCTATTACAGACAATGGACCGGGAATTGAAAAAGAAAAGCATGATCAGTTATTTAAGCCGTTCTTCACCTCAAAAGAAGATGGCACTGGTCTAGGGCTAGTTGTTTGCAAACGAATCATCGACTCCTTTGATGGAACGATTGAAATCGAAAGTGAATTTGGTTTTGGTACAACCGTTAGCATCTCTATTCCACTGCAAACGCCTAATGAATGATAAGAGGGTGTCTCAAGCCATTTGGCTTCTGAGACACCCTCTTCAATCATTGTTTGGATAAAACCCCTTCTATTTTGAGCAACTTTCTTTTTTTGTCAATCTCTTTTCCAGCATAACCTGTTAAGGATTGATTTTTTCCGATGACTCGATGACACGGAATGATAATAGGAACAGGATTAGCCTTATTCGCCTGCCCTACAGCACGAACCGCTTTTTTATTGTCAATTTGCTCAGCAATTTCACTATAGGATCGCGTTTCGCCAATAGGAATATGTCGTAAAGCATCCCAGACAGACTGTTGAAAATCTGTTCCCTGTATATCTACTGGCAACTCAAAGCTTGTACGGCTTTGTTGGAAATATTCCTCCAATTGACGAACGGCCTCCATTAATAATGAGTCGCTCGGCTGAAAGTCCATTGCCTCTTCTTCCTCCAATATCAAAAATTGTATCGCACAAATACCTTTTTCATTTCTCACAATGGATAAAGGACCAATTGGACTCTCCATATATGTAAATAATTTCTTCATGTTTCACGCTCCTTTTTGAGTTTGTATTAGCAGACGAAATAAAAATCATGTATAATGCTATGATATGTTTATCATTTCATTGTCATAGACATGAATGAAAGATTCAAGACCTATCAACCATACAGAGTAATTACTTCAAAAGGGGATGCACAATGTCTAAAAGGGATTATTACTTTGACAATGCCAAGTTCATTTTAATTTTCTTTGTCGTTTTTGGTCATTTTCTTCGCTCGTATATTAGCGATGATCCACTTATTTTCGCTTTATACTCGAGCATTTATTTGTTTCATATGCCCGCGTTTGTATTAGTCTCTGGTTTTTTTGCGAAAAACTTTTATAAAAAAGGATATGTCAAAAAAATAGCACAAAAGATTTTATTACCCTTTTTTATATTCCAAATCATTTATTCTATCTTTTATTTTTATTTGTATGAAAGCCGTTCATTTGAAATCGATTTGCTGATTCCACATTGGTCTTTATGGTTTTTGCTTAGCTTATTCTTTTGGAATATTTTACTGTTAATTTCAGTGAAATGGATCAAATTTCCATCTCCTATCCTGCTGCCATTAGCCTTTATCGCTGGAATCGCTGTTAACTGTCTACAGAATGACTTAGAGGTTCTCAGCTTTGCACGTACATTCGTGTTTTTCCCGTTTTTCTTAGTCGGCTATTATTTGAAAAAGGAGCATTTCCAATTACTATCAAACAAAATAGTGAAAATAGCCTTACTAATAAGTGCCCTACTGATCTTTTTGGGTGCTTATACTCATCCAGATTTTGATTTTAATTGGTTTTTCGGATCGATTTCCTACGCTGATCTTGCAGTGACGAATGGGGAAGGAATGATGATTCGAACCATTCTTTACGTATTAAACTTTATCATGATCGCCGCTTTCTTTGCTTTTGTGCCAAAGAAAAAATTCTTTTTCACCGATTGGGGGAAAAACACCCTTTATGTGTATTTACTACATGGCTTCATTATAAAAAGCTTTCGAGATAGCGACTTTCAAGATGGGGTAGAATCGATTATTTTCTTATTAACAATCTCTCTATTATTAACGATGCTGTTGTCGTCATCTGTTATTACAACGATCACTGAGCCAATTATTGAAACAAAATGGTCCCGGCTTAAAAAGATCTTTCATAATAAATCTAATTCGCAAAAAATTTCAGAAAAGCAATAAGGAGAATAGTATTCAATGAAAGTAGCGATAAGTACATTAAATGCAAAATACATTCATACCAACTTAGCAATTCGTTGTTTAAAAGCATTTGCTGAACCCGATTATCAAGTAGAGCTAGCAGAATATACCATTAAAGACCCTGTTATCAATATTGTAACAGATCTTTATAAAAAACAGCCGGATGTTTTAGGTTTTAGCTGCTACATTTGGAACATTGAAGAGACCATTAAAGTGGTTGAAATGATTAAAAAGGTCTTACCTCAAACCATCATCCTTTTGGGAGGTCCTGAAGTTAGCTACGATGTTCCCTACTGGCTAGAACGCATTCCTGAAGCCGACTTTATTGTGATCGGGGAAGGAGAAGAAACCTTTAAGCAGCTCCTTGATGAAATTAGCGGAGATAAGGATTGGAGCAAGGTGCATGGCATTGGTTATCGCCAGGATCACAAACCAATCATTAACCCGCAACGAAATAAGCTAGATTTGCGCGAACTTCCCTCTCCTTTTCGTTTTGAGGAGGATCGAGCTCAATTATCTAAGCGAGTGACTTATATTGAAACGAGTCGCGGCTGTCCGTTCCGCTGCCAATTTTGCCTATCATCTATTGAAGTAGGAGTTCGTTATTTCAATCGTGAAAAAATTAAAGACGATATTCGTTATTTAATGGCTCACGGGGCAAAAACAATTAAATTTGTCGATCGTACCTTTAATATTAGTCGTAGCTATGCAATGGAGATGTTCCAGTTTCTAATTGATGAACATCTTCCAGGCACCGTCTTTCAATTTGAAATTACAGCGGATATTATGCGCCCAGAAGTCATCCAGTTTTTAAACGAAAACGCCCCGACCGGACTGTTCCGCTTTGAAATTGGTGTTCAATCCACAAATGATGCAACGAATGAGCTCGTCATGCGCAAACAAAACTGGTCCAAGCTTACAAGAACGGTCACAATGGTGAAAGAAGGAGGAAAAATCGATCAGCATCTTGATTTAATTGCTGGCTTACCTGAAGAAGACTATCATTCTTTCCGTCAAACCTTTAATGATGTGTTTGCCTTAAGACCTGAGGAACTGCAGCTTGGGTTTTTGAAGATGCTACGTGGAACTGGACTACGACTACGAGCGAAGGATCACGATTACGTCTATATGGATCACGCGCCTTACGAAATATTGCAAAATAACATTCTCTCATTTGCTGATATGGTGAAAATTAAACAAGTAGAAGATGTGCTTGAGAAGTATTGGAATGATCATCGAATGGACGAGACGATTGAATACTTGGTAACCAATACATTCGAAACGCCTTTCGACTTCTTTCAATCTTTCGGTGCTTATTGGGAGCAACAAGGTTGGGAGCGTATCGGTCATCAATTAGAGAACTTATTTCAACGGCTATTACAGTTTTTAATGGCCGCAAATCTTCCAAACCTCAGCGATATTCAAAGCTTAATGAAATATGATTATTTATTGAATCAACGCTACAAGCCTAGGAAGCCTTGGTGGACACCAACACTTGATAAAAAAGATCGATCGCTTTTATATCAAGAGATTTTACAAGCTCCTGAACGTCTCGGTCATGACTTTGTTGCCCTTGGTCTAACGGAGAAAGAATTATATAAACATACAATCATTGAAGACTTAACCATGCTTTATACGAATGGTCAGTGGATAAAGCAAGATAATTATTTGATCGTTTACTTTGAACCTTCTAGCGGTCAACCACAGGCCTTTTTCATGGATCGTAACCAATTAACACAAGCTAATTAAAAAGGTCTCACACAAGCCAAGCCTCTCCACTATCTCGGTGGTTATGCTTGGCTCTTTTTTATTTCATAGTAAAAGGGTGTGATGCTGAAAGTAACTATTCTTTTCGACGTCACACCCTTATAAAAAACTAACTATTCTTTTGCATGAAGTTCATTTACTTGTTCACTTACTGGACCTTTCTTTTTGGCGAATAAGTAGCCTCCTAATGCAATAGCTATTAGCACGCCCCAAAAAGTTAGCTTCCAGCCAGTGGATTCTGGGAAATGCTCATCAAGAACATGGACCTTAGGATGAGCTAAAGTAAAGACGGCTAGCTTCACACCTACCCAACCAACAATTAAAAAAGCAGCCGTTTCAAGTGAAGGGTAATTTTGTAATAAACGAACAAACCAAGTAGCCGCAAATCGCATAATGACCACTCCAATAAAGCCACCAAGGAACATCACGATAAATTGACCACCATCGATTCCACCGATTTCGAATGTTCCAACAGCTGGTAGCGTTAAAGCTAAGGCAACGGCTGCAAGCATCGAGTCAATCGCAAACGCAATGTCTGCCACTTCTACTTTCAAAACGGTTACCCAGAAAGAAGAACCTTTTGCTTCCTTGACTTCATGACTCTCGGTACCATTTTTATGCTTCCAATTTTTATATAGATGGTTAAGACAAATATAGAATAAATAAATCGCTCCAATTGCTTGAACCTGCCATACATCCACTAAAAACGAAATAAGGAATAAAGAAACAAAACGGAAGATAAATGCACCTAATAATCCGTAAAATAATGCCTTTTTCTGTTCTTTTTTTGGCAAGTGCTTGACCATAACTGCCATAACAACAGCATTGTCAGCAGCTAGAATTCCTTCTAGAACGACTAGAACAAGCAACACCCAACCGTATTCGAGTAACATTGATACATCCATAAATTAAATCTCCTCCAATGGTTTATTGATGATGGGCACGAAACAACAAAAGCGAGACCTTTGCCTTTTTGGGCAAAGGTCTCGCTGAGCATGATCTTCTATCATGCCAACAAAGCCGATGGATAAAAATCCATGAAATGACGACTTTGTTCTAGGTATTTGACTACCTAACGGCTACTCCCCTTTGACTGACGTCAACGAAGATTCAGTTGTCTGTGTTCTTATTATAAAAAAAACTAGAGAGATTGTAAACCACTAAGTTCACTTATTTTCATTCATTCGTCTTGTTTCTCGATCAAAGAAGCTATAGACAACTGGAATAACAAACAATGTTAAAAACGTACTCGAAATTAATCCCCCAATAACAGCAATCCCCATCGGCTGATTAATTTCCGTTCCTCCACCAATTCCCATCGCCAGTGGAACTAGTCCAAGAATCGTTGTTAATGACGTCATTAATATCGGTCGAGCCCGATCTTTAACGGCAGAAACAATGGCTTCATGACTATTCGTTTCTCTGTCCTTTCGTTGAATAATGTAATCAACAATCACGATGGCATTGTTAACAACAATTCCAGCCAAAATGAGAATACCGATAACAGCCGGAATGCTGATTGGCGTTCTTGTCACAGTCAGAGCAATGGACACCCCGACAACCATTAATGGTACGGTAAACATAATCACAAATGGATATTTAAATGACTCATATTGTGCAGCCATGACGATGTAAATTAATACAATTGCCAACAAAAGGGCCATAACCATATCATCAATGGAACTTTCTAACAAATCACGATCTCCACTGAACGTTATTGTTGTTTCATCTGATAAATCAAGTTCCGCGATTTTCTCATCGACCTTTTTAGAAACTTCTCCAAGGTTCGTATCAGATGTGTACATCGTCGTAAACTGTACGGCTTCTTGTTGATTAATTCGCTGAATGCTTACAGGCCCTTCTTGAATTTGAATATCCGCAAGGTCTTGCAGCTTCATAAAGTTTCCTGAAGGTGTTTTCACTAGTAAATTTTTCAAGTTATCAATATTTTTCGTAACGTTTTGATCATATTGAACCTTCACTGTTTGCACTTCATCATCTTTATTAATGACTTGTGTGGCAATGACACCCCGAGTGGCATCATTGACGATCGAAGCGATTTGAGCAGGAGCAAACCCAGCTGCTAATGCTTTCTCTCGATCTACATTGATTTGAATTTCTTTGACGGTTTCTTCTCTATTCGTCGTCACCTCAGTGATTTCATCGATTTCCTTCAAAGCCGTTTCTATCTCTTGAACCGCCTGATCTAACCGCTCTTTACTTACATCTCGGACGTTAAAAGTAAGCGTTTGTGGACTTGCCCCTGAAGCAGAATGCAGGTTAAAAGTGACCTCAGCTGTTTTATTGACGTTTTCTGCTGCTGTGATGACATCGTTTTTTATATCATCAACAAAAGCAAAAACCGATCGATCTCTTTTTTCCAACGGATCTAATTTAACGTAAAGTTCAGCTACATTTGCTGAACCTGTCCCCCGGAAAGAATCTTCTTGAGTAGAACCAACGAGACTAACAAACACATCGACATCCTTTTGTTTCTCTAGTTCTTTCTCAATTGCTTCAATGACGCGATTCGTCTCCTGCAAAGCTGTTCCATTCTCAAGCTCGACTCGTATATTGAAGAACCCTTCATCTGTCGGCGGAAGAAATTGTGATCCCACCGTCTTTAACCCCAAAGCTCCACCAATAAACAACACGAATGAGATCGCTAATACGAGGAAACGATGCTGTAAGGACCAGCGAACAGCTTTTTCAAAGCGTGACATCGCTGCTGTTTGTTCCTTTTGTGTCTTTGCTTCAGGTGCCTTTAACCAGCGGCTTGCCATCATTGGAATAACTGTTAATGCAACTACTAATGATGCGAATAAACTAAAGGAAATCGTTAAAGCAAACTCTTTAAAGATTTGACCAAGAATACCCGATATAAATACAACTGGTAAAAAGACGGCTACTGTCGTTAACGTGGAGGCTGTGATCGCACCGCCTACTTCTTTCGCTCCATCACGAGCGGCTTGCTTAGAGTCTTTCCCCATTGATAAATGCCGGTAAATGTTTTCTATAACAACGATCGCATTATCTACCAGCATCCCAATACCGAGAGCAAGTGCTCCAAGCGTCATAATATTTAAGTCAAAATCAGCAAAGTACATTAAGACAAAGGTAACGATGACAGAATACGGAATTGCTACACCGATGATAAGTGGACTTCTTACATTTCTAAGAAAGACAAACAATACGAGCATCGCGAACACGCCACCAAGAAGAAGTGAGCTTCCAATATTCCCAATGGAAAGGCGAATATAATCTCCTTGATCGAATAATACATCTGCTTCAATATTTTTGTAACGATCTTCCTTAAGAAGTTCATTTAATTTTTCCTGAAATTGTTTAGATACTTCTGCTGTATTTGCATCTGCTTGTTGTAACACGCTAAGTAAGATGGCGGGATTTTGATTCGCTCTTGTAATCGTTCCTGTGTCTTTTTCTTTTAATTCCACACTGGCGACATCGCCTACTGTAATTTCTTCTCCATTCAGCGGATTAACCGTTAACACTAGTTGTTTAATATCATCAACACTCGTTAATTGACTAACAATTCTTGTCGTTAACGACATCCCATCCGATTCGACTGTATCACCTGGAAGAGAAATATTGTTTGCTTGAATGAGCTGCACAACATCTGATTGTGCTAAATTGTATTTTTTGAGCTTTTCTTCGTTTAACTCAATCTTAATTTCCTCTTCTAGAGAGCCCGTTACACTTACGTTGGCTACCCCTTCAACAGTCGCTAAATCTTTCTCTAGTTCAGACGCTAACTTTTCCAAATTCTCCTTATCATCCGTCGACTGAAGAGACAACTGAATAATTGGGAATTGGGATGGATCAAATTTAAAAAATTGTGGTTTACTCGCACCGTCTGGGATAGGTGTGCGATCAATCCGCTGCAACACATCAGATTGAATATCATCAATTTTTGTACTCCAAGAGAATTCGAGTAACAGTAAGTTTGACCCTTCTCTCGTAGTCGAGGTAATATTTTTAATTCCCGGAAGTGTTGATAAGCTTTCTTCTAAAGGCTTTGTTACTTTTTCCACCACTTCTGTCGGACTAGCCCCTTCGTAGGAAGTGACAACAACTGCAATGGGTGGATTAATATCCGGTATAAGCTTTAATGGAATTTTTAATAGAGACACAACACCTAAAATAATCACTAAAAACATAATGACTGTGGTGAAAACGGGTCTCTTTATTGAAAAATTACTGATTTTCAAAAAAATTCTCCTTTCCAGAAACGTTCAATCTTGATCTTATCCCTCTAACTATAATGCACATATTTACAACGTACAACTAGGTACGCTATTATTTTCACCTGATGAAGCAAAAGGAGATTAACAGTGAAGTTTGTTAATCCCCTTTTCATCCCTATTTATTTTTCGTTAATGTCCAGCCTGTTATTCCAAATAAAACGGTTAATATCGGACTTAGTAAACAAAAGAAGGCAAACGGTAAGTAGTCAATAGTAGGGACCCCAAGCATTTTCGTAATAAACACTCCGCATACACTCCAAGGAACGAGCGGATTGATAACGGTTCCAGCGTCTTCAAGCGTCCGTGATAAATTTTTCTTGGCTAGACCCACTCTTTCAAATTGCCGCCCAAATGCTTCCCCTGTTAGTAAAATAGATAAATATTGTTCACCAATAATAACGTTCACTCCAATAGCGGAAACAGCGGCTGCAGCTATTGTGCTCCCTGCTTTTTGTAAGCGATGCTCAATGGCTTCAAATAATCGCGGAACAATGCCAAGAGAAAATAATAAACCTCCTAGACTTAAAGAAAGCAAGACAAGAGAAACAGTAGACATCATACTTTCCATACCACCTCTTGATAATAAAGCGTCCACTTCAGCATTCCCTGTCTCTGCCTTATATCCAGAAAATATCACTTTAAATACATAAGCTAATGTATGGTCTGAATGAATAAATGATAACACAATCCCTAATATAGAACTTAACGCTAACGTAATAAAAGGAGATACTTTTTTAATAGAAAGAATGAATAATAGAACAACCGGTAACCAAGAATACCAATGAATTAGATTCATCTCCAGTAGTCCAGCTTTTATCGCTTCTATTTTAGGGAAATCAGCTCCCGCCATTTCTGGTGAAATCCCTGCAAATAATAGAATGGTAATGAAAAAAGCTGGGACTGTTGTCCATGCCATGTTTCGAATATGTTCAAATAAATCCACACCAACAATTGATGCCGCTAAATTCGTTGTATCCGATAAAGGGGACATCTTATCTCCAAAAAAGGCTCCTGAAACGACCGCACCAGCTGTAATCGCAACAGATGCATCCATCGCCTGACTAACACCGATAAACGCTACTCCTATCGTTGCTACTGTTGTTAAAGAGCTACCAATCCCTAATCCAACAATGGCCGTGACAAGAAAAACCACACTATAAAAAAATTTAGGCGTGACTAGTCCAAAAGCCGCATGAATCATCGTTGGAATCGTTCCCGACAAAATCCAGCTGCTCACTAAAATGCCTATAAAGAAAAAGATAAAGACCGCACCCATTCCACTTTTCGCCCCATCAAGCATTCCTGCTTCCAGCTTATGAAATGGAATTTTTTTGAGTAGCCCAAAGGCTAGCAATAATAAAATCGAAATAAGAATAGGAATATGCGGCACAGACTCCAGTTTAATAATCGAAGAACTGATGACTGTGATGATCACCCCTACTAACACAAGAGCTTGCATTAACGTAGGCCTCATTAATGACTCAATTTTAAACATTTTGTACACCTCTGATGTATGCAATCACTTTTTTACTTGAACGCTTTTGTGCATTGAAGCATATAACCCTCATTATCATCTAATTGAACACTTGTGTCAATCAATTATTCAATATAAGTAAAAAACCAGCTAGAACATCAATATTCTAGCTGGTTCTTACTTACTTATTCCATAATATTATATAACTTCAAGTGTTCGTTCTTATCACTGAACCAACGCAAAGCAAATTCATTTTCAAACAAAAAGACAAGTCGATCATATCGGTCTTTGACAAGTAAGCTTCGGGAATTAGATAAACTCTCCTTTACATCTTGTTCATTTTCGATCCAACGAGCAATCTTTGATCCCATCGGCTCCATAACGACTTCTGAATTATACTCGCTTTTCATTCGATGCTCAAACACTTCAAATTGAAGTTGGCCTACAGCACCAAGAATATAATCTTCCGTCCGTAATGTTTTATAGAGCTGAATCGCTCCTTCTTGCACAAGCTGCTGAATGCCTTTATGGAAGCTTTTTTGTTTCATCACATTTTTCGCCGCTACTTTAACAAAAAGCTCTGGTGTAAATTGCGGTAATTTTTCATATTGAAAGAGTGGTTTTTCTCCGACTAATGTATCACCAATTTGATAAGTACCTGTATCATATAAACCAATAATATCTCCGCTTACCGCTTCATTCACAGTACTGCGGTCATCAGCCAAAAATTGTGTTGACTGTGACACTTTGGATGATTTTCCCGTTCTCGTTAACGTAATATTCATTCCCCGTTCAAATTTTCCTGAACAAATTCTAAAGAAAGCAATGCGATCACGGTGAGCAGGATTCATGTTCGCTTGAATTTTAAATATAAAGCCAGAAAACTGTTCACTGACAGGATCAATTTCTCCCTTGTCAGAGTTGCGTGGCTGTGGTGGCGGTGCAAACTGCAAATACGTTTCTAAAAATGTTTGCACGCCGAAATTCGTTAACGCACTACCAAAGAATACCGGCGTTAGCGTTCCGTTAGCAATTCGCTCTTTAGAAAACTCATTGCCCGCTTCTTCAAGAAGCATGATTTCTTCAAGCGTTTGATCATATAAAGCCGACTTAGTGATCTCATGATCAACAGCTAATTCTCCGTCTTCATTCAATGGAAGAAAACGATCTTCTTCATTTTCCACTCGGAATTGTTCAATCCGCTGATTAAAGCGATCATAAATACCAAAAAATTCTTTCCCCATTCCAATCGGCCAGTTCATCGGATAAGACTCAATACCAAGCACTTCTTCAAGCTCGGCTAGAAGTTCAAGTGGCAATTTCGCTTGTCGATCCAACTTATTAATAAAGGTAAAAATAGGGATCCCTCTCATGCGGCATACTTTAAATAATTTAATCGTTTGTGCCTCAATCCCTTTTGCCGCATCGACAATCATAACCGCACTATCTACCGCCATTAATGTTCGATACGTATCTTCACTGAAATCTTGATGCCCAGGTGTGTCCAAAATATTTACTCGATAGTCATCATATTGAAATTGCATAACAGAAGAAGTAACAGAAATTCCTCTTTGCTTTTCAATATCCATCCAATCAGATGTTGCATACTTCCCGGTTTTCTTTCCTTTTACTGTTCCCGCATCACGAATCGCGCCTCCAAACAGTAATAATTTCTCTGTTAATGTTGTTTTCCCAGCATCTGGATGGGAAATAATCGCAAATGTTCTTCTAGAAAGAACTTCTTCTTTTAATGAAGCCATGTAGTAGCCAAATCCTTTCAAAGTTAAAATCCGTTAAAAGTCATGAAAAAAATATAGCGGAAAATGCAGCAAATGTCTATTACATTTCGCATGTCCACTGATAAATTCGACGAGCAAGTTCTTCAGCAGGCTGCTCCTCTAAACCTGTGTTCATTAATGAAGAAGATAATTGGTTGACAAAACCTTCTCCGCTATTTTCGTATGTGAAAGAAAAAGACCATTCTTGCGTGGGAACGGCAACAACGAATGTTTCCTCTTTTTTATTCTCGTATACATATACTTTTATTTCCTTATCGTGCAATAAAGTTTTTCTGATTTTCACGTTTAATCCCCCTTATTTAAGCCAATATCTAATATATAATCGTCTTTCATCAAAAATTTTTTCTGAAAAGCGGACTATTTTATTATTGTATATCTTTTTACACCATTATAAACTATACACCTATGTGTCAAAAAGTGAAATAGAGAGGTGAGTCAATTGACTTATATTTGGGGTCTATTTGGTATTTTAGTTGTCCTTGGAATAGGCTACATCTTTTCTACAAATAGAAAGATGATTAAATGGAGAACGGTGCTTGGCGGACTAGCCATTCAGCTTTTGTTTGCTTTCATCGTTTTAAAATGGGACTGGGGTCAAGCAAGAATGCAAGACTTCACTATGCTTGTAAATGCCATTATTGACTATTCACGAGCAGGGATTGATTTTTTATTTGGTGGATTATATACAAAGGAATCGAATATCACCTTTGTATTTGCTTTAAATGTTTTGCCAGTCGTCATTTTCTTTTCTGCTTTAATCTCCGTTCTATATTATTTAGGGATTATGCAGGTTTTCATTAAATTTATCGGGGGAGCGCTCTCTAAATTGCTTGGCACTCGAAAAGCTGAATCAATATCAGCAGCAGCTAATATTTTCGTTGGCCAAACAGAAGCACCGCTTGTGATCAAACCTTATATTAATAAAATGACGGAATCCGAGTTATTTGCGGTAATGACAGGTGGATTAGCTTCTGTAGCAGGGTCTGTTCTTGTCGGTTATTCTTTATTAGGAGTACCTTTAGAATATTTACTAGCTGCTAGCTTTATGGCTGCTCCTGCAGGACTTGTCATGGCTAAGTTATTTGTTCCTGAAACGAATTTAGATCCTGAACCGAAAGAGTTTGAAATGGAAGTAGATTCCGACTCTACTAATGTAATCGATGCTGCAGCTAGAGGGGCTTCTGTCGGTTTACAGCTGGCATTAAACATCGGTGCGATGCTTCTTGCCTTTATCGCATTAGTAGCGATGATCAATGGTTTATTAGGTTGGATCGGAAGCATAATGGGCTTAGAAAATTTATCACTCGAACTCCTTTTGGGCTACATTTTTTCCCCGCTTGCTTTTGCGATTGGTGTACCATGGGAAGAGGCAATTCAAGCAGGAAATTATATTGGTCAAAAACTCGTCATTAATGAGTTTGTCGCTTATTCGAATTTTGCCCCTGAGATTCCGAATTTATCTGAAAAAACAGTAGCCATTTTAAGCTTTGCTCTTTGCGGCTTTGCCAACATTTCATCGATGGCGATCTTGCTCGGTGGGCTTGGTAATTTAGCTCCAAATCGGCGAGCAGATATTGCTCGCTTGGGACTTAAATCCGTTCTGGCAGGTGCTCTTGCCTCCATATTAAGCGCGGCGATCGCTGGCATGCTTATTTAAATTTTTATACATGAAAATTTAAGTGACAGTTTGTGCAGAATAATCTCCAACTTCTTTGAAAAGAATATCATTAGGAGGTGTGATCAATGGCTAAAATCGCTGTCGAAAGTTCTCTGCAAAACGTCAAACAAGTGTTGCAAGAAAAGGGACATCAAGTAGTAAATATGGAAAATGAGTCAGATATGCAAAATTGTGATTGCTGTGTGGTAACGGGGCTGGATTCTAATTTGATGGGAATGCAAACAGCCATTACTAAAGCAGCAATTATAGAAGCAAGTGGTTTGAGTGCCGAAGAAGTTTGTCAACAAGTAGAAAGTAGAATTCAATAAAGTGAAACTTCAATCAGTAGGGTCTTACAGCCCGTTAATGCGGGATAAAAGTCAGCTATGTACTATGTTGCGGCTCTTAAACGATTCCCTTAGTTACGCTTAAACCATTCTAGGACAGGCCCTTCTCTCCATCCCCAACATTCCAACCCTACAGTTTTTTCCATTATTTTTTTGTTTTTTTTCGATTCATTTGGAGATAAATATAAATGAATACGAACGAAAAACAAGGAGGAAACAACAATGGGATTTATAATGTACTTAATTGTAGGAGGAATTATTGGCTGGGTGGCGGGCCTTATTTTAGGTAAAGATATTCCAGGGGGTATTTTTGGTAATATCATCGCAGGAATTATTGGCGCTTGGATTGGCGATGCTTTATTTAGAACGATGGGTCCAACTCTAGGAGGAATCGCTATTGTTCCCGCTTTAATCGGGAGCATCATTCTTATATTTGTTGTTAGCTTTATAATGAAGCAAATAAACCATGCAAAATGAAGAATGATATGAAAAAGGATCTCATATAAGAAAGCTGACTCCATAAGACGATCTTTATAAAGAGGGTATTCCCCTCTTTATATTCTCGATATGTCCTTTCGGAGTCAGCTTTCTTTATTTCTGAGCCTGTGTGAAACTTCAATCAGTGGGGGTTTTACAGCCCGTTAATGCGGGATAAATGAATAGTTGCTTTAGCCTTTTCAAGAGCCTGCTGAAAATCTTGAATTAAATCCTCAAAAGATTCTAATCCAACAGAAAACCTCAGCAAACCATCCGTAATTCCCCGCTTCATTCTCTCCTCTCGAGGCATAGCCGCATGGGACATTTTGGCCGGATAAGAAAGGATGGATTCAACCGCTCCAAGACTTACAGCAAACACCGGGATCTTCATCTGTTCAACAAACTGTCTAACCATTTCCTCATTTCTTAATTCAAACGACAGAACAGCCCCTGATCCAGACGATTGGTACGAATGTACTACATGACCAGGATGATCGGACAAGCCCGGATAGTACACCTTTTCTACCAGCTCATGCTCTTGTAAAAACTCAGCCAATAGCTGAGCTGTTCTAGAGGACTGTTGAAGACGAACATGAAGAGTTTTTAACCCTCTCAATACAAGCCACGAGTCGTGAGCACCTAACACAGCTCCGAAAGAATTTTGTAGCTGATATAATCGTTTCCCTAGTTCTTCATCTTTTGTCACAGCAAGCCCCGCTAATACATCACTATGCCCAGATAAAAACTTTGTCGCACTATGTAGAACAACATCCACCCCTAAATCGAGAGGCCGTTGCAAAGCAGGCGTCAAAAAGGTGTTATCAACAAATGTTAAACAATGATGAGCCTTCGCCAACTTGACAACTCCTTGAATATCTGTGACTTTTAACAACGGATTGGATGGCGTTTCTATATAGATTAATTTGGTGTTTTCTTTAATGTTTGAAGCTACTTCATGAAGATTGGTCATATCCACAAATGTATGCTCGATCCCAAATCGGTTTAATACAGTTGTAATCATCCGATAAGTACCACCATAAACATCTTCCGTTATTAAGACATGATCTCCCTGCGAAAGCAATAAAAAAGCTGTGGAAATGGCCGCCATCCCTGATGAAAAAGCAAATCCTCTTGTCCCACCTTCTAATTCTGCGATCGCCTCCTCTAAGGCTTGTCTTGTTGGGTTACCTGAACGACTATAATCATAATCTCCAAACTGGTCAAAACTAGTTTGATGAAAAGTTGATGCATGTTGAACGGGAACACTTACCGCTCCCGTCCCTTCATCATATTTATGGCGATTATGCAATAATTTTGTTTGAAAAGAATATGTTTGCTCCACAACTATCACTCCTCTTTCATTTTCTTAAATGCCTGTGATAAATCAAATAGTAAATCTTCGGAATGCTCAATTCCAACCGAGAAACGTAGCAGACGATTGCAAACCCCACGCTCGAACCGAACTTCTTCTGGAATATCCATATGGGTCTGTGTTGCCGGATACGTAATAAAACTTTCGACTCCCCCTAAACTTTCAGCAAACGTAATCAACTGAAGGCTTCGTAAGAAAGGATCCACCCAGTCCTCTGACGCAATTCGAAACGACAACATCCCTCCACGACCTGGATAAAAAACATCCGTTACTTCCGGACAACATCGAAGAAATTCCGCTATCTGATGGGCATTTTCTTCATGCTGCTTCATTCTCAATGCCAATGTTTTTAACCCCCGAATTAATAACCAAGAATCGAACGGTGATAAAACGGCTCCTGCTGCGTTTTGCATCTCCGCTATTTTTACCGCTAATTCCTCACCCTTTACAGCTACTAGCCCTGCCAAGACATCATTATGTCCACCTAAATACTTTGTCGCACTATGGATCACAATATCAGCTCCATCTATGAGCGGCCGTTGAAGCAATGGTGTATAAAAAGTATTGTCAACAATCAATAATAATCCATGTTCCTTAGCAAAGGCGGCAACAGCTTTTATATCCGCTTCCTGTAAAAGAGGATTCGTAGGCGTTTCAAGAAAAAGCACCTTTGTATTTGGCGATAGTATTTCTTTTGTTTTAGATAAATCTTGAAAGCTGTCATAGGCGAACGATACGTTATATTTTTTCCACATTTTCTCAAACAATCGATAAGTGCCTCCATAAAGGTCAGCAGATACAATCCATTCTTCTCCAGGTTCCGTTAACGATAGAATCGTATGAATAGCAGCCATTCCAGAAGAAAAAGCAAACCCGGCATCTCCTCCTTCTAAATCCGCTATTGCTTGTTCTACAATCTGTCTAGTCGGATTTCCTGTACGAACATAATCAAAACCGGTAGAACGGCCAATTCCTTCATGACGATAAGCGGTAGAAAAATAGACAGGTGGGTTCACTGTCCCCGTCTTTTCTTCACTCCGATTCCCAATTTGTGCAAGAATACTTTCAATATGCTTATGTCCCATTTGGTCATCTCCTTATAAATAGCCATTTATTTTAAAAAAAGAAAAAGCCTTCTTAAGAAGAAGGCTTTTTTAATCAACTTCTTCTCATCTTTCGGATCTTTCATCCGCTGGATTTAGCACCTTGACTTACAAATAGCCGGTTGCTGAAGTATCATCGGGCCAGTCCCTCCACTTCTCTTGATAAGAACATATTTAATTTTTATAAAAGGGAGTTGTTCCCCTATCACTTTCATTTAAAGTTTTTCGTTTCTACTAATGTACAGGATCAGCTCCTCAATGACAAGACTTTTTTCAATTTTTATTTTTTTCGGAATAAAAAAACTCATTTTACTATGCAGCATCAAGCCACAATCGACTAGCTATCCACTATTTCAGATTCTTTTGTTAATTTTCTGAAAATTTAGTTGATTATCCTTTTAGGCTGTTATACAATAAAAAACATTAACTTATCATGCAGGCTTCCGAGAGCATTTTACTTAAATAACATAGAAGGAGCGAGTAAAAATATGCAGAATTTGAGAGAAGATGCCTTAGAAATTCATCGACATCACCAAGGGAAACTAGAAACATCGGCAAAATTAAATGTGAAAAATGTAAAAGATTTAAGCCTCGTATATTCACCTGGAGTAGCAGAGCCATGTTTAGAAATCCATTCTTCCCCTGAAAAAATATATGAGTATACTATGAAGGCAAATACTGTTGCTGTCGTTTCAGATGGGACAGCTGTACTAGGTCTTGGTGATATCGGAGCAGATGCTTCATTGCCTGTTATGGAGGGAAAAGCTATTTTATTTAAAAACTTTGCTGGTGTTGATGCTTTCCCTATTTGTATTGACACGAAAGATCCTGAAGAAATCATTAAGACTGTCAAACTATTGCAATCTTCCTTTGGCGGTGTCAATTTAGAAGATATTAAAGCCCCCAATTGCTTTTTGATCGAAGAAAGACTAAAAAAAGAAATGGACATTCCCGTATTTCACGATGATCAGCACGGAACAGCTATTGTGACATTAGCTGGCTTAATTAACTCATTAAAGCTCGTTCATAAAACTTTTAGTGATATTAAAGTAGTTATTAATGGCGCAGGGGCTGCAGGCATTGCTATTACCAAGTTACTATACAGCTTCGGCGTGAAGGAAATCATTATGTGCGATTCAAAAGGAGCGATATACGCTGGCAGACCTCATGGAATGAATCCTGTCAAACAAGAAATTGCGACATTCACTAATCCAAACCAAATAGAGGGGTCACTTGAAGAAGCGATAATCAATAGTGATGTATTTATTGGCGTTTCTGCTGCTGGAGCATTAACACCAGAAATGGTTCGTACAATGGCACAAGATCCGATCGTTTTTGCAATGGCTAATCCTAATCCCGAAATTGACCCAGAAGATGCAAAAGCTGCTGGAGTTAAAATTATTGGCACAGGACGTTCAGATTTTCCTAACCAAGTAAACAATGTTCTTGCTTTTCCAGGAATATTCCGCGGAGCACTTGATACCCGATCCACAGACATTAATGAAGAAATGAAAATTGCCGCCGCTCACGCCATCGCTTCCCTCATAGCAGACCATGAATTATCAGATGATTATATCATCCCTTCAGCATTTGATGCCCGAGTCGCACCAGAAGTTGCTGCTGCCGTTGCCGCTGCTGCTATTCACTCAGGTGTCGCTCGCCAACATATTAATGTTGACTCCCTACGTCATAAAACCTACCAGCTATCAGCCATTCAAGTAAAGCCAGCTGAAATCATTCTATAATAGAGAAAAGGTCGATCATCGAGTGTACACCCTCTCGATGATCGACCTTTTTCAATTAAGAAGCAAATAATCTAGGGATTTCATTAACTAATGTGTAACCTCCCATACCTGCCATTAACACAACTACTACAATCCCAAACAACGTCATCCAGAGCGGATGGCGATAAGAGCCAACAATGGATTTTTTATGTGCAGCAATTAACATTACACCTAGAGCGATTGGTAAGATTAATCCATTTAATGCACCAGCCAGAATCAACACTTTTACTGGTTGACCGATCGTCGCAAAAACAGTCGTAGAAAAAATAATAAAGACAACGATAATTGCTTTGTGATGACGCTCTAACCAGGGGTGGAAAGTACGGATGAATGAAACAGATGTATAAGCGGCACCAATAACGGATGTAATAGCTGCTGCCCACATCACAACGCCAAATAGTTTATAGCCAATATCACCAGCAGCATGCTGGAACACGGATGCTGCTGGATTCGCTTCATCTAACACGAGTCCTTGAGCGACAACACCCAAAGCAGCAAGGAATAAGAAAATTCTCATAATTGATGCAATACCAATAGCAGAAATGGAGCCTTTCGTTACTTGAGGAATGGCCTCTACTCCCTTTACTCCTGCATCTAATAAACGGTGAGCACCTGCAAAAGTAATATAACCACCAACTGTACCACCAACTAACGTAACAATCGCTAAGAAATCAATCTGATCTGGGACAAATGTTTTGACCACAGCTTCCCCCATAGGCGGGTCCGCTTTAAATACTACATACACAGTAAGCGCAATCATGACAAATCCCATTACCTGCGTGAACTTGTCCATTAATATCCCTGCTTCTTTTACAAGAAAAATCCCTACGGCGATAGCTGCACTAATAATCGCACCTGTAACAGGAGAGACTCCGAAAATTACATTTGCTCCAAGACCTGCTCCAGCAACATTTCCGATATTAAATGCAAGTCCTCCAAGAACAATGAGCGCTGCAATAAAATAACCAAGTCCCGGAAAAACCAAGTTAGCTACTTCTTGAGCACGCTTTTCTGAAACGATTAAGATTCTCCATATATTTGTTTGGGCACCGATATCTAAAATAATCGAAATTAAAATAACAAAACCGAAGCTCGCTGCTAATTGCTGAGTAAATACTGTCGTTTGTGTTAAAAAGCCGGGGCCAATTGCTGATGTTGCCATTAAAAATGCGGCACCAAGCAAGACACTCCAATTAATTGTGCTGCCATTTTTTTGTGGATTCATGTTGTTTCCTCCTTCTATTTGATTGTTTGAATAATGATTTCTTTACTTTCAAGTTCTTTACGAATATAGCTTGCAAAAGTGAGGGCATGAGGACCATCTCCATGAATACAAATGGTGTCTGCCTGAATAGCAACTGTTTCCCCAGTGACCGCCTGCACTTCCCCCTTTTGAACCATATGAATGGCTTGTTGAACTGCTTCTTGATCCGTGGCAATAAAGGCTTTGGGATCTCGTCTGCTCGTTAATGATCCATCTGCTTGATACGTGCGGTCAACAAATACTTCTTCAGCTACCTTTAATCCAGCTTCCTCACCCGCTTGAATCAATTCACTTCCTGACAAGCCGTATAATACAAGCGAAGAATCAAAATCAACAATTGCTTTGACAATCGCTTCAGCTAGCTGCTTGTCTTTTGCTGCCATATTATAAAGAGCTCCGTGCGGCTTTACATGATGAAGTTTTCCGCCTTCCGCTTGGACAAAGGCTGATAAAGCACCCAGTTGGTATAAAACAGACGTGTATGCTTCTTCAGCAGAAAGCTCCATTGGCCGGCGTCCAAATCCAACAAGATCAGGAAATCCAGGGTGAGCTCCAATAGCTACCCCATGCTTTAATGCCAGTTTTACTGTTCGGCGCATAACAACAGGGTCTCCTGCGTGAAAACCGCAAGCAATATTGGCAGACGTGATAAAAGGCATAATCTCTTCGTCTGCACCCATTCGATAAGCACCAAAGCTTTCTCCTAAGTCGCAATTAATATCTACTTTCATTGTTCCCTCTCCTTTCTCCATTTCAACTGAATAGCTGATCGAATCATTTGTAATTCATGTTCTCTTTGAATGTATAATTGTTGAGATTCTTCTAGTGTTACATACTCAAAGTACACCTCTGTTCCAGGAATTTTTTGAGCAAGACTAGGAAGATCGACAGTTGTCACATTCGCCACTTTCGGGTATCCCCCCGTCGTTTGCCGATCTGCCATTAAAATGATCGGTTGACCTGATGAAGGAACTTGAATCGTCCCAATCGCTACTGCTTCAGAAATCATCTCTTTTGATTTGTTCATTTGCAAACGAGCACCATCTAGACGAAAGCCCATTCGATCAGATTCTGGTGTAATCTTATAAGGTTTTCCCCAGAAGTCTTGTTGTGAGGCATCAGTAAAACAACGATACTCACTTCCTGCTATACAACGAAAACGAGTATTTTTTAAAAATTGATAAACGGATGAAGAAATCCCCCAATTAGTCGCTAATACACGAGCAGCAGCTTTAGGGATGCCATCAATCACTGCCTGAACCGTTTCATTCGGGCGACCAATCGGAAGGTTGTCCCCTTTTTTCAAGGATCGACCTTCAAAACCGCCGAATTGACCCCGAGCATAAGTTGATCGGCTGCCTAACACTTTAGGTACATCTATTCCCCCAGCAACGGACAAAGAGACACGGCTTCCTTGGATAAATTTCCTCACATGCACCTCGCTTCCTGCGGGTACATACACAGGACGCCACATCGGAACTGGCTTCCCTTGGCATTCAATGCTCGCTTCTGCTCCGGTGAAAGCAACAAAGACAGGTTGATCAAACTGGACGCTCGCTCCTGTCATAGTCATCTCCAACGCACCAGCTCCACATTCATTACCAACTAACCAATTACCGAGACGAAGCGATAAATCATCCATCGCTCCGGACACAATCACGCCATACTGTCTGTTACCTGTTCGACCACGGTCTTGAACAGTGGTAAAAAAACCAGGACGAGTAATCAGCATTGCCATGGTGTATTCCCCCTCTCTTCCTCAAATTGACGTTCATCAATAGCAACAAATTTAATTTTGTCACCCGCATGGAGTAAACTTGGCGGCTGATGTTTTGGATTAAATAAATCCCACGGCGTCCGACCGATGACATGCCATCCACCAGGAGATTGAATAGGATAAACCCCTGTTTGCTGACCTCCAATGGCGACGGAACCAGCAGGAATATGTAAATCAGGTGTTTCTTTTCTCGGAGTATACAGCTGCTTGGATAAACCTCCAATATAGGGGAATCCAGGAGCGAATCCGATCATGTATACAATATATTCCGGTTCCGTATGAAGACGAATGACTTCTTCCACATCAAGCTGATGAAAGGCCGCTACTTCTTTAAGATCTGAACCACTTTCTCCTCCGTATAAAACCGGGATATGCAGTAAGCGTGGCTCTCCCTCTTGTTCATGTGCAATTTTTTCAATGTCTTCTAGTATTAATTCCGTTAATTTTTGCAAATTTATTTGTAGAGGATCATAATAAATCGTGATCGCAGCGAACGACGGCACCCACTCTTCTACCCCTTGCCATTTCTCTATCTCTAAATGTCTAGTAAAGGCACGAACTTTTCGATGAACATCCATACTAATCTCATCGCCAAGTCGAACCGTTACAGCTCGATCACCGAGCGGAATAATCTGTTCTTTCATTGCTCTACTCCCCTTTCCAACCCATATGTTTAGATATTTCTTCTGCTGATTGTTTTAATCTAATAATTAAAGATTCGACATGAGCTTCATCTTGAAAACGCACTTCAGGTCCTACAAGACTAATCCCTGCAATCACTTTCCCCATATGATCAAAAATGGGTGCTGCAACCGCTGAAGAGTAGTTTTCAAGTTCAGAATGGCTAATCGAATACTCCTTTTCTCTACTTTCTGCTAACATTTGTCGAAGCGTATCTTTATCCACGATTGTTCCATCTGCATATTTTTTTATCATCGCTCGGTTTATGAATTCTTCTCGTTCCTTATCTGGTAAAAAAGTAAGCAAAATTCGAGGGCATGCTCCAGCATATAGAGGGGCACGTCGTCCAATTTGTGTATATACTCGTACATGTTCTGTCGTATCAACCTTTTCTATATAAATCGCTTCTTCCTTTTCTCTAATAATTAAATTGACAGCTTCACCTGTCTCTTTTTTTAATTCATTCATAATCGGAAGCGCCACTTTTCTAATTTCTAACCGTTCCGACACGAGATGTCCCAGCTGTAAAAAGAGAAGCCCTAATTTGTAAGCGCCTTCATCACTTTTTTGCAAAAATCCCAGTTCATATAGTGACTCTGCCATTCGATACGCAGATGTTTTTGGCAAGTTTGTTTTTTCGACAATTTCCTGCAAAGTTTGTTGTTCCTCATCAAAGAATAATTGAATAATCTCCATCGATTTTAAAACTGTTTTATTCACTGTTCACACCTCTATTCCATTATTCGGAACAACCATTCCGATATTCGGTACTCTAATTATAAAAAAAAGAACAAATTGTGACAAGTTTTTTTTATTTAATTTTCATATAATTTTAAATTGGCACAAAAGAACAAACGATTCCATGTAGAAAAGAAAGTAAAACAAGTCTCTTCACAGGGCTGAAAAAATTATTGTTTATGCTAAGTTAACTGCTACTTAATCCATTTTTCCTTCTATATCCATAGAAAAACCCCGAATAAGAGACGTCTGAGGGCGTCCCTTATTCAGGGAATGATTTTATGCGAAAAAATAAAGTGAAAATTCAATCAGCGGGGGGTTCTTCTTCCTCCACTGATTGTTAGTTGAACGGATCGGGCGTTTACGGGCTGTTGATCCTCCACCTACATACCTGCGCTTCTTCTGCCATGTTGAGGTGGGGGTCTTACAGCCCGTTAATGCGGGATAAAATGCTTCTTTGTTATT
The DNA here is from genome assembly GCF_037201805.1 of Bacillus sp. FJAT-52991. GTDB lineage: Bacteria > Bacillota > Bacilli > Bacillales > Domibacillaceae > Bacillus_CE > Bacillus_CE kandeliae. Next base: position 1,113,173 of record NZ_CP147404.1, on the reverse strand, counting down.
TCAGCATGATTTTTTTGTCTAATTGTAGATGAACTTCTTGTTCAGTGACATTGGCCGTTTGATTTTTCTTGATTTTAAAATGATAAACAATATAACACCCAATAAAGAATGCTCCGCCGCAGTAGAGTGCTGTACGCTGAGCGGGGTCAAACGCCAAACTAGCCATAACGATACAATTAGCCAATAAAGCAATAATTGGCAGTACAGGGTAAAGAGGAACTTTAAACTTTAGATCTTCTACTTTCCCGCCTTGACGGATATAAGCTCTTCTAAAAGCAAGCAAGGAAGCTGTAATAGCAATCCAGCCAATTTGGGCCCCTAGTCCTGCAAGTGAAAGAAGCCAAACAAACACAGTTTCTGCGGCTGCTACACTTGAAAGAAGAGACAGTCCTGCAATCGCCATTGTAATGAGCAAGGCATTCATCGGCACCCCTCGTTTGTTTATCTTTCCTAACGCAGGGCTCGCCATCTTTTCTACTGAAAGAGAATACAGCATGCGTGTCGCAGCATACAATCCAGAGTTGGCCACTGACAACAAAGCCGTCAGAATAACGAAATTCATAATATCCGCTGCATAAGGGATTCCAATACTGTCGAGCACCACAACGAACGGACTTTCAACGACTCCCGCCTTCTCCATAGGAATCATTCCTGCAAGCACAAACACAGATAGAACGAAGAAGAAAAGTGTTCTCCAAACCGTTTGTCTGATCGATTTAGGAATCGTTTTGTCCGGATTTTCACTTTCCCCAGCCGCAATACCAATTAACTCTGTACCTTGGAAGGAAAAATTCACGGTAATCATCGTAATCAGCAGGGCTGTTATTCCATTAGGGAACAGTCCCTCTTCGTAGAATCGGGAAAGAAATGGCGCTTCTTGTCCGCCTTTCATATCGATAAAGCCGAACATGGCAGCACCGCCAACTGCAATAAACATAATGATCGCTATCACTTTAATGCTTGAAAATAGAAATTCTGCTTCAGCGAATGCTTTTGTTGAGAGCGCATTCAATAAAAAGAGCAGAGAAGCAAAAATTGCACACCACATCCAAACCGGTGAATCAGGGAACCACCGCTGCATCAGCTGACCAGCTGCTAAAAACTCCAATGCAACCGTTACTGCCCAGCCTAGCCAGTAAAGCCAGCCAATAGAAAAGCCTGTCGCAGGACCGATAAATCTTGTTGTATATGTTTGAAAAGAACCGGAAACCGGCATAGCAACAGACAATTCACCAAGGCAAAGCATCGTTAAATACATAATCAACCCGCCTACTAAATAAGAAAGAATAGCACCGGTCGGTCCAGCTTCATGAATCGTGTAGCCTGAACCAAGAAAAAATCCTGTACCAATGCATCCTCCCAAAGAAATCATAAACAAGTGCCTTGCCTTCATGCTTCGTTTTAACTCATGTGTTTGATTTTCTCTTGATGACATGGACATTCTCCTTCAAAGTAGTTTGGAAGCGATTTCATTTTAGAAAACACTTTTATACAGTGATGTAAAAGGATATGAACCTTTATTTTTGGATTTCTATAAATCATCTTTTTACAACCAAATGAACATTCCGTGATCTCCCCGGTACTACTAAGCTCTATGTCCTTCCGCGAGTTTGCTTTCTCTTGAATCTGGACATTTATTCCCCTTGGCTGGCTGTACAGCTCAGATGATTCATTCCCCCTTTTCATTTTTCTCACTTAGTGTATAGCAAAAAAACAAATGACTCAACTCGACATTTTTTTTAATATTTATACGATTGGATCTCTCTTTTAAATTTTTTCGTACAGCTCCTAAAACCAAGATACAGCAAGGTTTTAGCCATTCTTTTTTTTATAACCACTTAAACACCCCATCCATTTATTGTTATTCCAAAAACATTTTTATCGACTTAAAACGACAAAATTATCATCTACTGAAAAGCGGATATAGTATCCATACAACACCTGAATTCATTCAAATAAGCCCTGTAGTTCAACATCAACTGCAGGGCTTACCCATTTTTCTTTATTTTTGGTTAATCAACATGCGTGATCTCAAAATAATCTTGTATGTAACTTTGAAGTTCTGAACGATTAGCGATAGCCGCTAAAATGGCCTCAACCACTGCTCGTCGAGGTTCTTGTTGACTGAACTCATTTTGCACGAAAAGCAGCAATTCGCTCTGTTCCTCATCGGCATCTTTTAACATCATACTAATTTTCTGGATGATGAGACATTTCTTATTTGCTTTTAACAAACTTGTTTCTGAAAACTGCTTGTTCAGTAGGTCTACTTCAAGTAATTTATCGTCATCTTGTTGTATTTCTACAACATTCGTCTCTAAACGACGCATGGAGTATCTAATGACCTTATCAATATCCATTCCTTGATCGACCATGAGAAAGAAATGGATATAGTTTTGTATCATACCAAACAGCCCGACAGCTAGGTCTAGTGAGTAGGGCAGAATATCCTCTCCATATAACTCCAGCATTCGCTTTTGTAGCCATTCTATTTCTTCATAATGATAGCTTTTGACTATTTTTTTTAATTCCTCATCCTCTGAAGCAAACACTCCTTGGAAAAGAGCAAATAAATTATTTTCTTGATTCACTTTCATTTTGACAGCAATCTGCTCAATAAATGCTTCCTTATCTGAAGTCGATCGTCCCGCAAGTATATCTACACGACGTTTCTTCGTTTCGTTCTTGATCATTTCGAATATTGTCATTAATAATTCTTTCTTGGATGAAAAGTAATTATAAAACGTCCCTTTGGAAATTTTACTTTTATCTAAAATATCTTGAATGGACGTCGCCAAGTATCCTTTTTCAATGAAAAGGACATGTGCCACTTCGATGACTTGGCGTTTCCGATCCATCATTCGATCACCTCATCTGTATAAAATTGGACTGACTGTATAATTGCATCGTAGCCTATTCTAATAGCAAATTCAACATTATCAAATATTTTTATTGATTTTTTTATAACAACGGTATATGATAGTTTCCTGCTATAACACAAGTACATTATTTTATACACATATTACAGGAGGGTATGAATTGAACACACAAGGAACAATAGATAAACCACCTTATGGGATGATCGCTATTTTATTTGTCGGTGCTTTCGTATCATTATTGAACGAAACATTGTTAAATGTTGCACTCCCATCGATTATGAAAGAATTTAATGCATCTGCCTCAGCTGTTCAATGGCTGTCTACAGGTTATATGCTCGTCAACGGAATATTAATTCCTGCCAGTGCTTTTTTTATCCAAAAATTCACTAATAGAAAATTGTTTATTTTTGCGATGACTCTTTTTACAGCCGGAACTTTACTTGCGAGTCTTGCACCGTCACTTAACGTACTGCTGCTAGCACGGATGATTCAAGCATCAGGATCCGCGATGATGATGCCTCTACTTATGAACGTGATGCTCGTTAGTTTCCCTATTGAACGCCGCGGAGCCGCTATGGGAATCTTCGGGCTTGTAATGATCACAGCTCCTGCCATTGGCCCTACTTTGTCAGGCTGGCTGATTGAACACTATTCTTGGCGTACTTTATTTGATGTCGTTCTCCCATTTGCTGCGATCACATTATTGCTCGCATTTTTCAAACTAAAAAATATTACTCCACAACGCCCAATCAAACTCGATATTTTATCCCTTGTATTATCAAGTATTGGTTTTGGTGGATTATTGTACGGATTCAGTTCAGCTGGAGAAAAAGGTTGGGATTCCCTACTTGTTTATGGTCCCATTATAGTCGGAGTCCTTTCACTTATTTTATTCATTACTCGACAACTTCGCCTAGATGAGCCACTTTTGGAGTTTCGTATTTATCGTTACCCAATGTTCGCACTATCTTCTGCGATCTCTGTGGTCATTTCGATGGCCATGTTTTCTGCCATGCTGTTAATGCCTATATATGTTCAAACGTTGCGAGGAATTTCCCCGCTTCACTCAGGACTATTAATGTTGCCAGGGGCTCTCGTGATGGGAATTATGTCCCCGATTACAGGTAAATTATTTGATAAGTTTGGTGCACGTATGTTGGCAGTCACAGGCCTATCGATCACAATATTAACGACCTATATGTTTAGTCAGCTGACACTCGAAACGTCATATGGCTATTTAATGATGATTTATACACTTCGCATGTTTGGTATGTCAATGGTGATGATGCCCGTTATGACAAACGGACTGAATCAATTACCTCCTAACATGAACCCGCATGGAACAGCCATGAACAATACACTACAGCAAGTATCCGGTGCTGTCGGATCGGCTCTTCTTGTGACCATCATGCAAAATAAAACGGAATCCGAAGCGAAACGGTTAGCTGAAGAAGCGATGCAAAATCTTTCCTCTACTGTGCAGCCAAACGCCGCTCAATTAAGTGAAATGAAAACACAGCTGATGAACGAAGCAATTCTTCATGGCATTAATTTTTCTTTTTCGATTTCGGTTGGTATCGCTACAGTTGCGCTTATTCTCTCACTTTTCCTGAAACGTTCCCAGCCAGCACAGGAAGCAACTAGGCAACAATAGACTTTATAATGAAACAGAGTGACTCAAACCTTTTGGTTTGAGTCACTTTTTTGTTTAAAGCATGTTCATTCCGGGAATTACTGCATAAATAGCAAAATATTTGCACATCCCAGACCATATATCATAAAAATTAAAAAAAAGAAATATATTTATGTTAAGTTTTTGTAAATATTGTGTTAGGATGTATTTAGAAGCACTTTACAATGTTAGGAGGAAGGAGGAATGAGCTATGACAGTAGCTGAATTCTGCGGAACACTTGATTACTCTGTCTCTCAATTTGCCGTACAACTTTCAAAAGAGGTAGAAGATCAAATTAAAAAACGAGATTTATTTTATCAAGAACAAATTATTCGTTATATTGATCGTCGCACTGAATTATTTATGAAGACATTACATCTCACTCCAGCGCTCCACTCCGTCTATCGTCGAGAAATTCTTCATCATGTACTCTTCAAAATAAAACCCATTTTGAAAAAAAATCACATTTTTCAAGTTATTAAATAAAGAAAGCAGCGCCACTCCACCCTGGCGTTGCTTTCTTTATTTAAAAATGTTGTGTTTTCATACTTTTTTTATTAGCATATGAGTAAAAACAAAGGAGCATAAAAACAATGATTTCTGTATTAATTGTCGATGATGATCCAGCTGTCCGTCGGCTCGTGAGTATTCATTTAAACGAGGCGGGTTTTCAAACGTTCCAAGCAGAAAATGGACAGGAAGCTTTGAACTTACTTCAAATCAAAAAGTGTGATGCCGCCATTGTCGATGTAATGATGCCGCAAATGGACGGTTTTGAACTTACTAAGGCTATCCGACGTGATTATGACCTACCTATTATTTTACTAACAGCAAAGAGTGCTTTAAGTGACAAAGAAAGCGGGTTTCGCTCTGGAACAGATGATTATCTTGTAAAACCGTTTGAACCACAGGAGCTGATCTTTAGACTCAACGCACTGCTTAGACGTTACAATAAACAGCAATCATCTAACATTCAAATAGGCAAGACAATCATTGATACGAAAAGTTATGAAGTTCAAATCGGTGAGAGTTCGATGTTGTTACCGCTAAAAGAATTTGAACTTCTTTCTTTTTTATCCACCTACCCTCGTCAAACCTTTTCAAGAACTCAACTGATTGATTCTGTATGGGGACGAGATTTTGATGGAGATGAACGGACAGTTGATGTACATATTAAGCGGTTGCGAGAACGGTTTAAAAACCTACGTCCAGGGTTTGAAATTCTCACTGTCAGAGGAGTGGGTTATAAGCTGGAGGAAAAGGAATGATACGCTCATTGTATGGAAAATTTACTTTCACAACTATTCTCATTATGTTACTGAGCGGTATCATAGCTTTTCTTCTATCAAACGTTTATTATCAAATGATCTTGAAACCGTACAATGATCAAAAAAACACCATGATCGCAGAAGAAATTGTCGATTATGTCCATACTCATCCAGAGATAGACTTAGACTCTTATTTAGACCATCTTTCAGCAGTCGGTTATCAACTATATGTAACAGATGGACAACAAGAACAGTTTTATGGAAAAGCATTTCGGGAAGTAAATTTAGCACCAGACGATGTAAAGATGGTCCTGAACGGTGACATCTTTCATGGAATGCAGCAATTTCCCCATACTTTTTTTGTTACCGGTTTCTTTGCTAATGAATTGGAAAATACAATCGGCGTTCCATTAATATATCAAGAGAAACCATACGCCTTATTTATGCGTCCAGATATTAAACTGCTTTTTAATGAAATGCACCTTTTATTTGGCTCAATGCTTGCGCTTACGATTTTGTTAAGCATTTTATTTGTGTTAATAAGTGTTAAATTACTAACGGCCCCAATAAAAAAACTAACTTCGGCCACTTTTGAATTAGCTCAAGGGAACTTTAACATTCAATTAGACATTAATCGCAAGGATGAAATTGGTGAACTGGCTCAAAGCTTTACTCAAATGGCCAATCAACTAGAACAGTTAGAAGAACTACGCAAACAGTTAATATCAAATATCTCCCATGATATTCAATCCCCTCTTTCTAATATTAAAGGGTACACTTCCCTCTTGGCTCAGCCTGCTTTGTCAGATGAAGAAAAGCTTTATTACACTGATATTATTAATAAAGAGGTACTTCGGCTTTCGGCGTTAACAAAGCAAGTTTTGCTTCTTGCTTCATTAGAACAGGAAGACCAGCCGCTGAAAAAGCAAACCTTTTCCTTGTCTGATCAAATGAAACAAGTGTTAAAGCAGCACCAATGGAAGATGCAGGAAAAAGGAATTATGGCGGACTACCAGCTTTCTTCAACGAATTTTTATGGAGACCCAACAATGCTTTATGCTGTTTGGGACAATATTATTTCTAATGCAGTGAAATATAATGTCGAAGGAGGAAGTGTGAGCATTTCGCTCATTGACAAGTCTGATCGAGTAGAAATACGTGTACGGGACTCTGGAGAAGGCATTGACCAAGCTGATCTTTCTCGTATTTTTGAACGCTTCTATCGAGCAGACGTCGCTAGAAGCCGAACTGTAGAAGGAACAGGATTAGGTCTCTCTATCGCGATGGCAATCGTGCACCTCCATGACGGTCGTATTTATGCCAAAAGCGAAAAAGGAGTTGGCACTGAAATTACTGTAGAACTTCCAAAACTAAAAACATCAAACATTCCCTGAAAACTCTTATAAAACTCAGGGATTTTTTTATTGGCTCTTACAAAACGGCAATTGTAAATTGATGTTCATCTTCTGTTCATTTTTCGGTTGTATGATACAAATAGATCAACTGAAAGAAAGGTGAATGGAAATGTTCTCACTCTCTATAAAAGAAATGAGATTTTTCAAATTAAAATATTTACTAATCGCGTTTATCTTGTTCTTTACAGCTTCGCTTGTATTTATCATTAATGGATTAGCTAACGGGCTGTCACTTGATAATGCCTCAAGCGTAGTGAATATGAAAGCAGATAGCTTTTATATGAAAACAGAAGCAGAACACCGATTAGATCGATCAAAAATTAGTGAAACGGAAGCTCTTCAAGCGCAAAAAGAACATGGGCTTGAGCCTCTCGGCGTTCAAATGTTCTCTCTTAAAGACAGAACAAATAATAAAACGATAGACTTAACGTTTATGGGAATTCAAGAAGACAGTGCTCTTCATCCGAAACTGATCGAGGGTCACACATTAAAAAAGGATGATCAGTTATCAATCGTAGCCGATGAATCATTAAAAGAAGAAGGAATTAAGCTTGGTGATACGCTTTACGAGGAAACATCCGGACTCACTTTTACCGTCACAGGGTTCACGAGTGGTCAAACATATAGCCATATGCCCGTCGCTTTTATTAATTTAAAGAGTTGGGCTGCATTAACAGAAAGAAACAACAAAGTATACTACAATGCACTTGTTGCTCCAACGGGCGAACATGCGATCGGAAAGCCAGCAAAAGATGGGCAATGGGTACCAAAAGAAGATGTAATGAAGAGTATCCCTGGGTTTGAAGCGGAACAAAGCTCTCTTTATATGATGCTCGGATTCCTACTAGTCATTACGGTCTTTATTTTAACTGCCTTCTTCTACATTATCACTGGGCAAAAAATGAATCAGTTTGGTATTTTAAAAGCAATTGGATCTCGAAATAGCTTTTTAATTGGAACAACCATTATACAAGCGCTGCTGTTATCAATGATCAGCATTGGCATAGCTGCTGGATTTGCTATTTTCATGCCATCGTTTTTACCAGAAGGAATCCCTTATGTCATTGATATAGCCAATACTATGATGTTAGCAGGAATATTATTAGCAGTCGCATTAATCGGATCTCTCATTTCGAGCTTTAACATTGTTAAAGCAGATCCAATTGAAGCGATGGGGAGGGTAGAATAATGGAATATCCACTTGTACTGGAAAATATATCTAAATCGTTTAAAGATGGTGACTCCACCATTCATATTGTTAAAAACTTATCGTTTCAAGCAAAGGCGGGTCAATTCACTGCTGTTATCGGCCCGTCCGGTTCAGGAAAAAGTACCTTTTTATCAATTGCCGGTGCGCTATTAAGCCCTGACAGCGGAAATATTTATATCAATAATAAAAATATTACTCACTTCACTGATAAAGAAAAAGCACAAGCACGGCTGACAGATATCGGGTATATTTTTCAAAGTTCCAATCTTGTTCCTTATTTAACCGTGAAAGAACAACTGAAAATTGTGCTGCAAATGGCGGAAAAAAAAGGCTCTGACCAAAATGAGTATATAGAAGAATTGCTTGCATCCGTTGGTTTACTTTCACGTATCAAGCATTATCCTCATCAGCTATCTGGTGGCGAAAAACAACGGGTCGCAATCGCTCGTGCGTTTGCTAATGATCCAGCCATCATCTTGGCGGATGAACCAACCGCAAGTCTGGACCCGAGCCGAAGCGTTGATATTGCCACTTTAATTGCTCGTCAAGCAAAGGAAACAAATAAAGCGGCAATCATGGTGACACACGACGAGGCCGTCTTACCCCTTTGCGATGAAGTGTATCGCATGGAAGCTGGTCAATTAGTGAAGGTTTAAAGCACAGAGTAAGACGTGAAAAAAGCTGATTCATGATTTTGAATCAGCTTTTCTCTTACACAAAAATAATCTCCTTCGTCAATCGGAATTCTCTCGGAGTTATTCCGATGACTTTTTTAAAGGTCGAGCTGAAATAGTTTGGTGTATTAAAGCCTACTTCATCCGATACTTCTTCTATCGTTTTATCTGTATACCTTAGCATCCAAACCGATTTCCTCAGACGAACAAACGTAATATATTCCGAAAATGTACTCCCTGTTTCCTTCTTAAACAATCGAATGAAATGAGAATAACTTAAATTAACATGGCTTGCTACATCTTTTGCCGTCATTTCTTCTGAGAAATGATCTTCAATATACTCTGTACTTTTCTTGATATCGGGATCTTTTGAAATTTCCTCAAAATATCGCAAGGAAACTTCATGATACGGTGGAAGCGCTCTTGCAACTTTAGATTCTTTAAAAGAATGATGAAGCAGCAATGGATCATTATAAAGCGAACCGACACCAATATATATTTGAATTCTATACTCCTTTAAAAGACGTTCAACAATTTTTTCAAAGGTTGCACGCCCTTCTTTCCAATCCTTCACACAACAAATATTATCTGTTTGACGAAATAAAATAATCAAAGACCTTCGGAAAGGAAGGAAATATACCCGAGGAACAATTCCTTGAAATTCCTGTTTAAAATTTGAGCAAATGAGCTGAACTGCCTGATTTTCATTAATAGGATGACTGTCAAGATGAATAAATCCTTGTACATAACAGACCGTATTAGGAAATTCATTTTCATTAAACAACGATAATGACTCCATCATTTCACTTTCTGAATGAACATCCTCATGCAGCAACCTTCTTAGCATATAATGTTCCATTGATTCATTAAGCTTCATCTTTGTTTTATGTACGGAGATAATTTTCTTCCCCTTTACTTGAATCAAAGCAATTTTTTGTTGGTCTAGCACCTTAATTGCTTCGTTAATACTTCGAAAAAAAGCCGATTTTTTGACTGGATTTAATAATAAAGATTGAATTTGTAAGCGAATGGCTAATGGAGAAGTGTTCACCCATTCTTCATCAAGCAACAATATGTAATAGCAATCGTAATGCTTCTTTAATCGATTCACTTTAACCCAATCATGTAACTGACTAACTTGAACAATTTTTATATGAATAGGCTCATCTGAATAAGCTCGATCGATCACAGAAAGACGATCTTTAAACTTTTCTTCTAGCCATTCTTTCAACAAAGAATAAGTGGCTAGATTCACATGAGAAAGACATATCTTATACTTCATCCCCTACCCCCTTTATCTAATAGTAACGTGCTCAAATGACCAAAACAAGCAATTTTTTATAATATTCAGACACTATTTTGTAAGGGGTTTTACTCAATTTTTATATATAATTTGAAAAAAGGAGGAGATATATGTGGAAAAAGAATATGAAATGACAGATCGATCACACGGAACAATTGATGCAGCTCAATTACCACCACTAGATTCCGACACGAATGCGATTATGAAATCAGAGCTTCAAACAGGTATAGGACTTTCTTCTTTCTATTACGCGTTTATCTTTTTCATCCCAGTGATTAATTGGTTTTTTAAAGACTTTGCTTTCTTCCAGTTTTGGGGAGGAATGTCCGTCACTTGGTTCTTAACGACGATTATCGGCATGGGAATGGCATTCTTGATCGCCTACATTCATACGAAGCGTTATGAAAAACGATTGGCACAATATGATCAATCGATCAACGAGAATCGAGTAAAAGGAGGAAATACTGCATGATGCAAACATTACTAGAGCCTAAATATTTATTTACTTTTATCTTGATGGGTACAATTATTTATATTACGTACTTGTCGAAAAAGAGTTCTAGCGCCAGTGATTTCTTCGTTGGTGGCCGGTCATTCGGTTGGTTTACAAATGGTTCCGCCATCGCTGGCGACTACTTAAGCGCCGCAACGTTCCTAGGACTAGCTGGTTTAACCTTTTCCATCGGTTATGATGGGGCTTTCTATACGTTTAGCTTTTCAATTGGATTAACGCTTCTTGCAATATTCGTTGCTGGTCCGTTGAGAAGATTTGGCGCTTATACAGTGGCTGATTTCGTTGCCTATCGCTTCCACAGTAAACGAGCTCGTTTAGTAGCCGTGCTCGTCGTCCTTTCGATCTCTGGCTTCTATGCTGCTCCACAGTTGCTTGGTGCCGCTCAAATCTTAAGCATGTTTTTCGGCACTTCCTATGAATTTGGTATTATTTTTACTTGTTCTGTCATGATTCTTTATGTCGGAATCGGTGGCATGAAGGGAACGACCCTTAACCAGGCGCTAGAACTATGGATTCGCCTAGGATCCTTCGTGATCATGGTAGGTGCAGCCATTTATGGTGGTCTTCATTACCAAAAAATACTAGAAGCCATCACCGAATTTAGCGGTACGATTGCTAATACAGCTCAATTCACGCAAGACGGTAAAAATGTGGCAGTGGATGGGCAAGCTTGGTCTACTTCAGGAGTACTCACACCTAATTTCTTACACACCTTGTCATTAGTCATTGGTTTATCTTTAGGAACCATTGGTCTACCTCATATTTTATTGCGCTTCTACACAAATCCAAGCGCCAAAGCCGCACGTAAATCTGCATTAATGGCAATTGGTATTGCTAGTGTTTTCTTCTTATTCGCTGTCTACCTTGGGGTTGTAGGAAGAGCTTTATTTATCGAAGGAAATGTAAGTCCTGAGGTAATGAAGAACTTAATTACAGGTGGAGACAATATGGTGGTGCCATCTATCGCTGAAGCCTTAGGTGGAAAATGGTTGCTTGGACTCGTTATTGCCGGTGCCTTTGCCGCGATCTTCTCGAATCTTTCTGGTTTATTTATTGCCAGCTCAGGAGCTCTTGCTCACGATTTATATGCTTCTTTCTCTAAAAAGGAATTAACACAAAAGCAGCGCGTAATGGCTGGAAAAGTTTCAATTGTCATTCTTGGTGTGTTATATGGTGCCCTAGGCTTGTTAGTAAAAGAAGCCTCTATCGGTCACTTAGTTGCTCTAGCATTTACGGTTGCTGCAAGTACATTTACACCGATTTTCCTATTCGGGATTTGGTGGAGAGGGATGACGGAAAAAGGAGCAATTGCTGGTCTTCTTGTCGGACTTGCTGTTTCCATGTTTATGATCTTCTTTGCTTCTGCTCTTCCACCAGCTCTACAGTTTAAAGTACCAGGCATCGTCACTGTACCAATCGGCTTCTTAACTGTTTATATCGTGTCTAAACTAGACCGCCAAGTACCAAAGGATGTCAACTTATTCATGAAAAAAGTTCACTCGAAGCAAAGTGAAGTTGCCTAATTAATTTTCTTCAAACAGAAACTGGAGTAGCATTTGCCGCTCCAGTTTTTATTTATGTAACAATTAGTTTAATGGCACCCGGCTTTATTCGAATAGATACAGGTGTTTCCCCTATTATTTCTCCGTCTGCAATCACCTTCAATGGACGATCACTTGAGATTTGAATATCTCTTCCTTTCAAATAAGTGACTCCATCCTTATTTATATGCTTGCCTGAATACACTTTAGGTAACAGTCTACTTATAATCGTTCCTCTACTTACTGTATGCAAAAATACAAGGTCAATAATCCCATCTATAGGGTGAGCGAGCGGACAAACCTTCATTCCACCGCCATAGCTTTGAGTGTTTCCACAGGCAACCATCCATACTTTTTCAGCGAGATATTTATCATCATCGATTTTAATTTCTACATGACAGGGCTTAAATTTAGGGATGACGAATAAAGCACTGATCACATAAGTAAGCGAGCCTATCCGCAAAAAGTTGAACCACCGCTTATAAAAAGAACGAGCTGCATGATGAGTAATTTCTGCATCCATACCAGCTGCTGCAATTGTTAAACAAAAATTCCCATTCACATGAAGCACATCAAGCTCTCTTACCTCCTGTTTCAGAAGGGCTTCAGCTAGCCTTTTTGGACTTTTTGTTAACCTTAAGGCTCTGGCTAAATCATTACCAGACCCTGTTGGCAATACTGCCATCGGAATATCACTTCCTGCCAAGTCCTGAATAGCTGTATGGACAGTTCCATCTCCGCCGATCACAATAAAAGCTGTCACGGTATTCTTTTCTTTAAATTCCCAGACAACCTCACGCGTCTCTTGTTCAGACTCTGTCACAAAAGCTGAATAAGCTATATTTTCGTTCTGAAATATTTGCTCTAATTTCTCCCACTGCTTTACTCCCTGATGGTTTCCTGCTTTTGGATTGACAAGCACTACATACACACGAACCGACCCCTGCCATGACTTATTTATCCCGCATTAACGAGCAGTATGCCCCCCTTAAAATGGCAGAGGGATCAACTTGCCCGTAAACGCCCGATCCGTTCGGGCCTGTACGATGCAGGTTACAAAGGCGTTGCAACAGGACGTTGCGACTTTAGCCTTTGTTCTTCTTTCAATCAGTGAGGAATGAAGAACACCCCCACTGATTGAAGTTTCACTTTATCCCATCATATCATGATTTGAGTGGTCGCTTGATAAAATGTTCGTGCGAATAAATCTCAAAGGTTTGATAGCCCTTACTGATCTCTTTTTCTTTCTGTGTAAGGCTCACGCTCATATGGAGGCAAATCCCCAAATGAAGTCATGATCCCTTCTTCATCTAGCTCTTCTTCATACCGTTCATGTTGTTTATTTGGATAAATGGTCAGATTTTTCCCTTCCATGTCTACTCCAACAAAGTTTTCATACTCTTCTACATATCCGATATTTTCGTCCGATTCAATATACATATGATCATAATCAGCAGGAGAATTGACAAAGTCGGATGGAGATTCAGACGTCCCCCAATTTGCTACCTCTTGCCATGCATCTTCTGCATCGTAAACAACAGATTCATTTGGATGATCATCATATTCAAATTGTCCAAAAGGCGGGGTTAATACTTCTTCTTCAACTGGTCGATGACGAGAAATGGTTCGATCAGGTGTATGCTCGATACAATAAACGGTAGATGGCAATGCTTCAAGTCTTGCCATCGGAATGTCTTGACCGCACACGATACACGTTCCATACGTGCCTTCTTCAATCGCCTGTAACGCTCGATTGATATTGGCTAGCTCATATTGCTCATGTTCATTTAATGCTAAGTCTTTTTCTCTTTCATATAGCTCCGTCCCTTCATCCCCAGGGTGATTATCATAACTTGACAGCTCACCCATTGAATCATGAGGATGGCTTCTTTCTAGACCAAAATGACCATGATCTTGAAGTCGATGCTCAAGTTCTTGCTTCTCTATCATTAACTGTGACTGAAAAGCGGATAATTTTTCAGCTGTCAACAACTTGGTCACTCCTTTACACAAAATTCCGAAACATTTTTAGTATGAGTAAAAATAACATACTCATACTAAAACTTTCACAGGGTTTCACCGACATGAATCGCTCATTCTTGAAACAATAAAAACAGGCTAAACATTGATCGTTTAGCCTGTTTTTATTTCACAATCGGCAACAATATTTTGACCGTTGTTCCATGACCTTCTTCACTAGAAATTTCAACGGTTCCATTGTGATTTTCAATGATTTTAAAGCTAACCATCAATCCTAGACCTGTCCCCTTTTCCTTACTAGAATAAAAAGGTTCACCTAGCCGTTCCACTCTCTCTTTGGAAATACCAACTCCATTGTCCTCTACCTCTATACAAATAAATCCATTTGACTTTATCATCGTTCGAACAACAATCTGTCCACCTGAAGATATCGCCTCTATGGCATTTTTGATTAAATTAATAAATACTTGCTTTAATTGCTTTTCCTCACAAATCACCATCAATGGCTTATCTGTAAATTCTGTAATGATTTCCACTTGGTTTAAGATCGCTTCAGGGCTCATAAAGGTAATCACTTCTTTTAACACATCCGTGACACTTTTTTCTTCCATTTTCATTTCTTCATGAGGCTTAGCTAGCATTAAAAACTCATTCATTATAAATTCAATTCGTTCAAGTTCAGTAAGAATAATATCAGCATACTTCGTTTTCGTTTCTTGATTTAATAATTGCAGAAAGCCTTTGACAGCTGTTAATGGATTCCTTATTTCATGAGCAATTCCAGCAGCAAGCTGGCCAACAACACCGAGTTTATCGGATTTCTTTATTAATTGCTCGGTTTCTTTTAATGTTGATATGTCTTGAGAAATACTGAGATGTCGAATAACCGTTCCATCGTTATCCTTTACTGGTGTCATTTTTGTACGCATCCACTTTACTTCTCCACTGTTAGTCACTATGCGATATTCTAATTCTTTAGCCGAGTCACAAGGAGTTTGAAAAAAAACTCGAGCTTTATGAATATCCTCTGCATAAATCGTATCAAATATGGCATTTGAATCCTTGTATAGCTCTTGTAAATCAGATCCCCATACTCTTTCATAAGAAGGACTGATATACAAATATTTGCCCATTTGAATATCATACAGACCAACAATTTCATTAATATTATCCGAAATATTATGAAGTAATTTCTCTTGCTCGATCATAAATTCGCTTTGCTGTTCAAGGATTTTTTGCGTGTTGACCAGCTCTGTTAAATCTTTTACGATTGCGGAAAGAGCGACAATTTTGCCTTCATCATCACAAATTTTAGAATAAGTCACAGAAACAGGGAAAACAGTTCCGTCTTTCTTCATTCGAAATGTTTGAAAATTAACTATCCGGCTACCGTTTAGGACCTGTTCTTTCGCTTGATCAAATTCATATTGTCTATCTGGCGGAATAATTTGTAATATCTCACCAACCATCTCTTCTGCTGTCCATCCAAATAATTTTTCAAAGGCTGTGTTGACAGCGATGACTCGGCCTTCAAGATCAAACATATGAGCTGCTTCCCCTGAATAATCATAAAAGGAGTTATACCATGTACGAGCGGAAATCGCTTTTCCATCGTTGTTACTATACTCAATTGGACGAGCTACAGCTTGGGTGTAACCGCTTTCGGAAATGGCCGCCATAACCCAATGTAAACGATAATATGTACCATCCTTCCTTTTATGTCGGTTAATGAATGGTATAAACTGATCTTTTTTTAATAGTTCCATATGTTCAAGTGTGTGTTCTCGATCTTGGTCATGAACAAGCGTTAAGTAACTCTTATTCTTAATTTCGGATAAAGAATATTGGACCGCCCTCTCAAAGGAAGGGTTTATGTATTCAATTTGTCCTTCTTGATTTAATAAAAGTAACAAATCATTGGTTACCGTAGTGAACCATTTCGCTGTTAGCTCAATTTCTTTCGTATTCATACTTAATTTGTTCACAAACCATCCCCCCTTATTTATTATGTAAGAAATAGCCAGGGATTTCACTAAAAATTTTCCGACAAAATCATACTTGTTTCCCCATCAATATTTTCCAACAAAGAATTCCGTTCCGCTCTGTCCTCTCTTGACAAAAGGCTGTCCCAAGAGTACTCGACACTTTGGAACAGCCTTTACGAGAGCTAAATAATACTATTTCTTTTTTTGGTTCGTTTCTATTGGATGAACCGATGAATAAGTTTTATCTACTTTCCTCTTTTGCCCGCAGCCACAACCTGATTTTTTCTTTTTGGGACGACTTGTCATTTTATTTACCACCTACCAATCATATACAATAACATATGATTGGTAAAAAATTTTGTAAACAGCATTAACCTATTTTAATCCTTTTTCCACCGACCTCGATAATTGTTTAGCTACCATTGCGGGAGACTGGTGGTGGCTAATCGCCGTAATAACCGACACACCGTCCGCTCCTGCACGAACAACCGCACTTGCGTTTTCATCAGTAATTCCACCAATGCCTACAATGGGAATAGTGAATCCTTTTACACGAATATCTTCAATCAATTTTGTCCCTTGAACTTCCTTAGCATCAGCTTTCGTTTTAGTAGGGAACACCGGACCTATCCCTAAATAGTCTGCTCCATCTGCGATTGCAGCTTCCACTTCTTCGATGGTATGAGTAGATACGCCAATGATTTTATTTGGCAACTTCTCACGAACGACAGCTACATTTTCATCATCCTGCCCGATATGAACACCGTCTGCATTTAGTTGGATAGCTAAATCGATATCATCATTCACAATAAACGGAATGTGGTGTTCTTGACAAATGGCTTGTAGCTCCTTCGCTAATTGAAGCTTTTTCTCTCCTATTAAAGCATCAGCGCCTTTTTCACGAAATTGGAACATCGTTACGCCACCTTTAATAGCCTCCTCCAATGTTTGTTGAAGGGGAAAAATACTGTTAGCAGTCCCCATAATTAAATACACTTTCAACTGTTGTCTTAAGCGATCCATTTTACTGATGCTCCTTTTCGTGTAACGGGCCCTGTTTAAAGGCCCAGTGATTCGTCGGCCCATGTCCGTTGCCGATATGCAAGTCCTGTTCAATTGCTGCATGAACGAATGCGGAAGCTGTTTCTACCGCTTGTTGCACCGTTTGACCCTTTGCTATTTCAGCCGTCATTACCGCCGCAAATGTGCAGCCCGTTCCATGTGTATTTTTCGTGGAAATCCGCGAGCTTTTGACATAAGTAAAGTCATTTCCGTCAAATAAAAGATTGATTAATTCATCTCCATCATTCACGTGTCCACCTTTTATGACAACATTCTTCACGCCGGCATGATATAATTTTTCGGCGGCTATTTTGCGGTCTTCAAGGTTGCGAATATTCATGTCTGCAAGCACTTCAGCTTCAGGTATGTTAGGTGTAATGACCATCGCTAGCGGCAACAACACTTCTTTCATCGCTTGAATAGCCTCTTCCTGCAATAAAGAAGCTCCACCTTTTGCAATCATGACCGGATCAACGACAACTTTTTCCCAACGATACTTTTCAATTTGCTTAGCAACCGCCCGAATAATTTCGCTACTGAATAACATCCCGGTTTTTAGTGCATCAGTCCCCATGTCTTCGCCAATAGCTTCGATCTGCTTTTCGACGGCTTCAACCGATAATGGATACACGCCATGAACCCCAAGTGTATTTTGAGCAGTTACGGCGGTTAAAGCAGACATTCCATATACATTAAGCTCTTGAAAGGTTTTTAAGTCTGCTTGTATCCCCGCTCCGCCGCCGCTATCTGATCCTGCAATTGTTAATGCTTTACATACTGTCATGTTTGTTCACCTCAAATAATCATAATCTTTATTCGAACAATGCTGATGATTGAATCTGTTCTTCTGTTACCTTTGACAGGCTGTTCAAAAGCTCGATTTGAAAACTTCCTGGCCCTTTTTCTCCACTCACTTGAATCGCTTTTTCAGCTGCTACTCCGTAAGTGACAACGGCTGACAACGCCGCAGACAGTACATCTTTTTCTACTGCGGCAAATGCTCCGATCACAGAAGTTAATAAACAGCCCGCACCTGTCACTTTTGTTAACATCGCATCTCCATTATGAACTAGATAGGTCGTTTGTCCATCGGTGACCACATCCACCTTACCTGTAATTACAACCGATATCCCTAGACTTTTCGCCGCCTCTTGCGCTAGTTGAACGGTATCCCCTTGCCCTTCTTTCGCATCGACACCTTTAATCTCCCATTTATGTCCTGTCACATGAGCAATTTCAGCGGCATTTCCTCGAATGACTGATATTTTTACTTCACGAACAATTTTACGAGCCGCTTCTGTTCGATAAATGGTCGCTCCAGCACCTACTGGGTCAAAAATAACAGGAACCTCTGCTTCATTGGCTGCTTTCCCAGCGATGATCATCGCCTCCACTTTTTCCTTATCCAATGTACCGATATTAAGGACTAGCGCACTTGAGATCCTCGCCATATCAGCTACTTCTTCTTTGGCATAAGCCATCACAGGAGAGGCGCCTAGTGCCAATAATCCATTTGCGGTAAAATTCGTCACAACGACATTTGTAATGTTGTGTATAAGTGGTTGTTGCTCACGCAATGTTGTTAATGTCTTTCCAATGCTAGCTTTGTCCATCCTGTTAACATCCTTCCCGCGCTATTGATTGAATGCGTTAAATTACTCAGCGATATTTACAAACAGCTCATCTACGTTAGGATCTTTCTTAATCAATCCAGCTTCTTTCATCCACTTGCTTGTTTCTTCCCAAGATTCTTTTTCCTGATAACCAAAGCCATTTTCAGATTTCATCTTTGGCAACAGAATATCAAGACTTTGCTTTTCGACTTCTTCTATAAGTGGGAAGTTGGCTTCATCTTGTTTACTTAATAATATTTGAAGTGCTTCATCCGGATTTTGCTCGGTAAACTCGAAGCCTTTCTCAGCTGCACGCCAAAATGCCTTAATGACATCTTGTTGCTCATTCCATGTTTGATCACTTGTTACAACAACCAACTCATAAAAATTAGGGACTCCATATTTTGACGGATCAAAGTTACGAGTATCAAATCCTTCGTGCTTCAATAACGGTACTTCATGATTAATATAAGCACCAACTACTGCATCCGCTTTCTTACTGACAACAGCTGCATTCAATTCAAAGCCGACATCCACCATCTTCACTTTTTCTGGATCTCCTTTGTCATGCTGCACCATCGTATCAATAATCGCTTCATTTAAAGGAATACCTGAAAATCCAATGGTTTTTCCTTCTAGATCTTTCGGTGTTTGAATATCGCTATCTTTCGGGAACATCACTCGATTTAATGGCGAACGAACAATGGCACCGACAGATTTAACTGCTACATTTTGATCTGTACGAGCCATCACAACATCCGGCTGATAAGAAATGCCAAGTGTAACTTTACCAGCAGCTGCTAAAGTAATAGGATCTGTTGGATTAGCAGGAAATTGAATATCTAGATTAATTCCTTCCTCTTCAAAATAGCCCTTCTCTTGTGCTACATATAAAAAGCTATGTACCGCATTTGGATACCAATCAAGCATAATACTTACATCCTTCAGTTCCTTTTTCTCTTCATTTGAAGTTGTCTTCTCTTCTTTCTCTTTTGACCCGCACGCCGTAAGCATCGCTGCGAAAACAATACTAACAGCCACCAATAACCATTTTTTCATTCCGTTTTCCTCCATTTTAAAGATCTTCTTTCTAACATTTTCACGATCGTAAACATCACGATACCAACGGCTGATAATAAAACGATAGGTGCAAATACTGCTGCTCCGTCAAACTGAGTCATCATCCGACGGCTGAAGTAACCAAGCCCTGCTTGAGCACCTAACCATTCTCCAATTGCCGCCCCAATAACACTTAATGTAACAGCCACTTTTAATCCAGAATAAAAATAAGGCAAAGCGGAAGGAACGCTTAGTTTAAAGAAAATCTCTTTTTTTCCCGCCCCCATCGTTAACAGCAGCTCTTTCAATTCCTTACTGCTTGAACGCAAGCCATCAAACGTGCTCACAGTGATTGGGAAAAAGGTAATTAACACCGTCACAACGACCTTACTCCAAATCGTATACCCAAACCACAAGATAAAAATTGGGGCAAGTGCAATGACCGGGATCATTTGTGAAGAGATAATGATCGGATAAAAAGCTCTTTCGGCTATCTTACTTACATTCATCCAAACAGCCATTCCAACACCAAACACAATAGAAATCGAAAGCCCCATGACAATAATTAACAAAGTAGCCGGTAAATGCTCGGTGAAAAGTGGGATTTTCAGTTCCCACAGCTTAGCAATAATGCCGGTTGGTGGAGGCAAAATAAATACCATATTCATCGACCTAGCAACGACTTCCCAAATCAATAAAAAAGCTAATATTACTAACGCAGCAGGCATCCATTCCTTGCTATATTTCATGTTGTCACCTTCTTGCGCAGCTGCTCAATTAATTGATCTTTTACATCAAGAATCATCGGGTCATTTAAATCACGTAAGTTTCTTGGTCTTGGCAAGTTAACCTTTACCTCTTCTAATTGCTGTACGGGCGTTTCAGTGAAAATAAAAATACGATCAGATAAAAATAATGCCTCATTAACATCATGGGTGATAAAAAGGACGGTCGTTTTTCGTTTTTCCCATTGAGTAAGAAGCCACTCTTGCATCGACAACCTAGTAATGGCATCAAGTGCACTAAAAGGCTCATCTAACAAAAGGACATTCGAACCACTTAGTACGGCTCGTAAAAAAGAGACTCGTTGCCTCATCCCTCCTGAAAGCTCACCTGGGTAACAATTTTCCACACCCTTTAAGCCAAATTCCTCAAGAAGAGGAAGCACTTGATCTTGAGATTCCCCTTTACTCATCCCTTTAATTTCAAGTGGCAGTGCCGCGTTTTCTACAATGGTTCTCCACGGCATTAATAAATCTTGTTGCGGCATATAGCCCACTTGCCCGAGCCGATTTGTATGTTCTATGTCATTAATCAAAATTTTTCCGCTATCGGGTTGTTCTAAGCCAGTAATTAATCGGAACAGCGTACTTTTTCCTGAACCGCTCGCACCGACAATGCTAATGAACTCCCGATCGAACACTTGTACATTGAAGCCATCAAGAATTGCTCCCTTTTGATCATAAGAAAAGGTCACATCTTGAAACGTTAATACAGGTTTATTCATTCCCTGGCCACATCTCTTCCTTGTAGGCCATATCCCAGAACATATATTCAAAACGAGTCGTATTTAAGAAAATCTCTTCTAATTTATCCAGTTCTGCTTCTGTTTTTCCTTCCGTATGTTGATCAAGAAGGTCAATACACCACATCGCTAACTGACCAAATTCCTCCGAGCTATACATTTGAATCCAGTTACCATAAAACTCGTGCTCACTTGCTCCTGGAATTTCATTTAACTCTTTGCCAATTTCCCAATAGCTCCATGCACAAGGTAATAAAGAAGCTAATAGTTCCGGTAAGCCTCCGCTTTGACTAACCGACAGCATATAATGATTATAAGCAAGCGTAATCGGTGAAGGCTGTGCCTGCTCTAACTCCTCTTCTGAGATACCAAATCGAGCCGCATATTGGCGATGAAGCGACATTTCCATATTTAACGTCGAATCTAATAAAGTAGCAAATTTCCCCATTGTCTCCAAGTCATTCGCTTTCACTGCTCCTAAAGCAAACACTTTCGCATAATCAATTAAATACAAATAATCTTGAACCATGTAAAAACGAAACTTCTCTTGATCTAACGTTCCATCGCCCATTCCTTTCACAAAAGGATGACTATGATTTTGTCTCCAAATCGGCTGTAATTTTTGATGTAATCTTTCACTAAATTTCATTATTCTCCACTCCTTGAATCGTTCATTTTATGTACAATCGTCTATCTATCTTTTTGTATGTCCCCACTGATAAATAAAGTGAATCATTACCTTTGTGAATTGAATCAGCTGATCAATCGATAACTGCTCATTGACTGAGTGAGCATTTTCTAAATCTCCAGGGCCATAGAGAGCCGTTGGAATCCCAGCATTAGCAAGCCAACCACCGTCTGTGACAGTTGGTGATACATCCAAAACTGGTGATTGAGTGAAAATACTTTCATGTGATTGCATCAGTGTATGGACAGCTGGATGATCAGGATCGACCTCAAAAGAAGGGAAAATTTCTCCTCGATCTTCAATCATTGATGATCCTCCCCACTCAAACATCGGGGGATTGTTTCGCAGCCATAAGTCACCTTCTGCTACTTTTCTAATATGTTCTTCTACTTCTTGAGCAACTTGCTCGTAGGTTTCATTCGGGTAGTAATGAACAGTAATCCATAAACGGCATTCATCCGCAACAAAAGCTGCATGACGACCACCTTCGATCACAGCAGGATTAATCGTATTCGTCCCCGGCAGGAATCCCGGGTAGCTTTTCATCACTGCCCAATGACGTTCTAGTTCCTGTAATCCTTCAATAATTTTCATCATTTTTTCAATCGTACTGGCCGCATGTAAACGACCACCTGCATGAATCATATTTCTTCTTGTCGCATCATGGTACGTTTGTTTACTTTTCAGTGTGATCCAGCCAGTGATCACTCCACCTTGACCTTGAATATGCAAATCACTCGTATCTACCACAACAGCGAAATCCGCTTTATACCCGCGTTTACAGCATTCTAACGTACCCGCTTCTCCAACTTCCTCACCAATAACCGATTGGAAAATTAAATCGCCAGGAAGATGAATACCTGCTTCATGAAGCAATTGAACCGCAAATAAAGCTCCTGCCAACCCGCCTTTCATATCAGCGGCCCCTCGACCAATAATAGCTCCATCCTTCACAATAGGATCAAATGGGCCTATCTCCCAAACTTCATCATCATCTACTTCAGCCACATCGATATGACCATTAATAATTAAGCTTTTGTAATTCTCTCCGTCTCTCCCCTTTAATGTACCGACAACATTCGGATCATTAGGATATATATCCCACACATCAACTGAAAAACCTAAGTCTTTTAACAGATTTGCGATATAATGTTGAGCTTCTTTCGTGTTTCTCGCCGGCGGTGCCGGAGTTTGATAAGTAATTAATCTTTTTAGCAGAGCGATTAATTCATCCTGTCGATCCTCCACTTGCTTCATAAGAAACGCTACATTTTCTTCCATGTCTTTCACCTCCGAATACAAAAAAGCCACTTCTTAGAAAAGAAGTGGCTGTAAAAAACGCATAGTCCCCTGCCAAGTGGCAGTCTCACTCATTATTACAACACCTCTTCCCTCCGCTAGTATTACCTAGTTCAGGTTATAAGGGTTAAGGCTAATAGCCTCTCTCAGCTTAAAACAGCACCCCTAGTGGTGAATCTTATTTAATTGAACTTGTCTTAGTTTTACCACAATAAAATAGAATCTTCAATAGATTTCGAGTGTTGCGTCACTCGTCACTTATCTTCATCTCGCTCGTATATTATAGAAAATTAACAATTAGGAGGAATAATGAGCGATGTATCCTTCCTATCCGACTGGTTACTTTTATCCTGATTATCTTTACTATCCAGCTATCCATCAAAGAGTTTATCCACAAATCGATGTCACCTTGTTTAAGCAATCGGCTCAATCAATGAAAAATCTGTTAAAGGAAACAAACTTGCTGTTAAATAAACTGTCTGATTCTCCTAGTTTTGCTTATCAAGTCATGAATGCTGCCCAACAAGCCAAGCAAAAGGAAGTAGAGCGATTAATAAAATCGGCAGGAATTACATCGAAAACAGATATATCTTTCAATCCTGACAGTATTCATGTCGAATTAAGGTCAAAAGCAGGGGGCAACAATTGCTGTCATCTTACCATTGCACTCCGCTGGCAATAGTGTTAAAATTTCAGTTTCCACACCTTTAATTTCACAAGACGCTTTACTAAAATAAGGCCAATGACTGCCCCAGATAAACTACTCACAAGAAAAGATGGCAAGAAGAAAAAGGCACCGACCGTCGTTCCCATAAATACTTTGGCATAAGGGACTGCAAACAAAGGAGCGATCACACCCGTTCCAATCACTTCACCAAGAGAAGCTGTCCACATTCGATTCGTTTTTTGATAAAGATAACCTGCAAGAAAAGCACCTATCATACTTCCAGGAAAAGCAAGCAATGAGCCTGTTCCTAGTAAATTTCTAAGCAGGCTCGTAACAAAAGCGATCACCACTGCGGGAATCGGCCCAAGTAACACTGCGGCTATCACATTAATCGCATGCTGAACAGGATAGGCTTTCGCGACTCCAGCTGGAAACCAAATAAGAGCAGAAGCATAAGTAGCGATAGCGACCAATACAGCCATATAAGTTAATTTGTTGACGCGACTCACCAAAACCACCCCTTTCTAACATCAAAAAGCCGAATCCAATGAAACCTGGATCCGGCAATAGTTCATGAAGTCAACATTCATATACTACTTCCCTACGCTGGCATCATCCAGATCAGGTTCAAAGAGTTGAAAAACGTCTGTTTTTCTCTCAGCCATTATCAGGCACCTCTAGCAGTTCTAATATTTTTCTCCATTATAAAATAAAAGATAAAAATATACACGTCTTATTTTTTCAAATTGTCTTCGCACGTTGTAAACGCTTAGCTACCTCATCCCAACAAACGACATTCCACCAATTTTGAATGTACTCCTTCCGCTTCGACTGATATTTTAAATAGTAAGCATGCTCCCACACATCAAGAACGAGTAAGGGGACAACATCCCATTGACTCAAATTTTGATGTTTCTCCGCTTGCAGTATTTCGAGTCGCTTCGCTTGTGGTGCCCAAACAAGGATTGCCCATCCAGAGCCCTCCACCTTTTCAGCAGCTGCTGAGAAATGCTGTTTAAAGGGCGAGAACCCTCCAAAGGAACGAGTGATTTCTCGCTCTAACTCACCCGTAGGTTGGCCACCGCCTTTTGGGCACATCACTTTCCAAAAAATCGAATGTAAATAATGACCTGCTCCATTGAAAGCCGCTTCTCTCTCCCAATGCTTGATTAATGCGTAATCATTCTTTTTTCTCGCCTTCTCCATTTCCTTTTCTGCCTTATTCAATCCATCGACATAGCCTTGGTGATGGATATCATGATGAAGCCTCATCGTCGCTTCATCAATATAGGGCTCTAAAGCATCATATCGATAAGGCAGTGGAGGAAGTTTATGACCTCCTATTGGAACACGACTCATACTATTTCTTTCACCGTTCAAACTTTGATACCATTCATCCCATTCCCTGTATAAAGCCTCCATTTTCTTTTGTAATAACTGTTGATCGATCACTGTCTCTAATTCGTCTAGCTGTTCTGTCCATTCCGTTAATCGTTCTGGCTCAATCTCTCCTTCTCCCTGTTCACACCATTGTTTCGCTTCTTTTATAAATTGCTGATAGTTTGTCAAATGAAGTCCCCCCTTTCTAGGCACTTTTATCATATGTCTAAAAAGGCTTTCACGTTCATTCGCAAAGGTGAACCTAAAAAACTCCAGACTAAAAAATCTGGAGTTTTGCTTGCTTATAATTGATACTTAATCGCACAAGTTTTCACTTGAGAATAGAAATCCAATGCAGCTTGTCCTTGTTCTCTTGTGTATGAGCTAGACCACTTCATTCCACCGAATGGAGCTTGATATTCCACACCGGACGTTTCTTGGTTAACACGAACCATTCCAGCATCTACCTCATCAAGAAAACGCATCGCCTTGTTCATATCATTTGTAAAAATAGCGGCACTTAATCCATATAATGAGTCGTTACATACATCAATCGCTTCTTCAAAGTCTTCCACTTGTACGACCGCGGCAACTGGACCAAAAATTTCTTCTTGGAATAGACGATGCTCCGCTGTTATGCCATCTACAACCATTGGCTGAATAAAGTAGCCTTGCTTATCCGTTTTCAGTGGACCTTCCCCAATGACATTCGCTTCTTTACGAGCGAGTTCTACATATTCAGAAACCGTCTCATATTGGCTTTTAGAAGCAACAGGACCTAAATATGGGTTCTCGCTCGCTTCACTTACAACGACTTCATTTAATGCTTTTTGAATCGCCGCGACAAACTCTGGGTAAATGGCTTTTTCAACAATCATTCGACTAGTTGCTGTACATTTTTGTCCAGCTGAACGGAAAGCACCGCCTAAAATAACTGGAACAGATTTCTCTAAGTCAGCATCCTTTAAAACGATAGCCGCATTTTTTCCGCCCATTTCTGTTTGATACTTAATGTTACGCTGTGCACATGCAGCTGCTACACGCTGACCTGTAGCTGTGGAGCCAGTAAAGCTAACCGCATCAATTTCAGCTTTTTCAAGTAACACATTACCAACAACTCGCCCTTTACCGATCACTAAGTTTAATACACCTTTTGGCAAATTCGCTTCTTCAAACACTTCCATTAACAACGTGGCGGTTAGCACACCCTGTTCTGCTGGCTTCCACACAACCGTGTTGCCACAAATCAGAGCAGGAGCAATTTTCCAAATCGGAATCGCCACTGGGAAATTCCATGGAGTAATAATTGCTACAACTCCAAGCGGAACTCTTCTTGAATACTGAACGACATTTTGTTCACTAGAAGGGATGAGTTGACCATCTGGACGAATGCCTTCCGCTGCATAGAAACGAAGTAAGTTGACAGCACGCATCACTTCTCCACGCATTTCCCCGATTGGTTTTCCCATTTCACGGCTAGCCAATGAAGCTACTTTTTCAGCCGATTTTTCAAGCACTTCAGCCATCTTATATAAAACAGCCGATTTTTCACTTCCTGATTTCTTCTTCCAAGTAGGCAATGCTTCGCGAGCGGCGGCTACAGCTTCAAACGCCTGCTCTTCCGTTGAAAAGTACATATCTCCTACTTTCTCAGAAGTATTAGATGGATTATAGACGGACACGCCCTCTCCTTGAAGCTCCTGCCATTCCCCGGCAATATAGTTTTTTGTCTTAACTTCTAAATTTTCTGTAATCATTCCAATCACCTTTCCCCTATTAAATGTAAAAAATGAAAGAGGGACTTTTTCAGCCGCTCTTTCCATATGTAATTATTGTGCAAAATGAATCTATTTCAGTTTAACATATTTTGTTTTTTGAAAATACAAATTTTATATTTTTATTAAAAAATTACTTTAATTCTGAATATATTTCGGATATTTTTTTGATACATATTCCATCCTTCCTGGTCAAAACTATCCTTATCAAACATTTTGTAGGTGGTTGCCATTTATAACCCAAATACAATTTCTCCGTTGCAATTAATATTGTTAGCTATGACAGCAATTGGATTAAAAAATCATGTATTAGTTATTTCTCCATTGATATCTGTTTCAGGGCGAGATGCTTGGATGAGTGTATTATTTACAATGCTCATAACACTTCTCTGGGTTCCGTTATTGCTTTTTATTCTTAAACAAACGAATAAAAAACCATTAATCGTCTGGCTTTCTGAGGTCATAGGTGATAAAGCGACAAAATTAATCATCTTTGTTCTCATTGCTTATTTACTTTTAATGTGCGGAATCTCATTAAGAGAGACGATTACTTGGACAACTGTCGGTTATATGCCAGAAACTCCCCCCATTGTATTGACTATTCTCTTCTTATTTACTTGTTGGTTTTTAGCCAAAGCCAAATTACAAACGCTTAATAGGGTGAATGTCTTTCTTTTGTTTTTTATTGTCATTTTCGGCTTTTTTGTCTCGATCGCCAATTTCAAGTTTAAAGATCACTCCTTGCTATTTCCTGTTCTAGAGCATGGTTTTCGGCCTGTGTTTGAGGGAATGATTTATCAAGCTTCTGGACTCGTAGAGATCTTTATCTTTCTGTTATTACAACATAGAGTAAATAAATCGCTAACATTTCGGCATTTCGCTGCGATCGTACTGATTTTAACAGCATTAACAACGGGACCTCTCATCGGTGCTATTGTGGAATTTGGTCCAACAGAGGCAACATTACAACGATTTCCTCCTTTTGAACAATGGGGCCTCGTATCGATTGGGAGTTTTTTCGAACATGTAGACTTTTTATCCGTTTATCAATGGCTTTCTGGCTCGTTTATTCGAATTAGTTTATTCTTTTTTTTAATAAAAGAGATGTTACCAGCGAAGTCAGAGAAAAAAAATCGTATTTTATTTTTCTGTTTGTTTGTAGTTGGCGGAATTGTACTTGCTCCAATTACTGATTTTCAATTTAATGATTATTTAAGATTGTACTTGTTACCAGCTACTTTTTGGCTTTTCTTTAGCTTTTCAGTTTTAATAGGTGTCATTGCTATCTTTCAAACAATACAAAAACGGAGGAGCATTCAATGAAGTTTAAACAGATTTCCTTTAAGAAGGCCAAAAAATTAGCTGCCATCACTAAAGAACAGAAAAAAGAGAAGTCAAAACCAGCTATTAATGAGCAAACTTTAAGAGAAACATTTAAACAGTGTTCTGATGTGGTCTTTTCTCACTTGCAGTTTGATGAAGAACGAGTCACCCTCATCTATTGTAGTGGACTTGTTAGCACCGATATGCTCTATAAAACGGTTCCGAGAAAGCTAGAGGAATTTTTAAAGAACCCACCAAGTGAGTTTACCGAAGATTGGATGCAATCACTAAAGCTACCTACTTTACAAGTTGTTACCAACAATGAAAAAGCAGAAATGGATATTTTTTCAGGTAAGCTATTGCTCATCTTTCACTCTGGAGCAGTCATTTATTCAGTCGATATATCTGATAGACCTCAACGGGATACAGAAGAGTCTACCATGGAAATAACCGTCAAAGGCCCGCGTGATAACTTTATTGAAGATATAATCGTCAATCATGCATTAATTAGAAAAAGGTTACGAACAACGTCTCTAAGAAGTGAAACATTGGAAATAGGCAAACGTTCAAAAACGAAAGTCGCTCTTCTTTATATGGACGATATCATTGATCAACAAGTTCTTGATGAAATTAAAACAAAAATTACAGCCATTGATGTGGACGGTGTATATAGTGGAACACAACTTGAGGAACTGATAAATGATAGCCCTTATTTTCTGTTTCCTCGTCATGCGTATACCGGCCGCCCAGACTTTGCTGTGCAATCATTGCTCAGTGGTCGATTTATTCTTTTAATTGATGGCGTCTCGTATGCTTCTATTATGCCAGTTAATTTATTCTCCTTATTAAAGACAGCAGAAGATAGTGAAACTAATTATGTCTATAATGCTTCCGAACGCTTAATAAGAGTGGTTGGTATTGCTGTCGCCGCTTTTCTTCCAGGCTTTTGGGTAGCGTTGACTTCCTTTCATCAAAATCAAGTCCCACTCACTTTGTTAGCAACCGTCATTGAATCAAGAAGAGGCGTGCCTTTTCCGACGGCGATGGAGGCTTTGTTAATGCTTATTTTATTTGAAGTATTTCGAGAAGCTGGAATGAGGCTTCCGCTATCCGTTGGACAAACATTAAGTGTAATTGGCGGGTTAATTATTGGGGATGCCGCTATTCGAGCTGGATTGACAAGTCCTGCTATGCTGGTAGTGATCGCCGCATCAACGATCGCTACCTTTACCCTAGTCAATCAAACATTAGTTGGTACTGTATCTTTAATACGCTTTTTTGTCATTACTCTTGTTGCCTTATTCGGTTTATTCGGTTTTTTTGTATCTATTTTTTTAATAGGAACATGTGTCGCTAATATTCATTCATTCGGTGTGCCTTACTTACATGTAGCCAGCGAGATGAGTTTTAAGAACACATTAAAAACACTCTTAAAATTACCAGCTCAACTAGATAATAAGCGAATTAGCGCAATGAACCTTCAGGACAAAACAAAAGGAGGAGGTTCGTCATGAAGAATTATGTCAAACAAATACTACTATACACTGCCTTTCTCATGACGCCCCTTCTACTGGCCGGTTGTTGGGATGCCAATGAACCGGAACAAATGCTTTATATTCAAGGAGTAGGAGTGGATTATAAGAAAGATGAATTCGTCGTTTATTTACAAATCATTAATCCTGGCTTACTCGCCAAATCCGAGTCAACAGGCGGTGTATCAGAAGCAAAAGTCGTCGTTGGCCGCGGTACAGGTAAAACAGTGAATGAAGCGATCTTTGACATTTATCGATCTTCCCAACGCCGATTATTTTGGGGACACATAAACTTTTTTATTTTTACTGATAAAGCTTTAGAAAATGACGCTCTTAAAGCGCTGATGGATTTATTTGATCGATACCGAGAAACTAGATACGGTTCATGGCTTTTTGTTACAAAAGAGCCGTTATTTGATATTATGACAACGCTCCCTCCATCAAAATCGTCAACGGTCTTTGCCAAACTCAGTGATCCGGAATCCTCATATAAACAGCGTTCATTGATTAAACCTATTGATATGAGAGAATTATTTATTTCATTAAATGAACCTCCTCATGAAGCAGTCATCCCTTTTGTGAAACTAGCTAAGGATACATGGAAATCAGATGAAGGGAAGAATCCAGCCGTTCAAATAGATGGAATCGCATCGATAACAAGAAAAACACTAAAAGGGATTATGTCTTATAAAAAAGTGCCAGGCTTACAATGGGTGAATGAGGATTTAAAAAGGAATGAAATTAGCTTAACAGGAGAGTATTCTGATATTAGTTTATTAGTTGAAAAAGTGAAAATTAAAAAAAAGCCAATTGTGAAAGGAACGGATGTTAGTTTTGCTCTTTCAATAGATGCTACCGTCTTATTAAGAGAAATCACTTCAAAAAAAAATCTCAAAAAAATAGAACAATCTGCCGAAAAAGTCTTTAAAGACGAAATAGTGCAGACATTTAATCAGGGGTTAAAAATGGATACCGACCTTTTCCGACTCTCTGAAGCCTTGTATCGAAAAGACGTACACACATGGAAAAAAATAGAGAAAAACGGAAAAATCCCATTAACTAGTGACACATTAAATGAATTATCTGTGAATGTGAAAGTGAAGATGACCCGTGGAGAAAGACAAAGAAAACGACCGACACTTTAAAAGGTAATCCTCTTCACCGTTCATTTAGGTGAAGAGGATTACCCTACTTATTGTGAATGCTCTCTTTAATCATTACCCCTCGCTTTTCCATTTCCTTCATATATATATCACCAGGAACGATTTGCTCAGGAGGATAGACACCTCGCTTCGTTATGATTTCATTTCCGATCATTTGAGCGACGATGGAAATGGTGTTCGCTGTTGCTCTCGCCATTGCTGTTACCTCATTCTCTTTATCTTTATACGTAATCATTTCGTAACAATGACCAGTCGTTTGTCCTTCTTTGTATCCCATTGTTAATACCCTTAACAACACTACATCTTTACCATCTTTTAGATCAACAATCGGGGCAAGTACCTTCAAGAAGACCTCTCTAGGTTTTATTTTCTGACCATTGATTTCAACAAAATAGTCATTTCGCGTTAAATTCAAATCGATCAGTAATTGAAATTTCTCGGCATGGCCGGGATATCGAATCGTTTTGTATTCTAAGTTATCTAAATCAGGATAAGAATAGGCTAAAGTAGACGTTCCTCCAGCGGTATGAAAGGCTTCTAGCGGACCAAATTTGTCAAAATAAACCGTCTCTATTTCTGATAGGGAGGCAACCTCTTGTTTCTTGCCATCCCTAATAATAAAGGATGGATCAGTGTAATGATCAAATACACCTTCCATCGAAAACACATGATTATACTCAAGAGGTGGTAAGGGTCTTAACGGGATACCTCCAACATATAATTTTATCATTTTTACTTCATCTAATTTATTAGCACCATACCCCGATAAAATATTGATAGCTCCAGGTGCCACACCAAGATCAGGAATGACCGTCACCCCCGCTGCCTTCGCTTGATCATTCAACTTTAATACACGGTCCGTTGCCTGACCAATATGACCACCGAGATCGACACAATGTACACCTGCAGAAATAGCTGCCTTCGCTACGCTTTCATTAAAAGAATAAAGCAAGGCATTCACCACAATATCATGTCGCCCCATAATGTGGATTAACTGTTCCTCTTTTGTCGCATTTACAAACGCCACTTCAAGCTTCGATGATTGTAAACCCTTGCATATTTTTTTCGCTTTTTCCATATCCATATCAGCAAGTGTCACCTTAGACACTCGTTCACTTTTCACTAAATCTCTAGCCACTTCTTTCCCCATTAACCCTGCCCCTAATACTAATACACGCATATAAATTCCCCCTTGTTTTTTAGGAATTTTTATCCCGCATTGATGGGATCAACAAGCTTTCTGCTATTGCAAATGAAGCATTGACTCTCTTTCTTACCTATTCTAATATATACTTGTTTATTCCCGCTTATCCCTCTTTAACAACTAGACTTAGGTAGTCAAAAAACTAGTGAAATCTTCTCTCACTTTCAAGGACAAAGATTTTCCTACTAACAAATCGCCTGATGGTTCCCTTCCCCATCAGGCGATTTGACCGTTCTTATTTCTCATCTAATCAAACCTAGTCACTTCACAAGCATTTTTCGCATCTTGTGCACTTTTCACTTGAATCACTTCAGCTGGCATACAAGAAATATACACTTCCACCTCTTCTTTCGTTCCGTGTTTTTCATCGAACGAAAAAGATACTTCCGCTGTACTTGTTAGTTTTTGTGCTTCATGAACAAGCTGATAAATTTGTTCCCATTGCTGGTCTGAATCATTAAAGATTCCTGCCTTACTAACTTCTACCCACATAAAGGCACCTGCTTCTTGATAAGACGGAATATGGGGACCTTCTACTAGTTTTCCGCTTTGTCCATAAGCGGTACCGACATACCAGTCTGTTAGATTCGGAAAGTGCTGTCTGACAGCTGGTTCAATGTCTTCTTGAAATTCTCTTTGCCACACACCTTCCGGGTAATCATCTATATATGTATATTCTCCACCCTCTTTTCTTGCATTAAAGGCCATCGATTGATCACTAGTTGGTGAAAAAGTCGCTCCATACTTTCTTTCTTCGACATCAAAAAACGTACTCTTCAAAACAAAGGATTCATCATATCTCTCTTCAAGATATTGTTGAAGCTCCCTTGCCACTTGCTTCTTTTTCCAAGGTAACCCTTCAAAATAAGCATAAATGAAGCCACCGATACAAACGAGCAAAATCACGCTAATAACTAAAATTTTTTTTCTTCGTTTTTTCATTTATTTGCCTCACCTTGACAAATAATCTTCCATTCTCGATAAGCTTCTTCCTTATCATATCCGCTAAACAGGCGATAATCGTCGTCATCTAAAATACGAAAATGACCGCTAATCACATTTTGCTGCAAACGAATTCCTTGATTGAGCTCAACCTCCCGCCACCAAACTCTCCCTCCCATTGTTTTCTCTCTAGGCGTGCTAATGCTGTTATGAGCAATCGTCTCAACCATCTCTACCGGATCATCACCAAGGCATCCTTGAAGAATCTCACTTTCCCTAAATAAAGCGCATAAAGCGACAACCGTTGTCCAGCCAGCGAGCGTTCTCCCTTTTTCAATTTGTACGAGCGTCTTTTTAGAAATGCCAAGCACTTCCGACATTTTATCTTGCGTATATCCTTTTTCTGTACGGATCAGCTTGAGCTTACCGGATAATAGTTCATTCACTTGCTGTTTATCCATATATATCACCTTCATTACTTTTCTTTATGAGAAGTAGTTTAAAAACTCTCAGAAACACTAATATCATTACCACAACTGTTTTAAACAGTCTCCACTAGTGTAATTTTATACTTAAATAGAAAATATTCCAACAAAAAAAAGCACCTGATTCATCAGGTACTTATTCTTCTTTACTTATCCAATTAGGTGCAAGAAAGATTCCCACTACTACCAGTACACAGCCAAGCTTTTGTAATAAATGATTTTCAACTGGAATGGAATAACTACAAAAAGTAAGGATGACTCCCATCACTGCGAGTATTAATCCACCAACTAATCGTCTTGGCATCCTACATCCCCTCCGTTGTTTTAGGCTCTTCCTCGATCAACAACTTTTTCTTTCTGACATGACCATCCCATGAAAAGTTCGTCCACATTCTTAGCAGTTGTTCTACTGGTCCTCGTTTGAACGATTTTAAATAATAATGACTACCGACAGCTTGCAAAGTATAAATCATCACAGCTAACAATATGCCCCAAATCATTCCTAACTGCCCAAACAGCCCGAGACCATATCCATAAAAAATCGTCGTACAAATCACTGTCTGCATTAAATAATTCGTTAACGACAGCTTTCCAACATTTTCAAATGCAGCCGAAAATATTTTATTTGGCTTCCCTGTGTATAGAAGAGCAAACAGAAAAATATACCCGAGAGACAACAAGCTCGCCCCAAGCATTTCCACCACACCATTCCAAGCGGATTCACCCAAATACGGAATGGTCTTTAGTACAATACCAATTGGTAATAAAAGTAGAGCTCCTTTCATATACAGCGGCCGCTCTTTTTGTAAATGAACAAATGCATTCGCCTTTGCTGCAAACATTCCGAATAAAAATAGCGGAGCAGTAAGCAATGGTGCCAAAATTAAAAGCACTACATAAAAGGCATCCGGCAAGTTTAGTGGATCTTCATTATTGCGATGATCCTTAATTTCAGTATAACTACCAGTACTATAAACCACCTTTGTTTTCTCGATATACTCAGCCATGATTTTTTTATCTTTAGCGGGCTCTTCCACGTTTCCATATCCCAAAAAAAATGACATGATAATTAATAAAGACGCTCCCCAAATGAAAAGGGTTTTTTGGCTGCGATTCATAAACATTAATAGAAAAAATCCCATCAAACCGTAAAAGAGGAGAATATCTCCTTCCCATAAGAATGTAGAATGTAAAAACCCCGCGCCTATTAAAAACAAAAATCGTCGAACAAAATACCGTTTCACCGGTACCCCTTTACGCTCCAAACTTTCCTTCATTTTAATCATCGAATAACCAAATAGAAACGTAAAGATTGGCATAAAACTGCCCTCAACTAACATTTTGACTAATTTATAGGCTCCCAAATCAGTTGCTGACAACGAATAAAAGCCAATTTCATCCTTCCCCCACATACCGTATTGAAAGATTAACATATTGGCTAGCAATATCCCTAATAGACTAAAGCCTCTCATACCGTCAATTGCTGAAACTCTATACTTATCCATCCAATTCTCCTCACAAATGTTGTTACTATTAATTTACATGGGAAAGTTTTCTTTAGAACAAACAATAGATTAACATTTCATAAATTTTTTTCCTTCCGTTCAAGTTCTCGTAATCTTCATATGCTAGTATGAAAAGCGAGGTGCATAGAAATGAAAACAAGAAATATTTTGCTCGTCGATGACGAAAAAGCGATTGTGAAAATGATTGAAACCGTTTTGAGAAAAGAAGGATTTGAGCATATTTATACCGCTCATACAGCGAAAGATGCTCTAGCGATATTAGAAAAAAAACACATCGACTTGATTATACTTGATGTCATGTTACCTGATTATAGCGGATTTGAATTATGCCCTAAAATTCGGGAAATTTCAGAAGCGTATATTTTATTTGTCACAGCCAAAGTATCTGATCTTGATGTATTAACAGGATTCGCTATAGGCGGAGATGATTATGTCACAAAACCGTTTAATCCTCTGGAAATCGCGGCAAGAATTAAAGCTTATTTTCGCAGAATCTCATCGGTCGAACATTTACCAATAGTAAATAAAAAGAAGCAATATCATTTTGGAAGGTTTTTAATCGATGAGGACAAAGGAGAGTTATTAGTTAATGGACAGGCTGTTTCATGTCCGACTCAAGTATATTTACTTTTGCTCTATTTTTGTAAACATCCCAATAAAGTGTTCTCTAAGTCTGAATTATTAGAGGCTGTTTGGGGCTTTAACCATTATGTCGATGACAATACCGTACCGGTTCATATTAGACGAATTAGAGAACGAATTGAAGAGGACCCTAGCCGACCGCAGTATTTATTAACCGTTCGCGGTCTTGGTTACAAACTGGTTAAAGGAAAAATGATATGAAATCATTAAGAAGACGATTGATTTTTCATTTTTCTATTCAATTTATTTCCTTATCCATTGCTATTATCATTTTATTATTTGCTCTGCTTTTTCTATTAATCCAGCATATGTCTAATCAGGAACTTCGCAAAAATTATCCAGCCGGTGTATTAGAATATATAACAACAGAAACGGTCGTTGAAGATAACAAGGCTGAAATCGATAAGCAATGGAGACAAGTCCTAAGAGAAAAACATATGTGGGCTCAAGTAGTAAATTGTCAAGGAGAGGTTGTTGGATCTAGCAATACGCCTTCATCTTTACCTAAACACTACTCTGTCGGTGACATTTTACAAATTGCAGAAAACAAACAGTTTAGAGAATATACAGTTTTATCAGAATTTGACAACACTGATAAACAGCCCTATATCTTTTTAGTTGGATATAAAGATATAGCAATGACCACTCTACAAACACTAGTGACTACTTATAATCATCAAGGTCAAATCTCCGAAACCGAAAGAAGGCAACTAGAAAAGCAACTAAAAAAGATCGATGGAACTCTCCAAATTATTAATGAAAATGGTGATATTATTGACACCGCCGGAAAACCGATGAACACAAAAAAATACGAGCCGTTAGATATTATTTCTAAAAAGATGACACCTGGTATTTATTCAACAACAACCGCTGTTTATAATGATCCATCTACAAACCATACTTGGCTTTTGCATACACCAAAAAAGAAGGACAAAAATCAAACATTATCCGTGATGACGGAATATCTCCTTGGTTTCGGCATTGTCGGTACGATCGTTTTGCTCATTACTCTTAGTCTCTCTTTTTGGAATGGCTTTCGTTACGGACAACCTCTATTTATTTTTACAAGTTGGCTAGAAAGAATGAAGCAAGGGAATTATGAAGAAGTACTTACCGAACAAGAAAGAAAAAAAATCTTTCGGAAAAACGGAAAGGTACGAATCCGCTACCGTTTGTACAAAGAAGTGATCAATGCCTTTTATGCGATGGCAGAAAAACTCGATCTATCAGTAAAAGAACGGGCCAAACTTGAAAAAACTAGAGAAGAATGGATGACGGGAATCTCTCATGACTTGCGCACCCCTCTATCTACGGTTCAAGGATATGGGCATTTATTAGAAAGCGGCCAGTACAATTGGTCGAAAGAAGAGCTTGAAGAGGTGGGTCAAACCATTCGTGAAAAGGGTGAATATATGCTTCATTTAATTGAAGATTTTTCGCTTACCTTCGAGTTAAAAAATAATGAGCTCCATCTTTCAAAAGAAACGTTCCAAGTGAATCAACTCCTTGAAACGATTATCTCTAAATTTATCCAGGATCGAACATTGCAAGATTATCATTTTCATTTTGAACCTATAACCATACAGGTAGAAATAGAAGCAGATCAAAAGTGGTTCGAGCGAATGATGGACAATTTAATTTTTAATGCCATCAAACATAATCCAAGCGGCACAACTATAATCATCCGCGCCTCCAAATCAGCAGATGGCTTACACATTTGGATTGAAGATAACGGTGTTGGCATGGATAAGGAAACAATAGAACAACTATTTGAACGCTATTACCGTGGGACGAACACGGATGAACGAATTGAAGGAGCAGGTCTTGGCATGAGCATTGCCAAGCAAATCGCCACCCTTCACGGCGCTACCGTAGAAGTCCGCTCAGAAGTTGGGACAGGTACAACTGTACATATTCACTTTCCTAGATACTAACTAACATAGATCAGACTTCATGACTACCATGGAGTCTGACCTCTTTGTTTTAAACCAACCGCTAGTATTTAATATTCCAGCAGCGCTCTCGCTGCTTCACACTTAGCTTGCTTTCTCTATCACAACCTCTTTTGACCGAATACCTTTTAATAAAACCGCTCCCACAGTCACCGCCATTGTCCCTAAACTAATCAGCAACAATGATTGCATATTGCTAGTGATATGGCTCATTTCTCCTCCAAAAATAATAGTGAAGTATCCGTCCGATCCGTACGTAGCTGGTAAATAAGAACCTAAATTCGAATAAAAATCAGATAACATTTCTCGTGGAACGATCACACCAGAAGTAACTAGTTGCAGTGACAATGCTATGATATTGAACACCATTCCAGCGTTCCCCATTAGATAAACAAACATTTGTGCCAAGGATAAAAATGAGAAGAAAAGTAAGGACTGAAACAAATAAATGACGAGCATGGAACTTTCACTTTGAATATCAAACATCATCATTAAAGCTAATGTGATAAATGTAAGAAAAAATGAAAAACCGATATTAATTACTTGTCTAGCAGCAAACACTTCCCATTTCCCATAATAACCTTTTATTTTATCCGCTGTTTGCTGTAGCTGCATCGTCATTACCATCGCTCCAACAAACGAAGCAAGTATCACCATCATCGGGACCATACTCGCGGCGAATTCTTTTACCTCATTTACCTTTTTTATTTTTGGTTGAACAAGTTGGTCGTTTAAATTTCCTACCATTTGACTGATAGCATCACCTACAGCTTCTGGTGTACCATTTGCTGGGATAAATTGTTTCAGCATTCCCTCTTTTTGAGCCACAAAAAGATGGCTGTTGACCGCACCAGTCATTTGATGTGCCGCACCTTCCATCATTGTTTTCCCCATGCCTGCATTGGCACCGTTAATCCAATAAACGACCTCCACTTCTTGACCAACTTTCACTTTTTCAGTTAGCTTTGCAGGTAAATGAATCACCATATTTAATTTGCGATCTTCCATATCTGCTTTTGCCTTTTCGACTTCCTGATACTCCTTTATTGTAAAAGGACTGTTCTTTTTCATTTGAGTCGTGACTTCTTCTCCAATCACTAAATCATCATTCACAATTCCAATTTTTAAGTTTCCAACTCGATCATCCACACCATCATAAGCGGTCATCCATACACAGAAAAAGATCACTTGAAAAGCAACAGCTGCCAGCAAACCTATATATGTCTCACGAACTTGGAAAAAATTTTTTAATGCACTCATTGAAAATCCCCCTTTTGAAAGCAAGTACATACTTGCACAATAGTGAAAATTTTTTCTAGGGAGTTAACCCCCTAGAAAAAACTCGAATCCCATTATTTAAAAATTCTTCTATTGTAATCGCACTCACACTCGTTCCTAGACGAGCTCGAGACATAAAAAAGCCAAAATTCATGGCAATAAAACTCATGACAATTGCTTCTTTATTATCCGCAGTGAATTTTCCCTTTTTCTCCATAATATCAAAATAATTCATTAGCTGTTGTTTCAACTGGCGAGGGATCTTGGCGATTTCCTCATCAATTTCAGGAAACATTCCTGCTTCTCTTAAACCAATTAACACGAAATCCTTGATGCTCATAATGAATGCCTGATATTCGCTAGCAATTGTATAAAGATCCTCTTCAAGATCCCATACCATCTCTTCTTGGATTACCTTGGAGAGTAGCGGAGCAAAGGAAAACTTTTGAACAGCTGATTCTAAAATCCCTCTTTTACTCCCAAAATGGCGAAAAATCGTTACTTCATTGACCCCAGCTTTCTCAGCAATGGATTTAGTTGTCGCCGCTTTATAACCTCTTTCACGAATCAGATCAATTGCCGCATCAATAATTTTGTCTGGTGTTTCCTTCGTTGCCATCCACCTATTTCCTTTCCTTCTTGCAAGTGATCGCTTACATTTATTATCATAAACATTTTAAACAAAAAGTCAATAGTAAACAGAAATCTCTTGGAGTGCTAATGAAATACAGCGTCCTTCCTGAGGAGGACGCTGTATCTATCTAAATATCACAACTCTCATTTGTACAAGTGGAACCAGTTGCTTTTGTTGATAAATCAGTTAGTACAGGTTCTTCATTTTCTTCTTCCCATACCTTTTGCAAGGCACTTAAGAAGGCTTCAGCTGGCTGAGCACCTGAAATGGCATATTTATCATTAATCACAAAAAATGGAACACCTTGCACGCCAAGTGTTCGTGCTAAATTCTCGTCTGCTCTCACTTCTTCAGTAAAGCGATCGCTTGCAAGTAGGGCTTGCACAGCCTCTTGTTGTAACCCTACTTCTCTCGCCAATTCCAAGAGTACAGCTTGATCATTCACACTCATTGAGTCAGTAAAGTAAGCCTTTAATAATCGCTCGACCATTTCTTTTTCTTTGCCTTGGTCCTTCGCATATTTAGCTAAGCGATGAGCATGAAAGGTATTCGTTGGTCTCATATTGTCAAAGTTGAATTCCAACCCCAGCTCAGCCGCTTGACGCCCGATATTTTCATTCATCTGCTTCGCTTGTTCAACGCTCATTCCATATTTTGCAGCTAATGCTTCATGAATATGCTGATCATTT
Organism: Bacillus sp. FJAT-52991; assembly: GCF_037201805.1. Taxonomy (GTDB): domain Bacteria; phylum Bacillota; class Bacilli; order Bacillales; family Domibacillaceae; genus Bacillus_CE; species Bacillus_CE kandeliae. Next base: position 1,072,293 of record NZ_CP147404.1, on the reverse strand, counting down.
TCTTGTGGCGCATTCGGATCTAGTTCATAACTTTTAAAGACAAGTTCGACTTCAGCTTTATGCGGAAACTGTTCCAAAGCCTTCTCTAGCCGACGTTTCCCGATATAACAGAAAGGACAAACAAAGTCAGACCATATTTCAATTTTCATTGCTTCACCCCATTTCATCGTTTCTTGCTCATTTTAACATACCCCTATTGGTCTTGGTTATTTTAATGCCTACTCTCATAAGACGGAATATTGGCAATCTTTCATATCTGTTATAAACATATGGCCTGGCGCATGAGTGATGGCTCATTCCGGTTTACTGGCCATAACAACCGATTGAGGTGTCGCTCCACAAGCCCAAAAAACAGGAATTTCTCCATCCTTAATTGTCACCGCTTCTCCAAAATTCGGATGGGAAAGATCCTTGATTCCAATTTTTTCAGGAGAGCCTATGTGAATGGGAGATCCGTGTACAGACGGAAATCCCGAAGTCACTTCTACCGCTCGAACCACTTGATTTGCTGGAAATGGACGCATACTTACAACAATATTCCCATGAAACTTCCCTGCTTGTTTACTAGGAATGTTCGTCACATACATTGGTACATTCCGCTGCTCAGCAATATGCCGAATCTCTAGTCCATTTTCCATTAAGACATGCTCAAACGTAAAGCTACAGCCAATTAAAAACGAAACAAAATCCTCTTGCCAAACATCGTCTATTTGAGCAACCTCTTCTATTAGTTCCCCATGTTTATAAATACGATATTTAGGCACATCAAACCATGAACCTCCCCCACCTATCGCTTCGCGCTTGAGGTGAAGGTTTCTTGTCGATCCCTTCGACATCAGAAGCTGGACGATGTCCATAGGTGTACACGACACCCTCGTCTTTCTCGGGGACTGACGCTCCCCTACAGGAAGCAGTGGTCTTGACGCCAGACGTCTCCCGACGGCTGGCTGCCACCGTAAGCAACAGATAGAGAATCGAAGGCACGGCCCTCTCCCCCGGGGCGGTTCTACCCATCTACTACGCCTGTACAGGACGTAGATACGTGATGTCAGTTATCATCACTTCTCGAAACTTCCCGTGCAAATACTGAGATAAGATGTTCCCTGCACCATGGACATCCCGATGCCGTTCATATCCGCAAGAACATCGGTAGTTTCGTGAACGGACCTTGTTGCGTTTTCCGCAAGCAGGGCATGCTTGCGTTGTATAGGCCTCATTTTCTTTCGATAATGAGACACCCGCCGCTTCTAATTTATAGGCTAACTGTTTAGTCAGCTTTCCAAAGCTCCAGTTGCTGAGCTTCTGGTTTACTTGTTTGGAACGGAGGCGTTTTCGCCGTTTGTTTCGCTTGCTTGTGTATCTCTGGATGCCTTCCACATCGCCAAGAGCGACATGGCCGATTCTTTGTTCCACGCACCAGTTCACAAAGGCACGGGTCGTCTTGTGCAGGAGATCCCCTAGCTGCCGTTCGCTTTTGGAGAGAATGTATTTTTTTGCTCGATGGTATTGGCGCCATTTCCTGGACCCTTTTTGACACCGACTCATGAGGATTTGCAGTTCTCTCACTTTTTTGTTTCTCAATCGGTGAACGCTGCGCATCTTTCTACCAGAAATCACAAGCGCTTGTCCACTGGTACTGACGGCGGCAATCGTATGAATCTCACCTGGATCAATCGCTGCCGTATGACCGTCTGGAATCGGTAGGGGATTGACTCCATCTTCATACGACAAACAGGCATGCCACCGGCCATCATAGACGAGTTCCACTTCTTTGACCAAGCCAGTCGGAACCGATGCGAGCGTCAACACGAGCGGTGTCTGCTGTTTTCCCTGCCATCTGCCTAAGCTGAGAGTCAGCTTGCGTCCTTTTAGTACGAAAGATTTATCGACCCATTTGGGATGGAACACGAACTTTTCCTTGTATGGATATCGGATGGACTTATTCGTTTTCCGTGCTTGGCGAACCCCATCTCGGGCATGCAGAAACTTGTGGCACACCGCTTGGATCGTCTGACTGTGAAGGGGGTACAAGCCTTTGAGTTCAGCTTGAAGATCGCTTTTGTTGATCCACGCGCCGTGAATCCGGTAGTAATACCGAGCTAGCTGGACGCAGTCATTCCAAATTGTTCCGCAGATCCGGCGTAGGTGAAACAACTGTTGAAGCGTTGGCTGAGGAGCCGTAAAGCCTGTTTTCAACGTTCGATACATGATCATCCCTCCTTGCCATCATTATAATACGAACACAAGTTCCTATCAAGAGGAAATGGAAAATTTAACCCTTTTTTCTTTCGACAAAGATCGGATGACGATCAACCAAATGCTTTTCGGCTGTGCCGAACCGACATTCATCCCCTCCCTACTCGCTGGGCTGTGTTAAATCAGCTTGAGGTGCTGTTAGCTTCGGCGTGGGGGAACCGATATCCGTTACTTCTGTCAACGGACAAGACTTAGGATTGCGCTGGCAAAATAATAAAAAATCGTAAGCAGCTTTCTTCGGTAAAATCACAAGGTTCGCTTGAGTATATCCTGGTGCCAATCCTGCAGTAGGACCAGTAAATTCATTGTTTCTAATAAGTGTTCTGATTCCCTTCAATTGTTCGTTCATATCTCTTTCTCCCACCTTCATTTAAAAAAAGAGAGAAGCAATTTGCTTCTCTCTTTTTCTCCTTACTTATTCAGCATCTGCCACTGTTACTTCTTTCATCACATCGCCATTCTTCATCGCAAGAACTGTTTCAAGACCAGAAGTCACTTTTCCAAATACAGTATGAACGCCATTTAAATGAGGCTGTGGTTCGTGAACGATAAAGAATTGACTGCTGCCTGTGTCTTTACCAGCATGAGCCATAGAAAAGCTGCCCGCTTCATGCTTATGAGGATTGCCTTCTGTTTCACATTTAATGGTTGTGCCGCTTCCGCCAGCACCTGTGCCAGTTGGGTCTCCTCCTTGACTCACAAAGCCCGGGATTACACGGTGAAACGTAACACCATTGTAGAATCCTTCATTCGCTAGCTTCTCAAAGTTTGCTACTGTATTCGGTGCTTCATTTGGAAATAAATCAAATTCGATTTTTTCTCCGTTTTCCATAATAATTGTTCCTTTTTTCGCCATAGTATCGTCTCCCTTATGTAATAGTTTTCAGTTTCTACTATAACGGACAGACGCACGAAAGAAAAGCTTAAGCACATTTCTTTTTTAACCGAAGAAGAAACTAATCAAAAAGCTAGTATGGGTAAACGATTGTTGAATAAAATTCTATTGTGGAGTCACCCTTTTTAGTGGAGTCACCCTTTTTAGAGGTTATTTTCTATGATTCAATGCTTGCTCAAGATCTTGCCAAATATCTTGTTTCGCTTCAAGCCCCACCGATAGACGGATGAGTTGGTCTGTAATGCCCATTTGTTCTCTAATCTCTCTAGGTATACTTGAATGCGTCATCGTCGCAGGATGCTGAATCAGAGTTTCTGTATCTCCTAAGCTGACAGCAATCTTAATTAGGGATAGTTTGTTCAGTAAAGCTTGAGCCTCTTCTTTGCTTCCATCAATTTCAAATGAAATAAGCCCTCCGCCAGCTTTCATTTGCTTGCTCATAATCACATAATCTTTGTTTTCTGTATCCCCTGGATATAACACCTTTTTCACAAATGGGTGCTGCTTCAATTGTTCAGCAATATAGGCCGCATTTTCGCAATGACGATCCATTCGAACAGGTAATGTTTTAAGTCCTCTTAACAAGAGCCAAGCATCAAAGGGGGAAATCACCCCGCCAATATCCTTTAATGTCGTCATAGCTACTTGCTGAATAAATTCCTTCTTTCCAGCAGCGAGGCCCGCAATGACATCTCCATGGCCACCAATAAATTTCGTTGCACTGTGAAGCACAACGTCGCATCCAGATTGTAGCGGCTGTTGTAAATACGGGGAGGAGAATGTATTATCAACAACCACTGGAATCCCCTTTTCCCTCGCTACTTTCGCCACCATCTCTAAATCAATCAACTTCATCGTTGGATTAATCGGTGTTTCGACATAAATACAAGCTGTTTCAGGTTGTATTAATTGTCGAATTTGTTCTTCTGTCTCCATCGTACAAAAATCATGAGTAATGGCATATTTCTCTTTCATCAATTCCAACAAACCAAACGTGCAACCGTAAATACCTTGCGAACATATAATATGATCCCCCGCTTTTGTTAAGGCAAATAAGACTGCAGAAACAGCCGCCATCCCTGAACCAAAGGCAAGTCCTGCTTCCGCCCCTTCCAGCTCTGCAATCCGTTCCTCTAACGCTCGTACCGTCGGATTGCCTAGTCTTGAATAAATATATCCTTCTTCTTCGCCAGCAAATCGCTTCTCCCCTTGTTCAGCACTATCAAAGGTAAAAGTAGAGGTTTGAAAAATCGGTGTCGACAAGCTACCTAAATGCTCCTTTGCATCATAGCCCGCATGAATAACTGATGTTTCCATATTCTCATATCGTTTTTTCATCAAATTTCGCCCCTTAACCAAGATGTTTGTTTTTTCTAAAAAATCGCATTATTTATAGTATATCGTAAAAACGAACAGATTGATCACATAAAATGAAAAGATCCTTTTATCTATTTTTGATAAAAGGATCTTTTCATTGACTCAATACTAGTTAGTTTTTCTATTATTTTATGCATCCACCTTTTTTACTTTTTCCCAGACTTCCTCAATGTTCTTCATTTTATTATCCCAGCATGCTTGGCTTAAATCGACCGGATATTCTTCTGGATTTAACGAACGCTTATACTCTTTCCATAAAAGCTGGAGATTTTCTTTCACATATTGTTGAATATCTTTAATTTCCGGCAAATGATAAATGAATTCCCCATCAGTAAAGATTTTTTCGTGAAGCTCTTTCGCTTCAAAGTTAGTCACAAACTTTGAAAGAAACGTATGAACAGGATGAAACATTTTCAGCCGTTTTTCTTGCTGTGGGTTCTCGTCTTCCATAGCAATATAATCTCCCTCGGCTTTTCCATTTGCTTTATTGATGATGCGATATACTCGCTTCAAGCCAGGAGTTGTCACTTTTTCTGGATTTCCAGAAATTTTGATCGTATCTTCCATCTCTCCTTGTTCATTTTCAATTGAAACAAGCTTATACACGGCCCCTAAAGCCGCTTGATCGAAGGCGGTGATCAGCTTCGTTCCGATTCCCCAACTATCAATTTGTGCTCCTTCTGCCTTTAAGTTCATAATGGTATACTCATCAAGATCATTAGAAGCAATAATTTTCGCTTGAGGAAACCCAGCGTCATCTAACATTTTTCTTGCTTCCTTTGATAAATACGCCAAATCTCCACTATCTAAACGAATACCAATGAAATTGATGCGATTTCCTAACTCTTTCGCTACTTTAATTGCAGTCGGTACTCCTGATTTTAACGTATCGTATGTGTCAACTAAAAAGACGCAATCTTCATGACGTTCAGCATATTTATGAAAGGCAATATATTCATCTTTATACGTTTGAACGAGAGCATGAGCATGTGTACCTGATACAGGAATGCCAAACATTTTCCCAGCTCTTACATTGCTCGTGCCATCGAACCCTCCAATAAAAGCAGCTCGCGTCCCCCAAATGGCCGCATCCATTTCCTGAGCACGCCGACTTCCAAATTCCATCGCTGCTTCTTCACCAACGACTTGTTTAATTCTTGATGCTTTCGTCGCAATAAGCGTTTGGTAATTCACAATATTTAATAAAGCGGTTTCAATAATTTGTGCCTGAGCAAGGGAAGCTTCTACCCGAAGAATGGGTTCGTTTCCAAACACAAGCTCTCCTTCTTTCATAGAAAAGACCGTCCCAGTGAACGTCATCTCTTGCAAGTAAGCAAGAAAATCCTCTTCATAACCGACTTCATTACGTAAGTAGTCAATATCGCTATCGGTAAACTTAAAATTCTGCAAGTAGTTTACTATTCGTTCTAGTCCAGCAAAAACAGCATAGCCATTCCCAAACGGAAGCTTTCTGAAATACAATTCAAATACCGCTTTCTTATCATGAATGCCATCGTTCCAATACGTTTCCGCCATATTAATTTGATATAAATCTGTATGTAATGCTAGTCCATCATCTTGATATCTCTTGTTCATTTGTCTTCCCTCCAAAATTAAAGCACCTTTGCCCCTAAACAAGCTGCAAAATGGCCGAGTGCCCATTCATGACCTTGCTGATTGAAACTAGCGACTGCCTCTTTATGAATCACGATATTATATCCTTTATTATAAGCATCTACCGCTGTATGGAGCACACAAATATCCGTACACACACCGATAATATGAACTTCAGTGATGCCACGTTCTCGGAGTTTTATATCAAGGTCTGTCCCAGCAAAAGCGGAATATCGCATTTTATCCATATAATAAAGATTGTCATCTTCTTTATATTTCTCGTACACCTCTTGTAATTGACCATACAATGTGCGGCCATTTGAGCCTTCAATATTATGAGGTGGGAACAGCTTTGTCTCCGGATGATAAGCATCTTGCTTATGGTGAAGATCAATTGCCAAAACAACATAATCCCCTTCTGCCAAAAACTCTTTTGTAATCGAAACGATTTTCTCCTCAATCTCTTCTGCTGGTGGACCAACAGGCAAAGATCCATCCACAAAGTCATTCGTATAATCCACATTAATTAATGCTTTCTTATTCATCCGAACCTCTCCTTTTATTTATAAATACTTTTTATTGGCACATGTTCGTTAAAGCGATATAGCTTTGTTTTATATTTGGAATTTCTTTGTGTCGTTTTTGGCTGACCATTTTCCAATGTCACCAGCTCTATAAATGGAAGACTGGGGGCCTTCCTCCAAAAAAACGGTTCTGATTTAACCACTTCATCGACGATACCTTCTGATACACTTAAAATAACATTTCGTAATTCTGATAGTGTAAACTCTTTCGGAAGAAACTCTTTCGCAAGCGTTGTTTGCAGCATATCGATTTGAATCATTCGCAAGGCATCTTGAATCATTTCCTTGTGGTCAAAAGCAAGCGGTAGTTTTAACGCTTCTTGAACGCTAAACAATTGTACATCCGCTGCATCATCTCCAGCTTTTCTTTCAGCAAGCAAATGTTCTGGAACCGCCGCATAGTGGGCATTTGTAATCATCCAACCTCTCGGATCTCGCCCTTCTTTATCATAAACACCGTAATGCTTTAAATGAATTCCTTGGATACCTGTTTCTTCTTCTAATTCTCTCAGTGCCGCTTCGAAAGCGGTTTCTTTCGATCCAACAAAACCTCCAGGAAGGGCCCATTTTCCTCCTTCTATATTCGGTTGGCCTTCTGCATTTTCCATCGCCCTTTTAATTAACAAAATACTTAACGAACGACCGATCTCCACTTGTTCATTTGGCGTAATAGTAAAAATGGCAATATCACTTGTGTAACCATCGGGAGTCCGATATTTTCTGACATCGTATGCCTTTAACGCTTCTTGATCATTCACAAACTCATTTAACAAAAAGATCCACCTCAATAAAAATGATTAATGATTCGTTAATCAAAAATTACTACATACACACTTAAAAATCAAGTCTTATTTTAATTTTCTGTCTTTTTTCAATAATCAAGCTGCAGAAACTTACCTGCAGCTTGTCTAATAAAGTGAAACTTCAATCAGTGAGGGTTTTCTTCATCCCCCACTGATAAAAGAAGAACAAAGGCTAAAGTCGCAACGGGCTGTTGATCCCTCACCTACATGCCTGCGCTCCTTCTGCCACGTTGAGGTGGGGGTCTTACAGCCCGTTAATGCGGGATAAAAGAAAGACAAAAAATCCACAGAGCTTTTTATGCTCTCTGTGGATTTTTCAAATTGTATGAACATTACCTTATCCTACAAAAGAATGCTCTTTGATTCGTTCCGATGTTTCATCTTGTGTAATTTCTTGTAGTGATGTCACACGTCCATAGGTATCTTTGAAAACAATATGTTCTTTAGAAAATTGTGTTGGGTTATCAATTCCTGTAGCTGCAGAAATATTATATAACCCTTTTCTCATAGCGATGACATAATTAGCGACGCGGTACTTTTTCTCATCAATAACGAGGGCGCGTTGTAATTCTGGGTCTGTCGTTGCAACACCGACAGGGCATTTATTTGTATGACAATGCTGAGCGTTAATACAGCCGACTGCAAACATAAAACCACGAGCAATATTGACTAAATCAGCTCCCATCCCAAGCGCTACTGCGACACGGTCTGGTGTGAATAATTTCCCAGAAGCAAAAATTTTCACTTGCTCTCTTACACCATGTTGACGTAAAGCTTTATCTAACAAAGAGAGGGCACTTTTAATTGGCAAACCGACACTATCAGCTAATTCTTGATAAGTGGCACCTGTACCACCTTCCCCACCATCAACCGTAATAAAGTCAGGTCCTTTGCCAGTTTTTTTCATATATTTAGCTAATTCTTCAACCGTATCATAGTTACCGACAACGATTTTAATCCCTACTGGCTTCCCGCCTATTTGCTGCAGCTCTTCAACAAATTCAAACATAGATGGTAAATCATTAAATTCATTGAAACGGTTTGGACTGTCAACCGTTTGATATGGTTCGACGCCACGGATCTCGGCAATGTTTGGCGATACCTTTGCTCCATCAATGTGACCGCCGCGAATTTTCGCTCCTTGGCCTAATTTTAATTCAAACGCTTTAATTTGTTCGATGGTGCTTTTTTCTTTGAATTTTTCCCAAGAAAAGTTTCCCTCTTTGTCACGAACACCGAAAAGACCAGGACCGATTTGCATAATAATATCGGTATTCCCTTGTAAATGATAAGGAGAAACCCCACCTTCTCCAGTATTCATCCAGGCACCCTGTGCAATCCCTAATCCTTCTGACAAAGCAGAAATAGCGTGTTCACCAAGTGCACCATAGCTCATTCCACTCATACCAATTTGTCCACGAACGAAAAATGGTTGCCTTCTCTTTGGACCAATGATGATGGTATCTTCCTCTTTTAAAAGCCACGGATCAGCTAAAGCATCTTCCACATGTTCTTTACGGTTGACAACGCTTTCTTTATCAATAATATACTTCTTTGTCGAAACCAATTCCTTATTGTCTGCGGCTAACTCTGTTTTTTGTTTAGGAAACATCGCATTTCGAATATAATAACCTTCTTTATCAAAATCACGTTTAGAACCGAAAGGAATAACATAATCTAAATATTTAGATGGCAAAACAACATTTAAAAAATCAACGCGTGAATACGGTTTACTCTCCGTATCATTATCAAAGAAATATTGTCGGAATTCAGGTCCAATAATTTCAAATAAATAACGAGCTTTCCCTAAAACCGGGAAATTACGCAAAATGGCATGTTGTTTTTGATTATGGTCAGAAATCCATAAATATACAAAAACAATTAATGGTACAAGAATAGCTAATGCAATGATTGATACAAAAACTAACATAATAATTTCTAAAGACATGATTTATTGTTCCTCCTAATAACAGTTATAAAATTAAGGGATTTTCTCCTCATCTTATATTTCCACTCCCAATCCTACACCAAAATCTATTTTTTATGAGTTGATGGTAACTGCTTATATATTCGTAATCGATATAAAGCATCTCCTTTATCATTATTGTACTTTTGAAAATGCTTCCAACAAAAAACACTAACTGCTCCATTATACCAAATAAATGGGCTTATTCCACATTTATAAAAATCTAAATTTAACAAATTTTTTTCTTGTAAAGCAACAAAAAAAAACAGTTCACAAAGCGCCTTATTAAATACAATTCATTCACTGCCTTCTAAAGGATTTAAAGATGCCCGCCGCCTGTCATACCCTCCTCCTTTTTTGCATAAATTAGTGACAATCAGGATATGGGAGGAGAGGTTATGCCAACAGTTATTAATATTTATAGCATGAAGATTAATAATATCTCTAATAATGGTTCATTAAATATTGGAGATGCCCTGCATAATGCACATACAGCCAACGCCAAGTCACAAGGCAGCAATTCATCTTATGGCGATATTTCTCCAACTGAGTCGATGATGGAGAATGTATTTATAGATCCAGATGTAAATGACATGGGAGATATTGCAAACCCGGCAAATGTGAATTCTGCGCAAGTTTAACTACTAAATTTTTATTCCTTTTTTCCGCTGCTTTCATATAGTAACTAGGGGACAGAAAAAGGAGGAACATCTATGCCTTTTATTATTAATATCGTGAATATGAAAACGAATGGAGTCACTCAAAACGGAAATATTGATATTGGAGGAACGGTTCATAACAGTCATACAGCCAATAGTAAATTTGTCGGTGCCAACATTTCATTAGGTGATTTCTCACCTACTTCCTCTTGCATGGGCAACGGTGTGCTCGATACGGATGTAAGCGATCAAGATCAAATCGCCAACCCATCTTTACCAATCGCTAACCAATTTTAAATAAAAAGTGAAAGGAGTGACCTTCATGTTTCCTTTTCAATCTCCCTTTTCTTCGAATGAGGATTGGCAAAAGTGGATGAAGCAATTTAATCAAGGTGATATTGAAAAATATGTACAGAATGTTTTAACCCAATCTCTGCCAGACTCTTTACAAAAGCATCAAAAAGCATTTGACTTTTTAAGAGACACTCCTTTTTCTCCAATTGAAAATCAACAGCCTATCCATTCGTCTCCAGAAACAGAAACTCCAACTATCCACATTTCTGTCTTTGAAACACATGAAGATGTGTATGTAAAAATCCCGGTTGATGATGCTTCGATGTTTTCACATTTAAAAATTTATCATACATCTAACCAAGCCATTATTGAAGGCATCCCTACTGCTGATGATAAGAAAATAGTGATTCTCCCAGCTATTGTGAAGAAAAAAGGAGCCGTCGCTCACTTCAAAGAAGGCATCCTTCAAATCAAAATCCCGAAAGAAATCGATTTACAATATACAGAAATAGATGTCCCCGATTTGGAATAAATATTAATAGCCGGTAAGTACAAGGAGGAATGAGCCTTGGATTTTGAAAAGTTTAAGCAATGGATGAACTTTGCCCAGCACTATCAATCCGGTGACTTCTGGAACAATATCTTTGATCAATCAAAGACGACAACCGACCGATCGATAGAAAATTTCCCTCCTGTTGACGTGTACATTGAAGACTCGCGAGTGATCATTCTAATTGAACTTTCAGGACTGACTAAAAACGATATACAAGTGTCCGTCTCAGGAACAACTCTCACGATTCAAGGTCAGGTCAAAAGCTTTTTCAATGCCTCTCCCGTTTTACAAGAACGATATTACGGAGAATTCAAACGAACCATTCAACTTCCTGAGCCAGTAGAAGGCAGAAATGTTTCCGCTAAATTTTATCATGGGCTCCTTTTTCTCAGCTATTTTCGAACTTATGCTAAGGAGGAACATATTTTTATCGAATGACCCTCCTTCATTAGCAAAAAATGTACGAGGGAGTATGGCAAATGAATCCTAATTATGACATTGAAACAGCTATTTCAAAATTAGAATCCAAGTTCAAACAACTACAACTTCATATAAATCATATTCATCAAATAGAAGAACAATTTTCTTCCATGCAAGACATTAAACAATTGTTGCAACAAATCCAACAGCAAACGAATACACCAATTATTATTCATCATTCATTTTCCAATACCCAACCGACACTCTTGAACGAGCAAATAGAACAATCCCAGCTTAAATTAAGTCAATTAGAAAGCTATGCTGTCCAAATCATACATTCGATGTCTCTGATACAAAAACAGCTCAAGCTGCTAGAAAAAGAAATGAACCAATTGAATACAGCTCTTTCCTCCTCACCAAGTGAAGGCTCGATTGTTTACCAAGAATTCAATATCGACAAGCTGTATCTCGATAAGTACGAACTGACGAATAATTTAGGACAACTTGGTATTAAAGAACTAAGTGGAGCTCTACATATCGGGGCCTCTCACGGGAACATGCCTAATTTTGAAGAAATGACGGATAAACAGAAACAGCAATTACAAAAATTGAAACAACTAAAGAAGGAAAAGTGACTCGGATATGATAGCAGAAGTCACTTTTTATTTTAGCTCATAAAAACAAAAGACTTATTTATTGACACCCTCCCCCCTATTAGTTACACTATCCTTGTCAATAGTATGTATCGCAACTATTTGTAGGTGATTAATTTGAATCCATCATTAGATGAATATATTAGTATTTATCTTCATCAAACTGACTTGCTGATTACGAGTGAAGTAAAAAACAAGCTCGCTCCATTTAATATTGCTCCTGAACAAAATTTAGTGATGATGCTCCTTTGGAAGAAAGACGGATTAAGCCAGCAGGAAATTGCTGAAAAGCTGAAAAAAGACAAAACCAATATCGCCCGAATGTTACTGAATCTAGAAAAAAAAGGGCTTATTCGTAGAGTATGCTGTCAGCATGATCGCCGCTCGTTAAAAGTATTTCTCACAGATAAGGGAGACCAGCTTAAAACGGTTATCATTCCAATCGCTCAGGAGATAAACCAACGAATTTACAAAGGCATTTCAGAAGAAGAATTACAAACGGTTAGATCTGTTTTATCAAAAATACATGAGAACCTACGATAGCTCTCATTTTTTTGAACTCTAATTGTTGTCATAGCAACATCTTAAATTCAAATGTTTATCTAAATAGTTGTTATGTACCATTGAGTAAAATTTAAGCAAAAGAGGCGACCAAGATGGAAAACGTATTATTTATTAAAGCCAATTCTCGACCAATAGAACAAGCGGTAAGCGTACAGCTTTATCAATCATTTCTTGACAGTTATAAAGAAGCTCACCCTGAAGCTGTCATTACAGAATTAGATTTATTTGAAGAAAATTTACCGTACTACGATACAACAAAAATTAACGGCATGTTTAAACTGGCAAAAGGAATGGAATTAACAGCAGAAGAGCAGCAAGCAACTGATTTAGTCAATAAATATTTAAATCAATTCCTCGCAGCTGATAAAATTGTCATCGCTTTTCCGCTTTGGAATTTGACAGCCCCTGCAGTCTTGCATACTTATTTTGACTATTTATGTCAAGCAGGAAAAACATTCCGCTACACACCTGAAGGCCCAGTAGGTATGCTTTCAGATAAAAAAGTAGTGCTGCTAAATGCAAGAGGTGGCGTATACTCTGAAGGCCCAGCCCAATCAATAGAAATGGCTGTTAGCTACGTAACAAGCATTCTCTCATTCTTAGGAGTTACTGACCTATCTACAATCATCGTTGAAGGCCATAACCAATTCCCAGACAAAGCCGGAGAAATCATTGAAGAAGGCGTGCAAAAAGCAGCAAAACTTGCCCTTCAATTCTAAGTGCCTGTCACTACCCAAAATTTGTTGAAACGGCGTCAACTTGAAGCCAGCTAATCCATAAAGACGGACTCGAAAGCAGAAAAACCTTCTTTCGAGTCCGTCTTTTTTCAATATTTTCCGCCTCTTTTCACCATACTAAAAGTGAGGTGAAGAATATGTATCGACTATTATCACATAATGACTTAGATGGTGTAGGCTGTGGTATTCTAGCAAAGCTCGCGTTCGAAAAGCAAGTTCAAATTCGCTACAACTCAATTTCAGGTCTTAATCATGAAGTGCAATGGTTTTTAGAACATGGAGATCCACAAACATTTTTATTGATTACTGATTTGTCAGTGAACGAAGAAAACGAAAAGAGACTCAATCAATTTTATCAAGCTGGAGGAAAAGTCCAACTGCTCGATCATCATAAAACCGCTTTGCACTTTAATGAATATGATTGGGGGCATATTGTGGTGGAAGATGATGAAGGGAAATTAACCTCTGCCACTTCCTTATTATACGAATACCTTATTAAACATGAACTAATGGAGCCTTCTTCCACAGTAGCTGAATTTGTAGAGCTTGTCAGACAGTATGACACGTGGGAATGGGAGAAAAATGATAATCAAGATGCCCAAAGACTTAATGCTCTCTTCTTTTTAGTATCGATTGAAGAATTTGAAGAAAAAATGATCCACCGACTAAAAAATAGTGATCACTTCTTCTTTGATGAATTTGAGCAAAAAATATTAGATATGGAAGAGAATAAAATCGAACGCTATATTCGCCGAAAACGACGAGAACTCGTCCAAGCTCCCATCGGCGAATATTTTGCTGGTATCGTCTATGCAGAATCTTATCATTCAGAGCTTGGCAATGAATTAGGAAAAGAATATCCTCATCTGGATTATATCGCCATTTTGAATGTCGGCGGCAAACGAATGGGATTTCGAACAATTCATGATCATATTGATGTATCCCAAATTGCTAGCGAGTTTGGAGGCGGTGGGCATGCCAAAGCGTCCGGCTGTTCTTTAACTGAGGTTGCATACAAAAAATTTGTAACAGATACCTTTCATCTTGAGCCTTTACGCGAAGACGCCAAAAGAAACCGCTACAATATGAAAGAATCCTCATTTGGTTCCTTGTACGAAAGTCGTACAGAAGAAAGGTTTCTGCTTCATCCTATAAGTGATCATAAGTGGGCAATCAACCATAGCAAGTCAAAAATAACAGAAACGTTCACAAATTTTATAGAAGGAGAAAGCTTTATTAAAAGAAAGTACGGAGCCTGGCTTGTAAGAGATGATGTGTTTGTTCCTCATTTAATGGATCAAATTAGGAAGATTAGAAAAGAAAAATGAAAATGGAGTGGGATTCGTGCCATTTACGAACCCCATTTTATTTTTTATTCCTTTTAGCAATAAAGATACGACATCTATCTTTCATTCTTTATTGAAGCATTTAAAGCTCTTTCCATTCGCTTAAAGTACCACCTGAAACAAATCCAAAAGAAAACATAGACAAGTATGAAGATCATTAAGCTTGCGAAAATCGCTACAAACTGTAGTGGAATCCAGCCGATAGTCAGTGCTATTGGATAAAAAGCGATCACCGAAAGACAGAAATGAGAAGCTGTCTGTTTTAATGGACTCCACTTTTCAATATCAAAGATGAGGGAAGCAATGCCAAAATACCCCCCAATCGCTAAACTTGCCAGCATTTGAACCCAAATTTCATGCAGAGAAATATCAATATTCCACCTATCTAAAGCCGTTAAAGCAATAAAAGTGATCACTGCTCCAAAACCGAGCCCAGCTAAACCTCTCTTCACTGCTTCAATTCCCATAAGAACCACCTCCTAGAATTAATTTTTCTTTTATTTCAGCAACATAGTTTCGGGTAACATATTCCTTATTTCCTGATTTAAAATGAACACAAAGACTACCGTTAAACGCTAATTCAAAACGGAGAATTTGATTAAGATTGCCGATAACCGATTTAGAAAAGCGGGTAAAGTGAAGTGGTTTAAGTAAAGATTCCACTTCATACAATTTCATTTTCAATTCAACCTTTTGTTGAGCCATCGCCGCAAATACTTTTCGATTTTCAGCAAATACATAATCGATCTCATTTGGATGTATTAAGATAGATTGATCTTGCTCAACACCTACTAAACGTTTCGTATTCCTGCTTTTAATCATTTTCACAATATACTCAAGTTCTTCTGACCACTCCTTCGCTTGAATAGTAATACACGTTTCGTCATGCTCATCATTGATGTCAACTTTCACCTTCATGATTGACCACCTCGCTTTACATACATTATGCCTGATTGGCCACTTAACTGTATTTATTTCACACAACTTGTCACTTACCTTGTATGAAATAACAAAAACTTTGAATGAAAACATGGGCGGTTATTAAATAAGGCTGCAGGAAATATCCTGCAGCCTTGGTGGTTATTTATGATTATCCTATTTGTTAACATATACATGTTTTTTTCTTAACGCCAATCTTATCTCTCTGTTTAATTTTATGAATATATTCCGTTGCCAGTGGCACTTTACAAGCGGTCTGTCCTACATCTACATGAACTTTTCCAATATGTTCGGCAATATTAATCGCTTCTTCATGTAAAGATGTGACATATGTTCCTACACTAATGACAAAGCCATTCATCGTATAGCGCACTCGATTTTGTTCTTGATGAATCGTTTCTTTCACTCGATTCAACAAGAATTGAATTTCCTGTATGTTTAAATCCTCATCTGGGGTGATGGATAAATAATTGGCATATGTACTCCAGCCACAGGTTGCAACCATTTCTTCCTCTGAGTTGATCCATTCTTTAGCTAATTCAAGAGCATAAGAGCTTTCTGCTACCACACCGGCTACGGTATACTCCGCAAGCATATACCAATTGGCTTTTTTGACCCAGTCCTGCAACGTCTCTTTTTTCATCAATTTCGGATTCACGGAGAGACCAGCTAAATACATGGCATCATGATTATTCGTATCAAATAATGCTAACGCTAGCTCCTGATCCTTCTTAACATGCTTAACCAACTTCTTTAAATCGCCTACCTTCACTCCAAAGAAAGGCTCTTTCGCCCCATGACGAGTATATGTTTTCTTTGTTTGTTCTGTACCTAATTGTTCAAGTTGATTCATCACTTCATCAAGCGTCAACCTTACCACCTCTTTTATTGTTAGCTGATTCAATTATATGAATTTACAAATGGAGAAACAATAAAGTGAAACTTCAATCAGTGGAGGTTCTCTTCATCCCCACTGATAAAAGAAGAACAAAGGCTAAGAGCGCAACGTCCTGTTGCAACGCCTTTGTAACCTGCATCGTGCAGGCCCGAACGGATCGGGCGTTTACGGGCTGTTGATCCCCCACCTACATACTTACGCTTCTTCTGCCATGTTGAGGTGGGGGTCTTACAGCCCGTTAATGCGGGATAAATATGAATGCCACTCATGCCCTTCCTATGGTGAAAACAACAGAAATATGCTATAGTGAGATATCAATTTAATACGAGTTCTGTAAATAAGAGTAGGAAGTGACTTATATTGATTAAAATTACAATCCCTGAACCAAATGTCGTCATTAAGAAAGGAAAACAAGTTGGAGAGCCAGGAGAACCTGCACTAAGTACCGAGTATGGCTTTACCAATTATATGAAGGTCGCACGCGATAAAGGCGGTATTTTCATGTTTTTTGATGTTCATGATCAACTGCTTTATGTAGGCAAAGCAAGAAAACTTAGACAGCGAATTCGAAAAAACTTCGAAGACACAGTCTCTCCGATCAAAAACCACAGAGATGAAGTGTATAAAATTGCTGTTTGTTACATTGAAGACCCGGTTGAACGAGACATTTACGAAACCTACATTATCAACAAACTTCAAGCCAAATACAATATCGACAAAGTCTTCTTTAAATAGACAGGTGCCTGTCACTCCCCGGATTTTGTCGAAAAGACCGCTGTTTAGTGCAGCGGTCTTCTTGATTTTATATAAATCACTAATGTTGCATCGAAACAAGTTAAGCATTAAGAACTGGAAATTTCACAAAAAAGTTTATATCTGTCTATGCCTTTTACTGTTTGGCAGAATTTACAACGATAGTGACAAAGAAAAAGCAGTGTTGCTAGCTACTCGTAACTCCTATCGTAAAAAAAGAATTTTAATCGTTTCATACATGTAAATGAAGAAAAACAAAAACCACCGACCGGATATTCCGGTTGGTGGTTTTTTCGACTATCATTAACAAAAGTCGGGAGGGTGACAGGCACCTTACATATAGCCCCAGATCATTGTGAACATTGATCCAAGGATTGTAACGACTCCAACAAATAGAGCATATGCGATATTGATATATAGAGCTGATCGGTCAGATGTTTCTCCAATGTGCATAAACATCAATAATTGAACGCTAGCTTGAGCAATAGCTGTAACGATTAATACGGTCATGCCAGCTGTAAATGTCATGTCAAAATACCAAACTGTTAGGGCAACAAGTGAAAGGATTAGTGAGAAAATGAATCCCATCACATGATGTCTTGGGAAAAATTGTTTCATTATTACATCAATCCTTTCAAGTATACGAAGCTAAAGATAAAGATCCATACGACATCAAGGAAATGCCAGTATAGAGAAAAAATAAACGATTTATTTGCTGTTTCCGGTGTTAATCCATGCTTTTTCACTTGCATTAAAATAGCTGTTCCCCATAGGAAGCCGAATGTTACGTGGGCTCCGTGAGTACCAAGCAGAGTAAATAAGCTAGATAAGAAGGCGCTGGTTTGCATCGTAGCTCCTTCGTGAATGTATGTGACGAATTCCATGATTTCTACTCCTAAAAAGGCTAAGCCTAAAACAAGAGTGATACCAAAGAACGTCATCATCGCCTTTTTCGAACCAAGGCGCATGGCATTCACGCCAAGACCGATAGTGAAACTACTTGCCAATAAGATGATTGTTTCTAGCATAACCGGTCCCATCTCAAAAATTTCAGCACCGGCTGGACCATTTCCTGTTCGATGTTCTAACACAAAATATACAGTGAACAGAGTGGAGAAGAGGGCAATTTCTGCCCCTAAAAAGATCCAGAACCCTAAAATCTTTAGTTTATTCTCCTCTGTACTATATTCTAAAGGTAGCGAGTTATCTATTTTCATTTTCCTTCACCTCGCAATGCTTTTTCAGTGCGTTCAATCTCTTCAACAGAGATATAATAGCCATGATCACGTTCAAATGTGCGATACGCCATTGTTCCAAAAACAACTAGAGCAGCAATAATCGCTGGGACCCACCAGCTGAAGACGAAAAAGAATCCTAAGCAGAAGAAGGCAACACCCATTATAAACGGTTGTCCGCTATTGCTTGGCATATGAATCGGTTCATATGGACCATCATCAGTTAGCGGCTCATTGTTTTTCTTAGAGAACCAGAAAGCATCAAGAGCATTAATCTTCGGCACTTTCGCAAAGTTATAGACTGGAACAGGGCTATGTGTGCTCCATTCCAATGATCTTGCATCCCAAGGATCCCCAGTTGTCTCACGAGGACTGTAACGAATACTCCAATAAATGTTATAAACAAGGATGATGAACCCAACTGTTAAACCTAGAGCACCAATAAATGAAAGTAGGTTTAATGGGCCGTAGCCTGTACTTTCTGAATACGTATACATCCGGCGTGACATTCCGTTAAGTCCAAGAATGAACAGCGGGAAGAACGTAACATTAAAACTTACGATAATAAACCAGAAAGAAAGTTTACCAAGACGTTCATTTAACCGGAAGCCGAATACTTTCGGGAACCAGAAATAGAACCCTGCAATAACACCAAATACTGTTCCAGGAATTAATACATAGTGAAAGTGAGCAACAAGGAACATCGTATTATGGTACTGATAATCGGCACTTGCCATCGCAAGCATAACTCCGGTTACCCCACCAATCGTAAAGATTGGAATAAATGCTAATGAATAAAGCATCGGTGTTGTAAAGGTAATTTTTCCTTTACGCAATGTGAATAGCCAGTTAAAGATTTTAACCCCAGTTGGTACAGCAATAGCCATTGTTGTAATGGAGAAGAAGCTGTTAACTGATGCTCCATGTCCCATTGTATAGAAATGGTGCGCCCATACAAGGAAAGATAACAAGGAAATAACCACCATACTGGCAACCATTGACTTGTAGCCGTATAGATTTTTACGGGCAAAAGTAGAAATGATCTCACTGTAAATTCCGAATGCTGGCAGGATAACGATATATACTTCAGGATGTCCCCATACCCAGAAAAGGTTGGCCCAAAGCATATCCATTCCGCCGTTTGCCATTGTGAAGAACTGTGTGCCAAATTGGCGATCAAGTGTCATTAAGGCAAGAGCAACAGTTAATACAGGGAAAGCAAATACGATAATGACGTTTGTAATTAATGAAGACCAAGTAAACATTGGCATTTTCATTAACGTCATTCCAGGTGCACGCATTTTTAAAATCGTGACAATGAAGTTAATACCTGTCAGTAATGTACCAATACCTGCAATTTGTAGAGAGATTGCATAATAGTTATTTCCCACAGTCGGGCTAAGTTCTATACCAGCTAGAGGGAAATATGATGTCCATCCTGCATCCGGTGATCCCCCGATAACGAAAGAGAGGTTTAATAGCATCGCACCGAAAAAGAATAACCAAAAACTTACGGCATTTAATCGTGGAAAGGCTACGTCACGCGCTCCGATTTGGAGTGGAATAACGACGTTCATCAATCCAATAATAAAAGGCATTGCCATGAATAAAATCATGACCAACCCGTGTGTTGTAAAAATTTCGTTGTAATGCTGTGCATCTAAAAGCCCATTTTCTGGTACAGCTGTTTGTGCACGCATTAATATGGCATCGACGCCTCCACGGAAAAGCATTAATAAAGCAGAGATGATGTACATGACACCAATGCGTTTATGATCGACAGTCGTTAACCATTCGCGCCAAAGGTATCCCCATTTTTTAAAATAGGTAAGCCCTGCAACGATAGCAACGGAAACCAAGACAATACTGACCATCGCAGCATAGATCATCGGTTCACCGGTTACGAAAAATTCGTCCCATTTCATGTGTGTGACTCCTTTCGTACTCTATAAAAATTATTATTTTTCTTCATGTTGAGGCGTGTTGTCTTTGTTTGCAGTAGAAGAGCATGTTTCGTTCTCCTCTGCACTTGCTCCATGATTATGTCCGCCATGTTCACCTTCTGGAGCTGGACGGAACTCTAAGTGAGTAGATGTATAAGTTTTACGTCCTACATGATCAGCTTCTAAAAGACTATCAAACTCTTTTTCTGTTAATTTTGGTGCTGTTTCTTTTACATCACTTACCCATTCGTCATAATCAGACGCTGTCATTGCTTGTGCTTCAAATTCCATATGAGCGAATCCTTCACCGTTAAAGTTAGAGTTTCTACCCATGTAAGATCCTGGAGTATCAGCTGCAAGGTGAATTTTCGTGACCATATCACTCATCGCATATTTCTGTCCAGCTAACTGCGGAATCCAGAAGCTAGTGATTGGACCGAATGAATATAATCGGAATTCGATTGGTCGGTCAGTCGGAATATTGACATAGTTAACAGTTTCAATTTCTTCTTCAGGATAGCTGAAATGCCACTTCCAGTTAGAAGAAGAAGCGTAAATAACTAACGGTTCTTGATCAGCATATCCCTTTGGTGTCGTTTCCACTTCATATGTTGTTTTTACAGTGACAACAGATAAGAAAATAACGATAATAATAGGAATAACAGTCCAAGTCAATTCCAGCCAGGGATTCCCTTCCTCGTGAGGAGGTTCATAATCCTTATCTAATTTCGAAGCACGGTACTTTGTAAGAACAAACACATAAAGTACATAAACAACTAGCAAAATACCTGCCATAACGATAATTGAAAGAATAATCGTATCAGATAGGGTTTTGGCAGACGGCCCTTTCGGATCTAAGACCATCAAAGGATTTCCACAACCTGTAAGTACTGTGGAAATGGTGAAAATAACAAATAAAAAAGCCCATTTCATCTTCATAGTGTACTCCTTCCTTAAACATAATGAATCACTGTCAAACACTACGTTTTTTTTGTTAAATATTTCACAATAATTCTCTATGGATAAGAGATGTAAATTATATTGAAACATGTATCCGCATGTTATATATTATTCTGATTTTGTTTAAAAGACAATTAAAAAATAGCTATGTCACAAAAGTTTCAATATTGTAAGTTAATCATTAGAAAATAGGTATTAAAGTGGAAGTTCTGTTAATGAGATAAAAAGAAGCCACCCAGCTTGGTGACTACTTCATGTTCACACACTATTCAACTCATTGATTTTGCCTCATTTTCTGATATTTGCTTTCCTTTAAATCGAAATGAAGCAATAATGACCGAAACAATCAGAATCATGCCAAGGTAACCGATAATTGGATAAAGGGTACTAACCAACTTGACGAAACCTACAAAACTAGCCAAAAAAGCAGCAATAGTAACTAAAATAACGGACGGTTTAAATGATTTTTTTTGAGATGGAACTATTCTAGCTGTAAAAGCGTAAATCATTCCAACGGTCGTATTATAAATCATAGCCAATAATATAAAAGACATAGAATATCCAATCACGGGGGAAATTTCATTAGCTATATAAACAATGGGCATATCTGCAGATTGAATCTCTTTAAAGTTCACTAGCATCGCGGCGTTAATAAGTAAGAGTAAGACTCCTAGACCAATTCCTCCCAAAAGCCCTCCTAAACTAGCTTTTCTTTCGCTGTTTTCCGCTCCTCCAATTAAAGCTAAAACTGCAGAACCAGCAGCAATATTGTAAGAAACATATAATACAGCACTAACTACCCAATTAGAAGCGGCCGTATTCTCTGTTTTCCCTAATTGAAATAATTCCCCACTTCCTCCATATTGAACAAATGAATAAACAGCAACAATTCCAATTATGATAAATAAAAAAGGTGTCATTAAGCTAATAACTGAAATCATTTTTTGAAAGTTAAAACAAACAGTGATAATTGTCAAAAGCGTCATGATCATGCTGCCATATAGCGGATTAATACCAAATTGCTGTTGAAAAATCGAACCGCTTCCTGCGATCATAATAGCAGCTACACCGAATAAGAAAAATGTAATGAAAAGATCAACAACTCTTCCTAATGCTTTCCCACAAATTAAATCAATAACATGTTTATGAGATTGTGTTTGAAGCCTAGAGCCAAGTTGTAAAATTTTCATGCCCAAAAAAGAAAATAGCACAGTCGCAACGAGCGTTCCTAAAATGCTTATCCAACCAAAGCTTGTGAAAAACTGCAAAATCTCTTGACCGGATGCAAATCCTGCTCCCACTACAATGCCAATATAAGCCCCAGCAATTTGCAAAACTTTTTTCATAAAAACCCCTCATTTATTCTTAATATTCTGACTAATATACTTTAAAGAAACACCCGGAATTCCCGGGTGCTATTAGTATCCCTCTCCTTAGTATACTTTCTTTTTTAGCGTAAATTGTTCTACAGCGTCTAAATCCATCTCATAGCCCATTCCAGCTTCTTCTGGGACAGTGATCAATCCATCATGCACAGTGACCTCTGGCTGAATAATGTCTTTCTCCCAATATCGAGAAGAAGCAGCTGTATCACCTGGCAATGTAAAGTTACTTAGCGTCGTCAAGGCAATATTATGGGCTCTACCAACACCCGCTTCAAGCATTCCACCGCACCAAACATCGATTCCCTTTTCTTTACATAAATCATGAATTTTCTTCGATTCTGTTAAACCGCCTACTCGGCCGACTTTAATATTAATAATTTTACAGCTTCCTAATTGGATAGCTTTACGCGCATCTTCACAAGAATGGATGCTTTCATCTAAACAAATCGGTGTTTTCAACTCTTTTTGAACCATTGCGTGATCGACGATATCATCCGAAGCTAACGGCTGTTCAATCATCATTAAGTTAAATTCATCTAGCTGCTTTAATAAATCTAAATCTTCTAATCGATAAGCGGAGTTTGCATCAGCCATTAAAGCAATTTCAGGATAAATACGGCGAATTTCTCTAATGACATCGACATCCCAGCCTGGCTTAATCTTCACTTTAATCCGCTTATATCCCGCTTCTACATGTTTCTTCACAATGGCAAGCAGTTCTTCAATACTGTCTTGAATACCGATGCTAATGCCTACTTCAATCGGAGTTCTTTCCCCGCCAAGGCATTGATACAACGGAAGGTTTTGTCTCTTTGCATATAAATCCCAAACGGCTCCTTCAATAGCTGATTTGGCCATATTGTTTTTTCGAATGGAAGCAAATAACTCCACTAATTCATCTGGGTGAGAAATTTCTTTTCCTTTTAACATTGGAATAAGAAAGTCCTCTAGCATATGCCAGTTCGTTTGAAGCGTCTCTTCACTATATAAAGGCGACATAAAAGCGACAGACTCTCCCCAGCCTGATACACCTTGCTCATCTTTTACTTCTACTAAAATAAATTCTCTCGTTTGAATCGTGCCAAAACTAGTGGTAAAAGGAAACTTCAATTCCATTTTTAAATGTCGTAACACAACTTCTTGAATATTCATTTTATCCTTCCCTCTCTAAATTAATTAAATTCTTTTGGACAAATAAATAATAATGCACAGGCTTATCAGGTCTCGGAAGCAGTTTGACCACGGCATATCCTTCGGCAAACAGCTGTGTGAAAATCTCACGCATTTTCATCCGCCAATCCATTGCTAAATCCCTATCTTTTGTTTTGATTTCTTGGAAATTCTTTGTGACAGGAACGAGTACACTATTTTTATTGCTTGCATACTCAGAATGGATCAATGATATTTTCGGAAAACCCGCTGGTGTTATTTCATAGTCAGCAAATATAATTGCCTGCTCGTCAGTAAATGTTTGATCTCCATTTACATAGGAACTTTGAATCCACCAATCCACTTTCAAGCGATCGGTAGGCAGTCCTTTGTTTAATCCGTCTTTCATTTCCCCATAACAGTTCACTTTATATGTATCACAAATCGCTTTTAATTTTGTTAAGTTTAAATAAGCATTCACACTTTCTAATGGATCAAATGTCCACGTTAATAAATCATAGCCTAATTTAATTGCTTCTTGTTTTTGGGCATCCTTTAAGGCTTTGCCAATACCTGTTTTTTGATACTCAGGATCGATGGCCAACATATGCGAGCATAAATAAGTGTGACCATTAGAAAAGCCGGTAAATCCATAACTAAAACCGATTAACGTCTCTTCTGCAAAAGCACCGATTAATAAGCCTCCATGCTGATGAACAGTTAATGTTTGTGGAATAGGGGTTGGCTCAATCCCCCATACCTTTTGTTCTAACACTTGCATTTGTTCAAAATCCGTTTGATCTTGAAATGGTCGAATCACATAATTGTTCAAGGTACTCATCCTTCCAGTTGTTCAAATGTACTCATGATTGTTTCTACTAATATCTCGATACCTGAATAAATGGCTTCTTCGTTAAACGTCATTTTTGGATGATGTAATCCCGGTTGCAAGTCACAACCAAGACCTAGCATCGTTGCCTTTAGTCTTGGATTTTTTAATGTGTAAAAGTGAAAATCTTCTCCCCCAGTCGTAATGATGGGATCGACAACATGGTCATTGCCAAGCACTTTAGCAATGGCTTTCCCCATGATGTCAGATGCTTCATCGGATACCATAGCCGCCGCTGTGGTTGATTTCGTTTCAAGCTGAATTGTTGCCTGATGAACCATTTCTAACCCTTTACATACTTGAACCACTTTCTCCGTTAATTGATTCATTACTTCATTCGTTTGTGCACGAAGATCTAAAGAGAAGGAAGCTTTTCCAGGAATAATATTGCTCGATTCACCCCCGCTTTGAAACTTTGTCATTTTAATCGAAGAAGGAATGGATGGGTCCATATGAATTTGGCTTAAGGATTGAACTAAATCGGCACCAATCTCAATCGCATTCTTTCCAAGGTGAGGTCTCGCTGCATGAGCATCCTCCCCAATAATTTCGCCTGCCATAAATCGAGCCGCTCCGTGCCGAATTCCCGAAGATGCCTGACCATATGACAATTCCTGAATCGGTCTCAAATGAACGCCATACAAGTAATCCAATTCATCGACCAAACCTTTTTCAATCATTTTTAATGCACCTGTTCCTTGTTCCTCAGCCGGTTGAAAAATGACCACTAATTTCCCTTTTGGCTGATAGGACAATTTCTTTAACAACAATAATGTCCCGACAGCCATCGTCATATGGGCATCGTGCCCGCAAGAATGGTTGGCAGTGAAAGCTTCATCAACTTCCTGCCATAAAGCATCGATATCACAACGGAGCCCAACAGCATTTTCTCCTGTCCCCACTTCAACGACTAATCCTGTGCAATCATCAAATGTTTGTGGCTCAAATCCGTAACTCGTTAATAGATGGAATAAATATTTTGTCGTCTCGACCTCTTCCCAACTTATTTCAGGATGGGTATGTAAATGATGATACAGTTGCTGAATGGTCGGTTTTAACTCTTCTAGCTGCTTTTTCACTACAAGACTTCCTTTCTTTCCTCTGTTAAAAAAATAAATAATCGGAACTGAGCCGCTCATACTCTTCTTGACGCTCTTTTATCGGCTCAGCATATTGAACAGAAATACTCGCTATCAGCGCATTTAACAACGAAAAAAGTGGAGGGAAAACATCTAAAGTTGCATCTTTCCCCTCTCCAATAACGAATGTAATATCACTAAACTGAGCAATGGGAGCCAGTTCCGAATCGGTTATACTTATTACAAACGCTCCTTGCTCTTTCGCCATTTCAGCTAACTTCACCGTTTCCTTCACATAGCGATGAAAGGTAATAGCAACAAACACTGATTGCTTGTTCATTTGCTGAAGGACAGCTATTAAATCATCTGTGGCTGGTTGATATAAATGAACATCATCTCGGACTAAACCTAACACAAATGAAAGCCATTGAGCCGGTGCGAAAGACGTTCGCATTCCGGTGATATATACTTTATTTGCTTCCATGATCTTCATCACGGTTTGCTCTATATCCTGTTCCTGAATAGTAGCTCGCGTTTTTCTAATATTTTCTGCGTCTTTCTCCATCACTTGCGCGTATAAATGTGGCTCTCGAGCCATCTCCATTTTGGAAGAATAGTAGTTATTCAAGTGGCTTTTTTGATGAATCAGATGTTCCCTCACCATTGCTTGCAGCTGTGAATAGCCACTTAATCCTAATGAATAACAAAAACGAATGACAGTCGTTTCACTCACACCAATACGATGACCAATTTGGCTAGCTGGCTGCAACGCAATTTCTTGTGGATTCTTCAGCAAATACTCACCAACTTTTTGCTGTCCCTTAGATAATTGTGAATACTTCTCCTTTAATTCATTAAATATCTCCATGCTCAGCTCTCCTTATATGAAGTTTATACAACATTATATAATTTAAAGAAGTTAAAACTTCATAATTGATTAATAAGTTAACACATTCATTGTTCATAATCAACATTTTTTCTGAACATTCTGTTTTGTTTAATGATGAAAATTCACTTCTAATAAAAAAGAGACACATTGAGTGTCTCAGCTAGCTTTTAATATTTATCCCGCATTAACGGGCTGTAAGACTCCCACCTCAACATGGCAGAAGGAGCGTAGCCGTGTAGGTGGGGGATCAACAGCCCGTAAACGCCCGATCCGTTCAACTAACAATCAGTGGGGGATGAAGAAAACCCCCACTGATTGAAGTTTCACTTTATCTAGAAATGACCAGTGAAGCAAATTATGTATGAGTTGCAACCTCATCCCACTCTTGATCCATAAAACGAACGAGCCAATTCAGAGCGTAATGTCTTTCCATAACGACTCCTCCATCTAGATTACCAGGAGTCTCTACTTGATCCAATTGGGCTTGCCGCACCGCCCAGTGAGTTCGAAAAATAAGGTCGGCTTCATCCAATAATTCTGTTTTTGTTCGCAGTACGGATTCATTGATAAAGCTCTCTGCCGTTCTATTAGCCATTTGGCGCACTGCATATGGAACATCACAAATGGAATCAGGGTAAGTTAATTCCTCTACATAACCTAATGCCCATAGCAATACCCAGTAGCATTCATATTTCCATGAAAATTGAGTCCGCTCATGTTGGCTTGGGGCTTCATCGTAAATAAATTCTTTTTCTTCCCTCGTTAAATTATTTCCCAAATCATACTTTTCAATTAATTGTAAGACCGTCTCCTGCTCTAGCCCTTCTCCTTTAACCGCACAAACACAAACACACATCGCTCGCTTCGCTACTTCCTCAACCTCTCTCATCCGAAAATCACTTTCGATGACCGGAAGGAATTTATTCACAGGAACATCGTGATTTTGAAGAAGCTTTTCAGATCTCTTCTTTCTTTTTGAAGCTTTGTCTAAAAAAATACTCATGTATAAAGATCCTCCTTTTCAAATGGAACCGCTCCTAAATAAAACATTTGAATACCATCAAGCGTCACATCAGACACCGCTCCATTAAACTCAAAGTGATAGATTAATAGAGCGATATTCACTTTCTCCGTTAATTGATCGTCAAAACGCTGAAGTAATTCAGGTAAAAAATAATTTGAATAAGAGTGTTCCTCTAATAAGCTAGTAAGAGAATGAGTAGATTCCTGAAACGAAACTTCAACAAAATCTTCATCTATATAAATATCATCAATTCCGCTAAATTGTAAAAATTCAGGAGGTATCGCATCACCGTCTTCATCATAAACATAATCCATAAGTGCGTCTACCTTCTCTTCGTCTTCTGCTCTACCGATCCAGACGGACACCATGTTATTTTCTTCCATCAACATAGATTAAATACCTCTTCAAATATTAAATTTCGGGCAGCCATCAAACATCCACCATGTCTCTTTCTCTTCCACTTTGATTTGTTCCAATAATAGCTCGCTTCCGTGCTCCATTGCATAGTGATATTCTTTTTCTGTTAAAGGAATCATCCATAACAGGTTAATATTGTCTCCCCGAAATGATTCAAACATAATTTGTGGAGTTGTTTTTGGAGAACAAGCAAGTAACACAGCAGGGAAGTTTTCTTCGTCTGTTTGAAACTCCTCGCAAATAATGGTTTGACCATGTCCTAAAAATGTGATGAAATTCCAAGGTGCATTTGTCTGTGCACTAATATATTGAAGAATTCCTTGTTCGTTCTGCTTCAATAAAGCTGTCGGAATAGCCAATGCTAATTCAAAACGCCTGTATTTTTCTGGCTCTTCAAAATACAGTTCAACTTGGGGCTGTGAGAGAAGAGATGTACCGAGAGTCACCACATATGTTAACTTCTCCTGCTCAAAGGTAATGATTGCCTTCGGCGGCCAATATCCTCCATCAATCGCATAATATTTTGTATGTTTTCCTAACTTGCTTTCTATAGCCTGCAATTGACTGGTTTGAAAGCTTGGCCAGCTGTCTTCATCCCAGCTATTCCAATAATCTCGCGCCCGCTCCATTCGCTCAAACAATACATTTTCCGCTGGATCACCTAAAGGAATCGCATAATGATAAATATCTGTACAATCTCTCGCATAACCAGGGGATTGTTCTGTGCCGCCCCAGCCAGGAATAATAGCTAACACTTCTTGCTCGTACAGTAAAGCCGCTCCATCTCCTTCCTCAAACCAGATTAATTCGATCTTTTCTGGGTCTAGTTTTTCTGCTCCATTTGGATGTGCGCAAAAAGCGACTGGAAGTAATGGCGGTAAGCCTTCACGCATATCTTCAACACATAATTGTTCGGGTGCTTTTCCATAATTGCGTACCCATACTGCTCGGATATTTTGCTCCTCTCCCCGCTCTTCTATTAAATAAAAATAAACACATTGATTCGCCTCTTCGACCATTGCCGTAATCGGACATAGTGGGGATTGTTCTTCAAATAAAATAATCTTCTCCATCATACCATCCTTTTCACCCTTATTTTTCCTCTTAAACCTTCGACATCTTTCCCTATTTTCCTTCCTATTTTCATGTCCGTACATATTCTGATGAAAAGTAAGGGTGTCTTCCAAAGCGACACCCTCCTCTTGTTACCTTTTCGTATTGCTATGTTTCGCTATGCTTTCTAAGCGAGACTTTGGACTTGTATCTCCTTTGCCTCCACCAGAATATCCTTGAGGATTGACACCGCTTACTGGATTGCCTCGATTTTTGCTTTTACCCATATGAAACACCTCCTGCTTTTACTATTTGCTAAAAATCAAGTGATAATCCAAAAGAAAAGCGGTAAAACTATGGATGATGAATTTCATCAATTTCCGTATGAGGAGATGATCTATATGGCAACAAGGCAAGCGATGGAACAATTCCTGACACAATGTAAGGAAACCCTTCACTCGGCAGAAGAGCAATATAAAGAAGCTTCCACTCAAGAACATGACAATGACACTAAATTCACCCAATCACAGTTCATGCTCGAACAAACCCTTAATGATCTTGATAAACTAAGCCATAGTGCCAATGCTCAACAAAAAGAACAACTCAGAAGAATGAAATTACAAATTCAACAAATGCAAAATAATATGATTTTACTTGAGCATTAAATCTACCTCTCCCCTCCCCAACAAAGAGGGGAGAGGTCCCGCCAACTACTAATCACTCACCAACATAATGAATATTTGATACATCCGTTGATTCAACTATATTTAAGTTCTTGGGAATACGTAAGTAAAGTAGTCCTTGATTGATGGCAATCGGCCCATCATCTATCCAATTTTCTCCGGTAAACTGAGTGATAGGGAATTCTTTTGTAAATTGGGTAAATTCTAAATGTATTTCGTGAGGTTTAGTCAGCGTCAGTGTATCCTTCTTCAAATGAAGATCCATCAGACCAAGCTGATCTGTAATATCTATATCGTTAGCAAAAGACTTGGGGTGATAAAGAGTGGCTTCTACTTTCCCATCATTTTTATCTTTTCTTTCAATGACAATAGTTAATTCTGAATACTGATCATCAGGCAATTCTAATTCAATCCAATTCCCTTTATATTCAAAAAGCCATTCCTTCTTTTTATAGGAATCCGTTATTTGGTCCGTTTTACCAGCAAGTGCGGTTTCAACTAAGTTTACATTATTTTCATCTCTTTCTTTTCCATTAGCATTTTCATAGGGAATAAAGGTATAGACAACAATGGAAGTCACTAACACAAAGAGATAACTTACAAACAGCCATTTTACTCGATTGTAAGAAAAAATCCTTCCTGATTTATTGATTATTTTCACCAAAATAGCAAAAACGACAAATATAATAATAAGTGTAACAACGACTAATGGACTCATACTTGCCGAACCTCCATTCTATTCGATAAGGCTATCGAGCAAGTAAACAGCAGAGCAACGGTGATAAAAACTTTTATTACAAACAGCAGGATTGATGATTCACCAAAGAAAAATTGATAAATAGCAGTCATATCTCTCCCGCTAGTAGCGCCTACTAACAATGGACCTAAATATAATATAGGCAATAAGAAAATAAACGCACGACTTAGCTGAACAAGCGTGCCAGCAAAATAACCTAATGCACTAAATAAGAACATATAAAGACTAGCGGCAATGACCCCTATTAACAAATGATGCGGTGCATGAAATAAATAATTAATATTTGTAAATTGAATATCAGTAAAAAAATAAGCGATCACTCTTAACAAAAAGCTCACTGAAATAGCAGTGATACCTCCTAACATGCTCAGCGTGAATAAAATAAGTATATTGGATATATGGCTGCTGACCCGATTAGTTACAAATGTAAAATCATCATTCCTATAAGCTTTTGTTGGCAAAATGCTCGCGATAATAAACGCCCAAACGATAGTGAATATAACGACAATATCAGCGGAATAGTAAGTAATCTTTACAGTAAGTCCTTCTCTGCTTGTCGAGCTCATGCTAGAAGCGTTAAAGGAAAAAAACATGGCCAAAAGCTGGACAGAAATCAGTGCAGTTAAAGCACCTATATAAGATTTCAACTTAAATACATATTGCTTTTTCACTACATTTCCTAACGTTACATTAGTTAAAGACATCATCAATCCCTCCCTTTGTGTTATTTGTCAAATACACACATACATCCGATGGACGAACTGCTGAAACCGTCATTCCCGCTGGCAAATTTGAAGGGATATCCTTATTTCTTAACACCGCATACTGACTATCAATACTTATACTTTGCTGATGAATCACTTCTTTATCTTTTATCCATTCCATCACATCTGCAGTCTTGCCTCTGACACCAATAGCCCATTCTTTTAAGTCAATCATCGGTATATGAAAATATTTTTCGCCAGCATGAATTAGCAGAACGTCTTCCAATAAATCTTCAATCTCATCTAAGTAATGAGTTGATATAATAATGGTACGAGGATAGATTAAATAATCTTTCAATAAGGCTCGGTAAAAGTCTTTTCGCACAGCAGCATCCATTCCTGTTGCCGGCTCGTCAAAAATCGTTAATGCACAGCGAGACGATAACCCAAGTATCATATTAAACGTATGCTTCTTTCCCTTTGAAAGATTGTCATGATGTTGTTTTCGGTCAAAAACAAAATAATCCACTAATCGGTTCGCTAATTCTTGATCCCAATGTTCATAAAAATTGGCTGCTACTGTTAATATCTCTTCAAGATTTAATGTTGGCGGTAAGCTCATATGATCATCAATAAAAATAGAGTTAGCTGATACAAAAAGACTGTTAAACGGCTGTTCAGAAAAAACTTGAATCTCTCCAGATGTTTGCTTTATAAATCCAGAAATAATTTTTAACAAGGTCGTTTTTCCTGCCCCGTTTCGGCCAATTAAGCCAGTAATCTTGTTTTCTTCAATCTCAAAAGACAAATTATTCAAAGCTTTTGATTGACCAAAAGCTTTCGTTACATTCGTACATTGGACTATATTCATTCTACTCCCCCCTCATGCTTCACTGCCTTAATCATGGCTATTAATTCTTCTTCACTGACATGGAGCTGTTTTGCTTCCTTCACAATGTCCGACACTAACCTCTTTAATGTGTGATTTTTTCTTTTATTGATAATCGTTGCTTTTGCTGTTGCTGAAACAAACATTCCAAGCCCGCGCTTTTTGTATAAAATATTTTCATCCGTCAATAAATTAAGCCCCTTAGCTGCTGTTGCTGGATTAATATTAAACATTTCCGCTAATTGATATTGGGAATATACTTTTTGATCTGCTTTAAACTTTCCATTTAAAATTTCTGCTTCGATACACTCAGCAATCTGTACATAAATTGGTTTCATTCCATCTACATCTAATATCAAGTTTCTATCACCATCCTCTAACACAGTACATTACTGTTGTAAGGTACTATACATCTTATTGCCAAATAAATCAATAATTATCCAAATACAAAAAAACACCGTTCTACTCAGTAGACAAGATGTGAAAGTCTAAACATTTTCACTAACATTTCATACTATGTATTATTCCTCTCAGCAAGGAGGTGAAAAATATGGGTTACGGCTATGGCGGTGGATTTGCTTTGATCGTCGTCTTGTTCATTCTGTTAATTATTATTGGTGCTTCTTTCGTATACTAGGCAAATCGTTCAATTCTCCAAATTCTTCGTTGTTCCTTCACCATTAATTATGGCTTTCTCAACAAGTGCCAGGCTTCTTCAACTGAGGGAAGCCTAGCCTTGTTTTGAAGAAAATTCCCCTGTCGTATATCAATAAAACAAAATAAAAAACACGACCAATAAAGTCGTGTTTTCATGTAGATTTATGGTTGTAAATTCATCCAGCCTTGTAAGGAATGAATAGAAAATCCATCAAAGCTAGGAAGGCTTTCGTATGAAGACTGGACGATTTGCAATTGCTCCCACATGGCTGCTTGTCCTTCTTCATAGAAAGAGATAAATTCTCCCTCCTGAGAAGCTAGTGTTTCTACACCAATGGATACTTTTTTGTTTATCGATGCTGCGTAATTGATCTCATCTTCAACTAATTTCACTATCCCATTTGAACCTAGTGCTTGATCACGATAGGCCATGATTGTCACCGAATCTGTATGAGCAATAACCCAATCAGACAGTTTACCTTTTCCAAATTGATTATCATAAAATCTACTATCAAACCAAAATGGAATATCCGCCGCTAAAGGTAACCCCAATTGTTGAGCCCGTTGATTCGCTTCAAGCAACAATGATTGATAAGATTGGACAGTTTGTTGATATTTTTTTTTCCAGCCTGCGTATAAGTAAGGTTCCACATCTAAATGAATGCCTGAAAACTGTTCCTCAGGTAAGGCATGAAGTTGGTAATCTTGTACCCAATCAAAAAATTTTTTTTGAGAAGCAAGGCCTGTACTAGACACCCACGATGGTGCACCATCAAGTGCATGTACCTTTATATCATTGACGCTTGCTTGTTGAATAAACGCTTTATAAGCACTTGCAGGAATATCCTTATTTATTTGCAAATATACATCTGTCACTTGATTTTGTTTCATAAAATTCAGCAACTGATCTTTATTAGACACAATCTCTGCTGTATCCCATAGCCATGTCGCTTTTGGTGTGGGTTGTTCGCTTGCAGCCACATTTTGCTTGATCATCACAAAACCTGCACTTTCTAAAATTAATACAGCGATCAATACGAACACAAACTTTCTTAACATCTTCACACTAAACATCTCCTCATCAAAGTCGCCATCTCACTTCAAAAAGGAGATTAGCAGCCCGGCGGCCATACAGCTGAAGCTGCTTAGGTCCGTAGCTTTGCGTCCTTGACTTTCATCAAGTTTGCCTTTTTATACTCTTAATATCGACATACATAAGAAATTTTTTATAGGTACAGCCAAAATATACGAGCTTCATTTCGCGTATTCCTATGACTTGTCACTAATTTGTTCTAATTCTTTCTTTAATAGTTCTACCCCATTTGGACTTAAGTGGATTTTCCCATTAAATAGACTAATATTTTCAGATGTCACTTCACCTGTAATAATACAAGCCTGTTCAGCCTTGTATTTTCTTAAAATGATTTTATCCTCATCTACAAAAATTTCCATGGCATCTTTTATATCAATCGATAAATTTTTTCGTAATTCTTTCGGAACAACAATTCTCCCAAGTTGATCTACTTTTCGAACAATTCCGGTTGACTTCACTTCTCGTCCCCCCTTTACATTCATTACGGAAATTATATCATATTTTCTACTACAAATGTAAATAAAAAGAAATTGATATAGAAGAAAATTTATGATCATGAAATCAATTTCAAAAGAAAAGGAGCTGACCACGGAATCCAGTATATAAAGAGTGTAAGTCGCTTTATATACTGGGTTTCCTTATGGATGTCAGCCCTTTGATAAAACTGTTCTATTCCTTTATTTCGGTTGCATTCGAATCGCTCCGTCTAGCCGAATCACCTCTCCATTTAACATCGAATTTTCCACGATCGCTTGCACTAATTGAGCATATTCTTGTGGTCGACCAAGCCTGGATGGGAAAGGAGTCATCGCTCCAAGTGCTACTCGCGCCGCTTCTGGTAATGTGTTAAACATTGGTGTCTCGAATAACCCTGGTGCGATCGCCATTACTCGGATGCCGTCTTTCGCTAATTCTCTAGCAATTGGTAATGTCATAGCCACGACACCACCTTTAGAGGCACTATAAGCCGCTTGACCAATTTGACCTTCAAACGCTGCTACTGATGCTGTAGAAATAATGACTCCCCGTTCTCCCTTCTCATTCACCTCATTAGAGACCATCCGCTCTGCCGCTAAACGAATCACATTAAACGTACCCACTAGATTCACCTGAATAACTTTATTGTACTCACTTAAACTAGTAGCCTTCCCTTTTGATAGCACTTTCTTTGGGGTACCAATCCCGGCACAATTAACAACTAGATTAACTTTTCCAAACGCTTCAATCGCTTGGTCTAGCGCGTGTGTGATCTCTTCCTCATTCGTTACATCCGCTTTTACAAATATCACATGCTCATGTCCAAGCTGTTCCACAAGAGCAGCCCCATTCGCTTCATTCATATCTAAAATAACAGCCTTCCCACCATGTTCAACGACATGTTTGACCGTCGCTTCTCCTAATCCTGAAGCTCCACCCGTTACAACAGCCACACTTTGATTCAACTCCACCTTCATTCCTCCTCGGTTCTTTATTAAATAAAAAATTAATCGATCCGCTCAATAATCGTTGCATTAGCCATGCCATGCCCTTCACACACAGCTTGCAAGCCGTAACGACCATTTGTTCGTTCTAATTCATTCATCAACGTAATCATCAATTTTGCCCCTGTTGCACCAAGGGGATGTCCTAACGCAATCGCTCCACCGTTAACATTCAATTTTTCTGGATTAGCCCCGGTATCAGCTAGCCAAGCAAGTGGTACAGAAGCGAAAGCCTCATTCACTTCATATAAATCGATATCGTCAATCGTTAATCCAGCTTTCTTTAAAGCTTTCTCCGTTGCATCAATCGGTCCCGTCAACATCAATGTTGGATCAGAACCGATAACAGTACGGGCAACAATTCGAAAACGAGGTGTTAACTGTAACTCATCCGCTTTTTCTCGAGACATGATCAACAAGGCGGCTGCTCCATCACTCATTTGACTTGCATTTCCTGCGTGAACCTTTCCACCTTCTTTAAAGACGGGCTTTAAACTTTGTAATCTTTCAATTGTTGTCTCTTTTCTAGGCCCTTCATCTTCACTAACGAGCACTTTAGATCCATCCTCAAGCGTTGCCTCAATCGGCAAAATCTCTTTGTTAAATCTTCCTTCAGCTTGAGCTTGCAGCGCTTTTTGATGACTATTATAAGAAAACTCATCTAACATCTCACGGCTGAATCCCCATTGATCAGCTATTCTTTCGGCTGACAAGCCTTGATGAATAATTTCATGTTTAGAAGTGAGCTGTTCGCTCCATTCAGCATCTAGCCGATTAGAAAACATCGGTACGCGCGTCATACTCTCTACTCCGCCAGCAATCACAATATCCATATCCCCTGATGCTATTGCTTGAGCGGCAAAATGAACCGCTTGCTGACTTGATCCACATTGACGATCAATCGTTGTTCCTGGAACACTGATTGGAAAATCAGCCATTAGCGAAGCTAGCCTTGCGATATTAACGGATTGTTCACCCACTTGGGACACACAACCGAAGATGACATCCTCTACCATATCCGCTGAGATTCCTGCTCGAGAGACTAATCCTTTTAACACTTCTGCAGCTAGATCGTCTGGACGAGTGTTGCTAAACGCTCCTTTACGTCTGCCTACTGCCGAACGAACACCTTCAACAATCACTACTTCTCTCATCTACCTACACGCCCCTTTTTATAGTTCTAAATTTTTGGCAATAATTTGCTTCATAATTTCATTCGTTCCCGCGTAAATCGCCAGAACTGGTATATCACGGTATCTGCGAGCAATTGGATATTCCTCCATGTAGCCATATCCTCCATGTAGCTGCATACACTCAGTTGCCACCCGCTTCGCCATATCCGTCGTCCACCATTTCGCCATCGAAACCTGATTAACCACTTCTTTTCCTTCCATATGGTTGACGATTAAATCGTCAATGAATGTACGCCCGATTTGAATTTCTGTTGCCATTTCCGCAATTTTAAATTGAGTATTTTGAAATTGGCTAATCGACTTACCAAATGCCTTTCTGCTCTTCACATAATCAATCGTAAGCGCTAGCATCTCTTCGGCACTTACAATAGCTTCAATTGTGACGATGAGGCGCTCTTGCTGAAGTTTATTCATCATGTAATAAAATCCTTTTCCCTCTTCACCAAGCAAATTGCTAACAGGTACTTTAGCATCCTCAAAAATTAATTCGGCTGTGTCTTGTCCCCACTGTCCGACCTTCTCTAATTTTTTTCCTCTTTTAAAACCTGGTGTGTCGCGCTCAACAGCGATTAAACTAATCCCCTTATACCCTGGCTGTACCGACGTATCCGTTTTACAAGCCAAAATGATTAAATCAGAATGTATTCCATTGGTGATAAAGGTTTTTTCCCCATTAATAATATAATGATCGCCATCACGTACAGCCGTCGTTTTAATATTAGCTAAATCAGAACCAGCCCCAGGCTCGGTCATGGCAATAGCCGTAATATATTCCCCTGTTACACACTTCGGTAGCCAACGGGCCTTTTGCTCGTCATTTCCGTAAGACTCAATATAAGGTACGACGATATCATTATGTAACCCAACGCCTACTAAGCTCGTACCTATCCGCTCTAGCTCTTCCGTGATCACGACAGAATAGCCAAAATCAGCATTCATTCCCCCATATTTTTCATCAACAGCTGGGCATAAAAAACCTTGCTCCCCTAGCTTTGTCCAAAATTCGCGAGGAATGAGGCGATTTTTCTCCCACTCGTCAAAATGAGGCTCCGCTTCCTTCTTTAAAAACTTCCGAAAAGATTCTCGTAAAATTTGATGTTCTTCCGTAAGATATCGATGATTCATCTTGTTTTCCTCCTAACTTTAAAATGAACAGGCACTCAAAATATTCATCACTTTTCTACCTAGCTACTTTATTAATTGCAAGTATCGTGCCAACCTCTTCTCGTGAAGAATTCACCTGTATGGACACTCATCTGTGCAAATATCGGACACTTTTGCACAGGTAAGTGTCTGTTTTCAACGCAAAAACATACTAACATTAGTAGCACAAACCAAGGCCAAGGTTTGTGCTACTATTTTTTTATAGTAGAAGTGAAGAAAGGTCGAACGGCCCCTGGGACCAAATCGAG
Source organism: Bacillus sp. FJAT-52991 (assembly GCF_037201805.1). Classification (GTDB taxonomy): domain Bacteria; phylum Bacillota; class Bacilli; order Bacillales; family Domibacillaceae; genus Bacillus_CE; species Bacillus_CE kandeliae. The sequence goes on along the minus strand of NZ_CP147404.1, from coordinate 1,034,090 downwards.
TCCGTTTCAAAAACCGACCAACTTCACACCCTTATGTGAATCAGTTTAGTATGTTGGATCCGTAGAGATCGTGTATAAGAAAAGGGAATCGATAAGGCCCTGTGAAGACTTCTATGATTGGCTAAGAAGGAGAAATGAATATGCAACATGTAGTCGCTCTTGATGTGAGTATGGGGAAAAGTACGATGGTGATTTATAACCAATATCGTCAATGTGAATTTGAAGGAGAAATTCTTCATACCAAACCCTCATTTGAAGCTTTGAACGAAAAACTCCAAACATTAACAAAACAGGATGGACAAGCACCAGAGATTGTATTTGAAGCGACAGGTGTTTATTCCGCATCATTAGAACGCTTTTTCCAAACAGAAGGTTATATCTACCATCGAGTGAACCCTCTTGAAGCGAATCTTCAAATGGCATCGATGCGTCGACAAAAAACAGACAAAAGCGATGCACATGAACTGGCAAAATCACATTTTAAAGTAGAGCGTACAGCTACTTATCAAGAAGAAGGCTATTATAAACAAATGCGATCACTCACACGTTATTATGATGAACTAGATCGTGAAATCACTCATCTTTTCAGTCGCCTGCATGCCATTCTACAACTCAGTTTTCCAGAATTAGAAATCATATTTTCAACACGCTCGGCCCTTTTTCTCAATATTGTGCAGCTCTATCCGCATCCAGATGAGGTACTCACTTGTTCCAAAACCATCATTCGTAATCGGCTAAAAGCAAATACAAGGAAGAATCTATCTCTTTCGCGAGCAGAAGCGAAAGGACTCGCTTTACTAGAAGCTGCGAAAGATTCGTATCCAGCCATTTCAAAAGAGGATGTGCGTTGTGAACAAGTACGTGACTATGCGAAAAGGATCTCTGATTTAAAAGAAAAGAAAGAAGGGCTTGTGAAACAAATGGTCGAGCTCTCAAAGGAAAGAACCGAATACAACGTACTGATTTCATTTCCCGGTATCGGAGAAGCGACAGCTGTTCGTCTGATTGGAGAGCTTGGGGATATTCGCCGTTTCAAGAACCACAAGCAGTTAAATGCCTATGTTGGTATTGATGTGATGCGTTATCAATCAGGAAATACCTATTACAAAGATAAGATCAATAAACGAGGAAACAACAAGCTACGAAAAATCTTGTTTTATATGGTTCAGACCATGATTACATTACGTCGATTCGGTGGAAATCATTTGGTGGATTACTATGACAAATTAAAAACGCAACCTCAAGGAAAGCCCCATAAAGTTGCGTCGATTGCCTGTGTGAACAAGTTTTTGAAAGTGGCATTTCACCTGATCACACACCATATCACTTATGACTACGAAACAGCCTCAACCTGTTCGTAATTGGTTAGTCCTACTATAACATATTTGACCTTTCGAAAAAAACGAAATTTCGTTAGGTCTTTTTGGTATGCGCAAATTTGTTTCTGTAGGAAGGGGTACCCCTTCCTACAGAAACAAATTCATCTAACTAAATAAAATTCATCTAAAACTACTTGACTAGAGGTAAGAAGGGGCCGTCTCATAAATAGTTGAGCCGGCCCCTTCTGCACCGAAAGCCAAGCGACAGGTGCAAAAAACTAATTTAATAGCATTTTCAAATAAGAAGTATCATCTCAAAAATTGGCGACGCAGACTTTTGGGGCACATCCTTTTTATTTCCTGCAGCCCTGATACACATCGAACAATGTTTGAAAGCCTAATTCTTGGAGTTTTTTCACAGATCGAGTCCATAATTGTGCGGTCATTTTTGCATCGCCTAACGCATGATGGCGCTCGTGAATGTCAATCCCATAATAAGAACAACAGTCCTCTAAAGGCGTAAATAAAGTATTTTCTCTTTCCATCTCTTTTTCCAGATTCCGTATAAAGGCGATATGTTCACTATTATTTTGCTTAAGCAAAGGCGCATAAAGGGCGGAGTTTGCCTTTCCGTTTAGTTGCTTCATCCAATGAATAATTTGTTCAAATCTCATATTTTTAACGTCCTTTTGACAATCGACTCTGTTAAAAATTGACCAAACACGCCGACTCCTTTTTTCATATAACTTGTATTATCAAAAAAACGGTTTAGTAAGTGCGGCTTCTGATGAAGAAATTGCTGCAGTCTTTGTTTTAATTTCTGAATGGGACTTGCCTCTCCAACGACGACTCTCGCATCATAAAAAATGAGTAAATGACGAATCGATTCCCAAGTTTTTTTCTGATTTAATCAATAATATTAATGTTGTAATATTTGAGCCAATGGTTGATTTGAATGAGGTGGGCAATGAGTTGAGGACCAGTCATAAGCTGGCCGAACCATGGGTTTTTGAGTAATGAAGCATTTGTATCGATGATCTCTTTGATTTTCTGCTTTGAAAGTAGTTCAAGTATAGGAGATGATTTGTTTTCAATGATCGTTGTTAATTGTTGCTTTACCCTTTTGGTGTATTCAGGATGATGGGTTTTCGGATAAGGACTTTTCTTGCGATAAAGGACATCATCTGGAAGCACCCCTTCTAAAGCACGGCGCAACAGCCCTTTTTCGCGACCGTGCAACATTTTTATTTCCCAAGGAATATTCCAGACGTATTCAACGAGCCGATGATCGGCAAAAGGAACGCGAACTTCTAAGCTTGCTCCCATGCTCATGCGGTCTTTTCGTTCAAGCAACGTCGTCATAAACCAAATCATATTGAGATAAAACATTTCCCGACGCTTAGCTTCCATAAGGCTTTCTCCATCCAATCGCGGGGTTTCCTTCACTGTTTCCTTGTATCGCTCTTGGACATATCCCTTCAGGTCGAGTTTTGTTCGCCAGTGTGGTAACAGCAGCTGTTCTCTCTCGTCTAGCGATCTCATCCATGGAAAAGCTCCTTCATTCAACATTTCTTCTTTATAAAACCAAGGATAACCGCCAAATATCTCATCAGCACATTCACCTGACAACGCCACGGTAAAATCCTTCTTAATCCATTCACAAAACCATAACAACGATGAATCTACATCTGCCATTCCTGGCAAATCTCTCATAATCGTAGCATCCTTCAACCTTTCCACAAGCTGTTCATTATCAATCACAGCTGACTGATGAATAGATCCTACATATTGTTTCATGCGTTCGATCCAAGGGGCATCTTCATCCGGTTGAAAAGCAGTCACCTGAAAAAACTGTCGGTTTTGCTCATAATCGATCGAATACGTGTGTAACGAGCCACGACCGGTTTTAGCAAAATAACTGGAAGCAATCGCACTAATCGCACTCGAATCCACTCCACCTGATAAAAATGTACAAACAGGCATATCAGCCACCAATTGTCGCTCCACCGCATCTTGCACGAGAAATCTCACACGCTCAATTGTTTCCTGCAACGAATGTTCATGCTTCTTGCTTTCCACATTCCAGTATCGCCAAATACGCACTCCTTGACGATCATAAGATAAAGCATGGGCCGGGCGTAGTTCTTGAATTCCTCGAAACACACCTTGCCCAGGAGTTCGGGAAGGTCCTAATCCTAACACTTCTTGCCACCCTTCCCGTCCTACCTCACTTTTCACTTCCGGATGAGTTAACAAGGCTTTCAGTTCCGATGCAAATAAGAAAGAGCGACCTTTTTCACTATAAAACAAAGGCTTGACGCCAAGCCGATCTCTCGCCATAAACAATCGCTCACGTTGATGATCCCAAATAGCAAAAGCAAAAATTCCATTAAAATAGTCAACACATTTTTCTTTCCATTCGATATAAGCGGTCAATAACACTTCCGTATCGGAATGAGAGCGAAAGGAATACCCTTTTTTCAACAACTCGTTGCGCAATTCTTCCGTATTATAAAGCTCACCATTATAAACTAGAGTGTATCCATTTTTCTCCATCGGTTGAATCCCACCAGCAGGATCAACGACAATTAACCGCGTATGACCTAGTGCTGCATGATAGGTACTCCAAATATTTGAGGCATCGGGTCCCCTTTTAACTAATGAGGCAACCATTTTCTCTACAATGGATACTTGTTTCGTTACATCTTGATCCCAATCAATCCATCCTGTTATTCCACACACAAGCATTCACCTTCTCTAATTAGGATTTTTTTCGCCTGCGCCCTGAATTGATATTAATATTGAGTCAAATACTGTTCCCGTTCCCAAGGATGAACTTGTGTACGGAACATATCCCATTCGATTTGTTTTGCTTCGATGAAATGTTCAAATAAATGAGCGCCTAACGAATCAACAATCACTTCATTTGCTTTTAATTGATTCAATGCTTCGGCTAATGTCGCTGGTAAATCGACAATGCCATTCGCCACTCGTTCCTCCTTCGTCATGACGTAAATATTTTGATCGACTGATTTAGGTGGCGTGAGTTGATTTTTGATGCCATCTAAACCAGCTGCAAGAAGGACAGCCATCGCTAAATATGAATTGGCGGCCGGATCGACACTACGAACCTCGACACGAGTGCTTAACCCTCTAGAAGCTGGAATTCGAATGAGCGGACTTCTATTTCTCGCTGACCAAGCCACATAACATGGAGCCTCATAGCCTGGAACTAACCGTTTGTAAGAGTTAACCGTTGGATTCGTAACTGCGGTAAAACTCGGTGCATGTTTGATAATTCCCGCAATGAATTGGCGGGCCGTTCCGCTTAATTCCAATTCACCATTTGCATCATAAAAAGCATTTTCACCATTTTTGAACAGGGAAAGATTACAATGCATCCCTGAACCGTTTACACCAAACAATGGTTTTGGCATAAATGTCGCGTGCAGGCCATGCTTACGGGCAATTGTTTTCACCACTAGCTTAAATATTTGAATATCATCACAAGCTTTGACCGCATCTGTATATTTAAAATCAATCTCATGCTGGCCAGGGGCTACTTCATGATGAGAAGCCTCAACCTCAAAGCCCATTTCTTCTAATTCCAACACAATATCGCGACGGCAATTCTCCCCTAAATCGGTCGGGGCTAAATCAAAATAACCACCTTGATCATTTAACTCGAGTGTCGGCTCCCCTTTTTCATTTAACTTAAAAAGGAAAAATTCCGGCTCTGGCCCTAAGTTGAATTCTGTAAAACCTAAATCCGTCATTTCTTTCAACAGTCGTTTTAAGTTTCTGCGAGGATCACCTTCAAATGGCTGACCATTCGGATGGTAAATATCACAAATAAAGCGAGCGACTTTCCCTTTTTCAGCTGTCCATGGAAAAATAACAAATGTGTCTAAGTCGGGATACAAATACATATCAGATTCTTCAATTCTCACAAAGCCCTCAATCGAAGACCCGTCAAACATCATCTTATTGCTTAATGCCTTTTCAAGCTGAGATGAAGGGATCTCCACGTTTTTGATCGTCCCTAAAATGTCTGTAAACTGAAGGCGAATAAATTTCACATTCTCCTCTTCAACTAAACGAACAACCTCTTCTTTATTATATTTAGCCATTTGATTAGCTCCCTTCTTTTTACGGTAAAAATGTCGCTCCCATTAAATAACGATCACATTCACGAGCTACCCCACGTCCTTCGTTAATCGCCCAAACAATTAAACTTTGCCCTCTGCGTACATCTCCCGCAGCAAACACGCCCTCCACATTGGTCGTATATATTCCAAATGGTGCGTCTACACATCCTCGTTCATTTTGATGGAGGTCAAATGAGTGAATCACTTCTTGTTCTGGTCCGCTAAAGCCAGCTGCAATTAATACGAGCTGGGCTGGCCATACCTTCTCTGTTCCAGGAATCTCATGAAACACGACGCAGCCATCTTCGCCGATCGTTTTTTCCATTTGCACGGTATGAAGCTCTTTCACCTGGCCATTATCATCTCCAATAAACTTCTTCGATAATAAGCAATATTCACGCGGGTCTTTGCCCGTTTGAGCAGCAGCTTCTGCATAGGCATAATCAAGCGAGAACACTTGAGGATACTGTGGCCACGGGTTATTCTTACTTCTTTCTGTTGGAAGCTGCGGGTGCTTCCCAAACTGAACGATGCTTTTACAGCCTTGCCTTAAAGCAGTAGCCACACAATCCGCCCCTGTATCTCCCCCTCCAATGACAATGACATCCTGTCCTTTCGCTGAAATAAACTGTCCATTTTCAAAATTGGAATCTAATAAGCTTTTCGTATTGAGTGTTAAATAATCCATCGCAAAGTGAATACCGTTTAACTCTCGTCCTTCAATGGTTACATTTCGATGCTTTTGGGCGCCCGTGCAAAGGATCACCGCATCAAATTCAGCACGTAGCTGTTGAGGAGAAATATCCTTTCCTATTTCCGTATTGGTGACAAACGTGATTCCTTCCGCTTGTAATAACTGCACGCGCCGCTCAACAATGCTCTTCTCTAGTTTCATATTAGGAATCCCGTAAGTGAGCAAACCGCCAATGCGATCAGCTCGTTCAAAAACGGTGACAAGATGCCCCGCTTTATTTAATTGATCGGCACTAGCGAGTCCAGCTGGCCCTGAGCCAACAATCGCTACTTTTTTGCCTGTTCTTGTTTTCGGCGGCTTTGGTACGATCCACCTTTCAGCAAAGCCTTTATCAATGATGGCACGCTCGATTGACTTAATCGCTACCGCTGAATCATGAATCGCTACCGTACATGACCCCTCACATGGAGCTGGGCATACTCTTCCAGTAAATTCAGGAAAATTATTTGTTTTCAACAAACGTTCCAGTGCTTCCTGCCAGCGACCACGATAGATGAGCTCATTCCACTCTGGAATCAAATTGTATAAGGGGCAGCCCATCGCCATCCCTGCCATTTGAACACCTGTATGACAAAACGGCGTCCCACAACCCATGCATCTAGCCCCTTGGATTTGATATTGATCGTCACATAAAGATTGTTGATACTCCTTCCAATCATTGATTCGATCTAGGGGATTTCGCTCTTGTGGCACTTCCCGCTGATATTCGATAAACCCTGTAGGCTTTCCCATACGTCTATCACTTCCTTTCTAGTTAGGCATGCTCCAAGTTCTTCAATTGAGATTTTTCGGTAAAAGCATAGAGTTTCGCTTCTTGTAAAGAAAGCCCTGCTTGTTGCATTTGCTCAATCGATTCCACCATCTGCTTATACTCTTTCGGAATCACCTTTACCCATTGCGGCAAAAGCTCCACCCAATGATCAAGAATGTATCGAGCACGAGAACTATTCGTATACTCGTAATGACGAACAATCATTTGTTTGACTTCTTCTTGATCAGTCGTTGTCTCCAATGACTCTAAGCTCACCATTTGCTGGTTACAACGCTGTTGGAACTCTTCTTTCCCTTGAGTAAACACATACGCCATTCCACCAGACATGCCTGCCGCAAAATTTTTCCCGACTGCTCCAAGCACTACGACACGTCCTCCTGTCATATACTCACAGCCATGATCGCCAATGCCTTCAACGACTGCATGCACACCGCTATTTCTTACACAGAAACGCTCACCTGCAAGACCGTGAATGTAAGCTTCTCCAGCGGTTGCTCCGTAAAAAGCGACATTGCCGATAAGGCTATTTTCTTCAGGAAGATAAGTTGATTGATCAGATGGATAAACTATGATTTTTCCGCCAGACAACCCTTTGCCGACATAATCGTTGGCATCTCCTTGAAGGGCCATCGTCACTCCCTTTGGTAAAAACGAAGCAAAACTTTGACCCGCAGATCCAGTGAATGCTAACTGGATGGTATCTTCAGCAAGCCCTTCCTGACCATACCGTTTCGTTATTTCACTCCCTAAAATCGTCCCGACTGTCCGATGAACATTTTGAATCGAAAAGCTTGCTTGGACGGATTGCTTTCTTTCAAGAGCTGGCTGACAAACCGATAAAATCTCCGTTTCATCGAGTGATTGATCTAAGCGATGATTCTGTGATTGTTGAAAGAACATTCCGACTTCTCTTTGAAGATTCTGTTGATAAAGAAGCGAGGAAAGATCTAATTCCTTGGCTTTCCACTGAGCTTTGACCTTTTCATTTATGACAAGTGTTTCTGTCCGGCCGACCATTTCATCGATTGTTCGAAAGCCTAATGAAGCCATTATTTCTCGGACGTCTTGAGCGATAAATCTCATAAAATTCTCGACGTGTTCAGCGGTACCCATGAATTTTTTACGCAGTTCAGGATTTTGCGTCGCTACGCCAACAGGGCAAGTATTTAGATGACAAACTCGCATAAGCACACAGCCTAATACGACAAGTGGGGCTGTCGCAAAACCGTATTCTTCCGCTCCTAGTAAAGTCGCCATGACAACATCACGTCCGGTCATCAGTTTACCATCCGATTCTAAAACAACTCGACTCCGAAGATCATTTAACATCAAAGTTTGATGCACTTCGGCAAGTCCAAGCTCCCACGGAATGCCTGCATGCTTAATACTTGTTCTTGGCGAGGCACCTGTTCCACCTTCATAACCGCTAATTAAAATAACATCCGCAAGCCCTTTAGCGACCCCAGCGGCAATTGTCCCCACACCAGCTTTCGCTACAAGCTTCACGCTAATTCTTGCGGCTGGATTGGCATTTTTCAAATCATGGATCAATTGAGCGAGATCTTCAATCGAGTAAATATCATGATGTGGAGGTGGTGAAATTAAACCTACACCCGGAGTTGAACCACGTACTTCCGCAATCCACGGATACACTTTTTCTCCTGGTAACTGTCCCCCTTCTCCCGGCTTTGCTCCTTGTGCCATTTTAATTTGAATTTCAGTCGCATTCACTAAATAATGGCTCGATACTCCGAAACGGCCAGAAGCTACTTGTTTAATAGCACTGCGGCGTAAATCCCCCTTTTCATCTGGTGAATAGCGATCCGGATGTTCTCCTCCTTCGCCACTATTACTCTTTCCTCCAATGCGATTCATCGCAATTGCCAATGTTTCATGAGCCTCTTGACTTAATGAGCCGTATGACATCGCACCAGTTTTAAAGCGGCGGCAAATCGCTTCGACAGATTCCACTTCCTCAATTGGAATCGCCTGGGTCTCTTTAAAGCCGAACAATCCTCGCAGAAAGATCAGCTGCTCTTCATTCGCCATTTCCGCATATTTTTTATACAACTCGTAATTATTCGTTCGACAAGCTTGCTGGAGGGTGTGAATCGTTGTTGGACGAAAAGCATGAAATTCTCCGTCTTGTCTCCATTGAAAGTCGCTCCCTGATTCTAGCGATTGATCTTGAGAGTAGAATGCTTGACGATGACGCATCAATGTTTCTTTGGCAATCGTTTCTAGAGAGATGCCCCCAATTTGCGAAGCTGTTCCAGTGAAGTATCGATCAATCACCATTTGACCAATGCCGATCGCCTCAAAAATTTGCGCCCCTCGATAGCTTTGAATGGTGGAAATCCCCATTTTGGACATCACTTTTACAATGCCGCTTGTTGCTGCTTGAATATATTTTTCAACAGCTTCCGCATAAGAGAGGTGTTTGATCTGCTCATTCACAATCATCTCATTGATACTAGCAATGGCAAGATAGGGGTTAATCGCATCCGCTCCATAGCCAATCAGCATACAAAATTGATGAATGTCACGCGCTTCGCCAGTTTCTACTATAATGCTAACCTTCGTTCGGGTTCCTTGACGAACGAGATGATGATGCAGACCACTCACAGCTAATAAAGCGGGAATGGCGGCTAATTCTTCATTCATCTTACGGTCAGATAAAATAATTAAACTCACCCCAGCTTCAATGGCCTGATCTACGGAATGAAATAATTGTTGTAATGCTGTTTCTAATGCCCGTTCCCCATCTTCCGCTTCAAACAACATTGAGAACGTTTGAATTTGAAATTCTTGATGACGAATGCTCGCTAACTGATCATCCGAACAAATGGGTGTCTCTAGGCGAATGCGCCGACAACTGCTTTCATCTGGATGAAGCAAGTTCCCTTCCGCCCCTAGCATCGTTATTGTCGAAGTGACAAAGGCTTCACGGATCGCATCAATTGGTGGGTTCGTCACTTGAGCAAACTGTTGTTTGAAATAATTGTATAAAAGCTGAGGTTTATTCGAAAGTACCGCAAGTGGCGTATCATTCCCCATCGAACCGATCGGCTCTTTTCCCTCTGTCACCATTGGTGCTAATTGCTTCATCAACTCCTCGTACGTATAGCCGAATGCTTTTTGATACGTCACTATTGGCAGTAGATTGGAATTGTTCGTTTGATCTTCTTGAAACAATGGATCAATCGAGATGACTCCTTGCTTTAACCACTGTTGATATGGTTTCTCGTTAGCCATTTGACTTTTCACTTCTTCATTCGGAATGATGCGTCCCTCGATTAAGTCAACTAGCAACATTTCTCCTGGACTCAGTCTCCCTTTTCTCTGTACTTTATCCACAGGGACATCTAACACGCCCACTTCTGATGAAAAAATAATCGTATCATCGGTCGTTACATAATACCTGGCCGGACGTAAACCATTACGATCAAGCATCGCCCCAATTTTCCGTCCATCCGTAAAAGCAATCGCCGCTGGTCCATCCCAAGGCTCCATGAAATAACTATGATACTCATAAAAAGCTCGTAAGGAATCATCCATTAGTGAATTTTTATCCCACGGCTCTGGAATCATCATCATCGCAGCATGAGGCAACGAGCGGCCTGATAAAGTTAAAAACTCCAAGCAATTATCAAACATCGATGAATCACTGCCGTTTGTATCAATGATTGGGACTATTTTTTTCATATCTCTACCAAGCAAATCTGATGTTAATAGTTGTTCACGAGCCTTCATCCAATTGACATTGCCCTTCAGTGTATTGATTTCACCATTATGAATCATATATCGATTCGGATGTGCTCGTTCCCAACTCGGAAAAGTATTCGTACTGAAGCGAGAATGAACGAGTGCCATTGCCGATTTAAAAGAAGGATGTTGTAAATCAAGATAATACGTATCTAGCTGATCAGGTGTCAGCATCCCTTTATATACAATGGTTCTAGTTGAAAGGCTAGCTACATAAAAAATTTCTTCCCCAGCAAGACGATTTTCTTCAATGACGAGCTCTACTCGCTTGCGAATCACGTAAAGCTTGCGTTCAAACGATGATTCATCCATGATTCCATCAGATTTTCCAATGAATACTTGGCGAATGAATGGCTGACTTTCCCTGCCTGTTTCACCAATGTTCGTATCATCTACTGGAACGGTCCGCCAACCTAATAGCTCTTGCCCTTCTTCCTCAATAATCTGATTAAACAATGCTTCACATTTCATCCGACGTTCAACCTCTTGTGGCAAAAACAGCATTCCTACTCCGTAATTACCAACTTCAGGTATGTGAAATTTTGAACAAGTTAATCGAAAAAATTGATGCGGTAACTGCACCATAATTCCTGCTCCATCTCCAGTTTGCGGATCGCTCCCCTGTCCGCCACGATGCTCAAGTCGACAAAGCATCACTGTTGCTTGCTTAACAATTTCACGAGAAGGCTTCCCTTTTATATTTGCAACGAATCCAATACCGCAAGCATCATGTTCAAAGGTCGGGTCATAAAGCCCCTGTTTTAGTGGAAATTTGCTCGATTTCATCGTATCACCCTTTCTAAAATAACCGCGGATTTTTTAAGAAAATTCCAACTTTTCTTCTTGTTACACATTGTATGCCATCACAGTCAATCTGAACAATATATTGTTTGCATGAAATCAATCTGCTTTTGAGAATAATTGAGCACTTATTCCAAAGCACCCTCTAATTACAACTACAAAAAAATAAACCCCATATGCACATGAGGTTTATTGATCACCTATTTACCTTTCTACTAACCGCCTGTTAAAAGATTCATTTACTTTACTTGCATACAAAAGCCGCTCACATTCCTCTATCTGCCTTTGGTGCTCAGCATACTCTGTCACTTCTAAAGGTAAACAATCTAAATGATGCTTATGAAACGGAAGGATGTTAGGAATGGAATGGAAAGTGGCTTCTTGCTTACAATGGGGACATGGTTCAACAGCAGGAGCGATACCTGTTTGCTCTAACGACTTTCCTTTTAACAAAAAATCATAGCGAGCAAGCTCTCGTTGATAATTGCGACTTAAACGTCCACAATGGCCGCATTCTTTCACTTGATTTAACTCAGCTACCACCGTTTTCATCTCCACTTTTGAATCAAGCCTTCCCATCAAACGGTCAAGTGATGTGTACACAATCACCCCCACCACAGGCATAGCAAGCAAAAGTATCATCCATTCTGGCAATATTCCTCCTCCTCATCTGTACCCACTTTATTGCTTCACATCTATTACTTCAAAACACTCACAAACTAACAGCATATTGTCAGAAAATTGAAGACCGACCCTTTTCCCTTAACAATGTCTTTCATTTAGTATAGCATAATCCTTAACAAAAAAAGGAACTTGCTACTCTAACCTGCAAGCTCCTTCTGCTTTATTTAAGTCTCTTCTTCAGTCGTTTGATTGGCCGCCATCATGCGATCTTGTGGATCAGTATTAATCGTACCATTAGGACGTTGGGAAGCATTTTTTGACTTAGCTTTTGCTTCTCCCGCTTCCCCTTTCATTCCTTTGATTGGAAAATCCTTCGCTTTATTTCTCATATACTCTCCTCCACATCCATTAAGGTTTACGCTGGTACATCCAAACACGATCGCGGTTTGTTGTTGCAGGAAACCTATCGCCTGCTTCAAGCTTGACTTTCTTTGGATCGTTTACTGTACTTCCTGTTTCACCAATCTCTACATAGGCTCCATTGTTTGGTGCCTTCTGACCAGGCTTAAAGAGATGATTTTGCCCCACACCATTCACTCCTTTTCAAGGTTGCTCTTTTAGCATGTCCGAAATAAATGAATTAGATGTATGAAATCATCTATACAGGAAAGGTTAAAAATGGAGGTGATCAACATGGGAAAAGATCGACAAGAAAAAAAGCTTAAAAATAAAAAACAAGTGGAATCAGACCGAGACCAAGCTTTGCATTATGGAGGGGCAACTCGTTTTGAAAAAGAAGGAGAAGCAGGAAAAAGTATTAATGAATAATAAGAACAAACGGAGAAGTTCACTGAGCTTCCCCGTTTTATGAAAAAAGAAGGCTTAACTATCAGTAACAAATTCATTTGATTTCTAAAGATCCCTTTCCAATCTCCACTAACATCTTCTTATCGATTTTTCCGACATGCGTTTTCGGAAGCTCTTCAATGAAAATAAATTGTTTAGGAATTTTATATTTTGCAAGGGCTTGTTGACAATGTTGCTGAAGGTCTGCTGAAGGAACGGATCGCTGATTCGTTGTGACGATGAAAGCAACGACTTTCTCTCCCCACATATCATCTGGTAATCCGATTACAGCCGCTTCTTCAATATGAGGGAATTGTAAAAGGCATTGCTCCACCTCAAGTGGATAAATATTTTCTCCACCTGAAATGATCATTTCTTTCTTTCGACCAACAATAAAGCAATAGCCTGCTTTATTAACCCTCGCCAAATCCCCAGTGTGTAGCCAGTTATTTTGTAGCACTTCAGCCGTCGCCGCTTGATTATTCCAATAAGCAGAAAACGTATGCTTTCCTTGAATCAACAGCTCCCCAACCTCACCTACAGCTGCTTCAGTTCCATCTTCTTTTAACAGCTTGATCTGATTAAATAGCATCGACTTCCCTACTGAACCACGATGCGTTTTTGCTTCTTCTGGGTCAATATAAAAGTTATTCGGTCCCGCTTCAGTCAATCCATATCCTTCTTTGAAAGCTATTCCTTTTTTTATAAATGCTTCGTACACGCTTAATGGGCAAGGAGCTCCTCCAGATAGAAACACCTTCATCGATGGAAATGAGCTTTCAACAAATGCTTTCTCTTGAATCATCATTTGATACATCGTTGGAACAAATAGCGCAATAGTACAATGATATTGATTTAACGCTTCGATTGCCTCAAGCGGATCAAACTGATTTCCAATGACCACTGTGCCACCAATCATCAGTAATGGTGTCGTTAAGGCATTCAGTCCCCCTGTATGAAACATTGGCAAATACGTGAGTGTCGTATCATTCGCTGTTAAACTCCAGCTAACGATCGTGTTCAATCCGTTCCATAAAATAGCACGATGGGATAAGATAACCCCTTTTGGCTTTCCTGTTGTTCCACCTGTATAAATCATCATCCATGGATCTTCCTGTTCGATCGAAACAGACAACAGAAGTGGCTCGTTTTCATCGCTCATTCCTATTTCATATTCAGGTGATGAAACGCAAAAGTAACGATCTTGATGAAATGAAAGCGTGTCAATCATCTCTTTAAATTGGTCATGGTAGCCCACTAACTTTGGTGAACAATCTGCTAAAATATAATTCATTTCTTGGATAGATAAACGCCAATTAATCGGGACAAAGATCGCCCCTATTTTGGCACAAGCAAACATTAAATCAAAATAACTTATATGATTAGGAGAGATCAAGGCGACACGATCTCCTTTTCCAACCTTTTGCTCTAATAAAAAATGAACCAAGATTTTCGCCCGGTGATTGATTTGTTGATAATTCCATTGTTGATTCGATCCCGCATGAATCACTGCTGTCTTCCATGGTGTTAACCTTACCCTATTTTCCAGCCAGTCCAATTCCCATTTCACATTACTCCTCCTCACTTCCAATATAAATATCAGCCATTTTTCATCCTATGATGCATTGATCATACCGTTTAGGAGTTACAACATAGTTACAACCTTCAATCAGCAAAGTCTTACTGCCTGTGAATGTGAAACAAAAAAACAGAGGATTTCTCCTCTGTTTTTTGAACATATTTTTACATCATAATTCCACCGTCAACATGAAGCGTAATTCCGTTCACATAATTAGATTCATCAGAAGCAAGAAACAGATAGGCATTGGCCACATCCTTTGGACTTCCTAAACGGCCGAGTGGAATGGTTGTCTTTAACTGGTCTAAAATTTTTTCAGGTACAGTAGCTACCATAGATGTTTCAACAAAACCAGGAGCTACCGCATTGACATTGATTCCTTTCCGTCCAAGTTCCTTCGCCCATGATTTCGTCATACCGACCACACCCGCTTTAGCTGCTGCATAGTTCGTCTGTCCAACATTTCCATATACACCTGAGACAGATGATGTGTTAATGACCCTTCCACTTCCTTGTGAAATCATATGAGGGATCACTGATTGAGTACAATTGAACACACCTTTTAAATTAACATCCAGCACCCTTTGAAAATCCTCCGCTGACAGCTTCCAAAGCATTCCATCGCGAGTAATACCAGCGTTATTTACTAAAATATCAACATGACCGTAGCGGTCTATTGTCAGCTTGACCATCGCATCTACGCTATCCCGATCCACCACATTGACCTTTGAGAAGGCAACATCATAGCCTTTCTCAGTCAATTCCTGAACCCGTTTTGTCCCCAGCTCCTCATCAAAATCAGCTATAACAACCTTTGCCCCCTCTTTTGCAAAAAGCTCCGCCGCCGCAAGACCGATCCCATTAGCTGCTCCTGTAATAATAGCAACTTTTTCTTTTAACCTCATTCTTCTTTCCTCATTTCTCTAAAAATTTAGTAATTTCTGAAGTTAATTGCTCCAGATCATCAATAAGCGGAGAGTGGCCACAATTGGTTAATTCATTAAATTCAACCTGATCACCTAAATCATCTATAATTTCTTCTGTCATTTCCGCCGTAACAACAAAATCTCGATCTCCACGCAGCACTAAAACAGGAATAGTAATATCCTTTGCTTGATTCGTTCCATCTACCGCTCCATTATGATTGTCACTAATATTAAATGTATTTAATGCGTGGTATACTTCAGCTAAATTCCGCTGAGTGAACATATCGTCTATATATTCTTCAAATAGGGCAGGCTGAGGTTGCTTCTCTGTATAAATTAACATATTCCAAATCCCTTTAAGCAGCTCTCGATTATTCATTTGGTAAGCCGTTTGAATCATGATTGTCTTTGCTGGATCAGCTTTTACCTCTTCATATGTTTTCAAACGATTCGACATATCCGGTAGTCCCTCTTCAGTTGATCCAAAAAATGGATAACCTCTAGTTGAAGCAGAGGCCAATAATATAAGTTTATCACACACCCCCGAATAATCAGCAACAAACTGCATGGCGACGGCACCACCTGTTGACCAGCCGATAATTGAGAAATCTTTCAACGCGATTGCATCCACAAATTGTTTCACATCATTAGAAAAATCTTTAATTGACTGGATGGGTTCATGATAAGTCGATCCTCCAAAGCCACGTAAGTCAACGGCATACACCTTATACTGCTTGTCCAAACGATCAATGAGCACATCCCAATGTTTAGAAGAAGTCATATTCCCATGAATTAACAATAACGGTTCGTTTCCACCTTCACGTTCTCGATACGATAACGTTTCTCCATTAGCTAATGTTACTTTATTTAATGCAACAGTCGTCATGTTTATTCCCCTTTTCCCCCATTGAATTGTTTTTACACCCCTCTCCAGTTAAATAAAATGATTGGGTGCTTGTTAATTAACCAAAGGCTAGGAATTTACTCTCACTTTTCCCTTTCTTCCACGACATAAACAAAAATTCCTGCTTATTCCACTATCTATTTTCCATTAATTGTCGTTTAGAGAAGCTACATAACGCTTTTAACGATTCTCATTTCTCTAGCTAGCTATATCTTTTTTCTCTTGAAGCACTTCTTGTGTATTATTCTTCTGCTTGTTTCTCAGTTTCGCAAATGTTCCCACGATACCTTGAGGAAAAAACATAACTGCTAAAATATAAATGATCCCGAAGAAGATAATCCACCGTTCGAAAATCCAATGTACTTTCGCCAGCTCTGTTAACCAATGATGAGCAAATTCAATCAGTCCAGCCCCGATAATGGCTCCAACTAGTGTCCCCACGCCACCAATGATCGTCATTAACAACGCATCAAGCGTCACATCCATGGCAAACACACTTGTATTAACAAACCGCAGCGACACCGAGTATAAACTTCCTGCTAAACCTGCAATTACCCCAGCTACAACCGATGCAATGATTTTATAATGAAGCACTTGATAACCGAGTGATTCCGTTCGTTGCTCGTTCTCACGAATCGCTTGCCATACTTTTCCTAATGGCGAGTGAGTAAAACGTTGCAACAATACAAACACAACTATCATAGTGACTAAACAAATGAGATAAAAGTCCGTACGATCCTTGGCGAAATCCGGCACACGGAACGTAAATCCATCATTCCCAAATGTCAACGTCCGCCACTTTTCAGCTAGCACTAAAAATAAACCAGAAAGGGATAAAGTAAGCATCGCATAGAAATGACTTTTCAATCGCAAGGTTAATAAACCAACAATATAACTTAATAATCCAGTAAGAAGGAGCGTCATGAGCATCGCTAGTAGAAAATAAACAGGCGTCGGTTCAAATTGCTTCATAAAAATCCCCATCGTGTAAGCACCAATCCCAAAAAACATCGCATGACCAAAAGAGACAATACCGGTATAGCCCAGAAGAATATCATAACTCATCGCAAAAATAGCAAAAATAAAGATCTGTGTGAACAAAATTAGCATACTTCGCGAATCATAAATAAACGGCAACAAAAGGAGAAAAGCTGCAATGATCGAATACAGCACCGTCAGTTTGTTCTGTTGATACCAAGTCACATTTTTCACCCCTTCGCTCCAAATAAGCCTTGCGGTCGAAACACTAATACGATCGCCATTAACAACATATTGGCCGCTAACGCTAAATCCGGTACATAATAAGCCATCAAAGAGCCTGACAAACCGACTAAAATCGCTGCAAATAACGAACCACTAAAGCTTCCCATTCCACCTATGACCACCACAATAAAAGCAAGAATTGCAAATTCCATTCCCATTCCTGCATGAATCACTCCAGAATAAGGTCCAAACAAAACACCGCCAAGCGCCGCCATTCCTGCACCAACCATAAACACAAGCATAAACACCTTTTGAATATTGATCCCAAGTGCTTGGACCATTTCCTTATCCATCACTCCTGCTCGAACAACAAGACCAATTTTTGTATTTTTCAATACATATTGAACGAGAAAAAAAACAAGAAAGCCAATTAGAATAATAAACGCACGATACTTAATCACGGTAACCCCAGCCACTTCCCAGCTTCCCGTTAAATAATCGGGAGGTGCCGCTGAAATTTGATTCGGGCCCCAAACGACTTTGAGCATTTCAGATAATACGAGCATAAGACCAAGTGTAATTAAAATTTGCTGCACATGATTCCCATAAACTGGCTTGATAATCCACTTTTCCATCACTAACCCTAATAAACAACCGATAATCACAGCTCCAATAATTCCGATAAAAAAACTTCCTGTTATAGAGTAAAACCAAACTCCACTATAAGCCCCCCAAGCAAACAAGCCACCGTGAGCAAAATTCAACACATCCATTAATCCAAAGATCAGCGTTAACCCTGCAGCTAATAAAAAGACGAGCATCCCAGTCGCTAATCCATTTAACACAAGGTTCATGAACACATCCACGGAAACAGCCTCCCTTCTTTAAGCAATTCCTAAATACTTCCTCCTTAGCTGCTCATCTTCCTTCAATGTCTTCATTTCTCCATCTGTCACCGTTTTCCCATCATCTACAATGTAAAAGTGATTGCCAATCGTGCTAGCCATATAAAAATTTTGTTCCACAAGAACGATGGTCGTCTTTTCCTTCATTTGCATAATCGACTCCATCACCTTATCGACAACAATTGGCGCAAGCCCCTTGCTCGGCTCATCAATAAGAAGCAAGTCATTTTCATTAACATACGCTCGTGCAATTGAGAGCATTTGTTTTTGTCCTCCGCTCAACAATCCGCCTGGCTTATCCCAAAATTTTTTTAAATCCGGAAATAGGGCTAATATCCATTCGAGCCGTTCCTTTGTTGCGTCATTTTCTTTCCTCATTGCCACCTTCATATTTTCTTCAACTGTTAAGTCGTAAAAAATCCCCTGATCCTCTGGAACGTAGCCAATGCCATTTAAGGCAATCGTATAAGTAGGTAGCTGTTGAATTTCCTTATCCTTAAAAAGAATCTTTCCTGTAGCTGCTGGATTTAAGCCCATGATAGTTCGCAATGTCGTCGTTTTCCCTGCACCATTTCTCCCAAGTAAAACTGTCACTTCTCCCTGCTTTACACTAAATGAGACTCCTTGCAATATATGAAACTGGCCGATATACGTTTCAATTTGATCAACTTGCAACAATATACTCATTCATATAGACCTCCTAAGTACGCTGTTTGAACGGTTTCATTTTTCATAATCGCTTCCGGGGTGTCATCTGCAAGCAAACGACCGTTAAACAACACCATAATTGAATCGGATAAATCCATAATCATATCCATTTTGTGTTCGATTAAAATAATGGTTCGATCACCTTTTTCTTTAATCTTTTTCACCATTTCTAATATCGCTGGTACCTCTTCAAGCGACATGCCAGCTGTCGGTTCATCTAGAAGTAAAACATCCGTTTCTAGTGCTAAAAGCATCGCAATTTCTAGCTTTCGTTTTTCCCCATGTGCCAAGTTGACGGCTAATGCATCTTTTTTATCTGCTAAAAGAACAAGCTCTAGCCATTGAAGTGCTTTCTCCATCATACTTTTATACTTTTTCGAATGAACTAACATTTGATATCGTACCCCTAGCTGCGACTGAACAGCTAAACGAACATTTTCTAATACGGTTAAATTGGGAAAAACATTGGTAATTTGAAAGGATCGTCCAATGCCGGTTCGTGTTCGTTGCGTTGGAGATAAGTTTGTAATATCTCGTCCACGGTAATAAACCTTGCCGCTGCTAGGTTGCAATTGCCCACTAAGCAAATTAAAAAAAGTCGTTTTTCCAGCTCCATTCGGACCAATAATTGATTTGAAATGATGCTCAGGCATTTCAAATGTCACAGCATCAACCGCTGTATGACCGCCAAAGCGAATACTTAAATCCCTCGTTTCAATCAATGTACTCACCTTATTCACCACCCATATGTTCAATTTAGAGCAGGCTGTCTCACATATACGATTGAGACAGCCTACATGCAGATTATTTATTTAAAATAGGAGGTGCTGTTTCTTCAGGTGTTAACTCTCTTATCAAAACCGGTACAGGGTAATCTACTCCCTCTTTTTTCTCAAGCCTGATCGCATATAAAGCTTGCAGCGCTTGATGGTCTTCCGGACGGAACGTCATTTTCCCTTTCGGAGACTCAAAACTCATTCCTTCCATCGTTTCAATCAGCTGTTGAACATCCGTGTTTCCTTCTGTCTTTTTCAATGCCTCAACAATGGCTATAGCAGAAGTCATTCCACCAGGTGTAAATAAATCTGGCACTTCACCCTTGAAGCGTTTCTTATGCTCTTCAACCAACCAATCATTCACTTTATTGTCTGGAAGCGTATGATAATAAACTGTGAAACCTTCCATTCCAACTAGTGGTTTCATTAAAGATAAAGCGGCAATATCTGGGGCACCTGTTGAGATTTTGATGCCTTTTTCTTGCAGTTTCATATCGGCGATTTGATTCCAAGGAGAGTTCGCCCCTGCCCAAACAACAAATAAGTAATCCGGCTTCGCATCAATGATTTTTTGAATGTTAGATGTGAAATCTGTTGCTTTTTGATCCGCATATTCCTCGTGAACAATTTCAGCTCCTAGCTTTGTCGCCGCCTCTTTAAACGCTTTAACTCCATCACGACCGAAAGAATAGTCAGGTGCAAGAGTAGCAATTTTCACGCCTTTTTTCGCAATGGCTGCCGCTCCAGCAATCGCATCTTGAGAAGAGTTACGCGCAGTTCTAAAAATATAAGGATTGAATTCAGAACCTGTAATACTATCAGCCACTGCAGGTTCAACGATCATAATTTTTTCATATTCTTCAGCCAACGGTAAAACGGCCAATGTATCTCCTGAGCTTGAAGATCCGACTAAGAAATCAACTTCATCTTCCTCTAACAATTTCGTTGCTTTTTGAACCGCTACTTCAGGCTTCGTTTCCGTATCTTCAACAATAAATTCAATTTTTCTTCCAGCTACTTCTTGCGTGCCATCAGTGGCATAATCTAAACCAAGCTCAAACCCATTCACCGTCTGTTTCCCATATGCCTCAAGCCCACCTGTTAATGAAGCAAGAACCCCGACTTTAATTGGTTCATCGCTTTTTCCTCCTCCATCGCTACCTCCGCTGTTTGTATCACTAGAAGTACAAGCACTAGCAAAAGCCATAACAAAAGCAACCATTAATAAGAACAACATATTACGCGTGGTCCTCTTCATTTCTCTTCCCCCTTTTACATGTTCAAAATAGATTCCCCTTTGTGCACCTATCATAAATAAAAGAAGTTACAAATGAGTTACATAGAAAAGCGGAAGGCGCTGTTTAGCGACGTATGGACTGGAGCGATCCGCACGAGATAAAGGAAAACGAAATGCAAAGCCAACTCGTTCAGTCGCGACAAGCAAAAGACGAGCCGGCGGAAAGGTTGCTCTTTAACCTTTTGGACGGATTGACTTTTGCTTGTCGCGACTAGTTGGCGAAGCTAGACAACACGATGAACGGCAGTGAATCGATGTTGACTTATCGCAAGGAGGATCGTGGAAGTCTACTAGTCGCTGGCGCCTGGAGCTAGACAATATAGAAAAGCAGAAGGCGCTGTTCAGATACATCCATCTCCTTGCCATTGCAAAACAGTGGCTGCCCATGTGTATCCAGTTCCCGCACTCACAACGACAATAAGATCATTTTTGTTCAAACACCCTCTTTTTTCTGCAAGGTACAGGCCAAAACAAGGGTCCAGAGCAGACATATGACCATAGTCTTCTAAGTAAAGAGCTTGATGATCCTTTAACTTTAAAGAAGTCAAAAGCTCTTGAAACATCGAGCGTTTCGTGTGAAGCGGTAAAAGCATTGCAATATCATCTACAGAATAACCGCTTCGCTCTAAGGCTTGTTCGACTACAGACACAAAGTTAGGTATGGACACAGGGTCTAGTCGCTCTTTCATACTTAATGGATCTTTTACATCAATATAATGTTGACGCTCGGCCACTGTTTTAGCGCTTGGAACGAATACAGACCCTCCTGCCGGGATTTTTACATCATCATAGAACGCCCCATCTGTTATGATTGCTGATGACAAGATTGTACTCTTCAAATGATTTCTTGAGACTAAGGCTGCAGCCCCTCCATCGGCAAAATTGAACATAAAACGAGAACGAGGGTTTTCATAATCAATAATTTGCGACTCCTTACACCCTCCCACTAACAGAATATTCCGAATATTTTTGTCGGATTTCAACATATCCTTTGCTACTTTTAAGGCAATAGGAAAGCAGGAGCTAACATTCATTAATTCAAACGCATAGGCATGCTTGCACCCTAGCTCATGTTGAATTTTAGCAGCCACAGGCCAAACATAATAATCTTTATGAGGACTACCAAAATAGATCAACACATCAATGTCATTCGGATCAACTTCTTTTAATATTTCCCTTCCTGCTTTCATCGCTAGATCCGATACATGTTCATTCTCTAAAGCGACATGTTTTTTACGTAGTCCAAATTTCTCAATAATCACTTCTTCAGGAATACTTGTTTTTCCGGTTAAATCAGCGGCTGTTTCAACATTTTCTGGTGTGTAAATGGAGGTAGACGAGATACCTATCATTGCAATTCTCCTTTCAAAGTACTTTCTTTTGTTAACAAGGCTTTTAATTGCTTTTTATCTACTTTTCCTGCTGCATTTTTTGGTAGTTCAGACAGAATGGCAAATGATTTAGGAATTTTATATTTCGCTAGTTTGCTCAAACAAGCTTGCTTTAATTGCTCTTCTGTGATCGAATGATTTTCTTTTACAACGAGAAAAGCAAATGGAACTTCTCCCCACTTCTCATCTAAAACACCAATCACGGATACTTCATCAATTGCTGGCTCTTCTTTCAATACTTGTTCAATTTCAAGTGGATACACATTTTCTCCGCCTGAAATGATCATCTCCTTTTTGCGACCGATCATATAGATAAATCCATCTTGATCCGCCTTCACATAGTCTCCGGTGTGAAACCACCCATCCTTGATCGCCTTTTCTGTTTCAGCCGGCAATTGCCAATATTCCTTGATCACGTTAGGACCCTTGACAACAAGTTCTCCAATTTCACCTGTCGCTACAGGGCAATCATTTTCATCTAAAATGTTAATATCAGTGTACAAAACAGGCTTGCCTACCGAACCTATTTTTTTCTTGTAATCTTCTTTTGCAAGCATAAATATAGTCGGTGATGTCTCAGTTAAGCCATAACCTTGATAAAAGGGAAGCCCTTGATTTAAATAAAATTCAATTAGCTCTTTTGGACAAGGTGCCCCTCCACTACAAAAGATACGAACAGAGCTTAAATTGGTTGTGAGAAATTCGTCATGTTTTCGAATGGCATCAAAAATGGTCGGAACACCCATGATGACAGAAATCCGTTCACGTTGGATCATTTTTAACGCTTCGCCTGAGTCGAATTTACCTAATATAGCTACCAGCCCGCCAGCAAATAACGTCGGGAAAGCAAATAATCCAATTCCGCCAATATGGAAAAACGGCAATAAGACAATCGTACGATCCATTGAGGTGATGTCAATACTCGTGCAATTATTTACCGCATTCCAAAACATATTTTCTTGTGTTAAAACAGCTCCTTTCGGACGACCAGTTGTGCCTGATGTATAGCAAATGATATAAGGTGTGGAAGCGTGGATGATTGGAAAATCATGTGAAGTGTAGGTTTCTTGAAGTTGCGGCAAGGTGATGGATTCGATTAATTGAGTAGTTAATTGTGGATGTTTATTTTTTAATGTCTGTACTGTACTATGAAACTCATGTTCATAGATCAGCATGCTCATTTCACTATCTGTTATTTGGTACAATAGCTCTTCGGAAGTAAGACGAATATTCAACGGAACAGCAATGGCTCCAATCTTAGCAATGGCAAACAGCACTACAATATAGTCTATTCGGTTATTGAAGTACAGGCCAATTCTATCTCCTTGTTGAATATTTTCCATTTTCCCCAAATAATAGGCCCATCGATTTATTTCATTATTCATTTCAAGATAAGTGAGCTGGCGCCTTTGATCCAAAAGCGCCAAACGATTTGGACTCATAATAGCTCGCTTTTCAATCCATATAGAAATTTGCTCCATCCTCTCTTTCATCTCCTTTAATTGTTGGCTGTTTTAAGCCATGAAATACCATATCCATGGCACTTTCGAAAACATCATCAGGTACAAGTTTCTCCTCCCAATATACCCACCTCATTCCTAAAAATTGCCCGATTCCCATTAAACAATAAGTAATTGCTTCTTTATTTAACGATTTAAATTCACCATCCTCCATCGCTTTCGCAAGCGCTCTCATATAACCATTAGCTAACTGGTCATAGTAATAGCGATACAATTTGACGTCAACTAGAAGAGCTTGTTGGACGATACTATATAAATTGGGATGATTCTTCACCCATAAGAAAAATGTTTGAAAGCCGATTCTTTGGGCGTCTTCATGACTTTGGGCAGCGACGATCGCCTTTTTGATCTCAAATCGCACATCTCTACTTAATTGCATCACTAATTCTTCAAAAATCGCACACTTGGTCGGAAAGTAATTATAAAATGTTCCTTGTGAAACACCCGCTCGTTGCGTAATGTCAACAACGGACGTTTCATAATAGCCCTTCTCTCCAAAGATTATTTCTGCTGTTGCAAGCAATTTTTCACGTGTCATCTGACCTTTTTGTGTTAGCTTTATTTTTCCTGCTGTATTTTCTGACAACTGACTCACCTCTCAGTTTTATTATAAAAAGGGACATTCCCTTTAGACAATAGATCAAAAGATTTAATTTTCTGATTTTTATTTTAAAAAACGTTCATCATGAGTGCCGATGTAACTAATGGAATAACTGATAAAATCAGAAAGATAGCCGATAAACTTGTTGCTTTGAAATAAAGTTTGAGCAAAAATATCTCACAAACCAACATTTTAAGATAAATAATAAGACTCCATTTTAAAAAAAGAGATCAAAATGGAGTCTTATTCACCAAAATCGACGTTCAGTTTTATAAAGTGAAACTTCAATCAGTGGGGGTTTTCTTCATCCCCACTGATTAAAAGAAGAACAAAGGCTAAGAGCGCAACGTCCTGTTGCAACACCTTTGTAACCTGCATCGTGCAGGCCCGAACGGATCGGGCGTTTACGGGCTGTTGATCCCCCCACCTACATGCCTGCGCTTCTTCCGCCATGTTGAGGCGGGGGTCTTACAGCCCGTTAATGCGGGATAAAAAAATTTGAGCATTTTCTACTTTAATCTTTCACAATCGCGCCCGATTGCTGAAAATTGATATACGTTATGTTACGGCATTGATCTTCGTACATTTGGTAATTTAGAAACAATAAGCAATGCATCTTCGAATCGCTTTGTGCGCATATTGCGTATAATCAGAAGAGCTCCTTGATCAGCCCCTTGTTATGTCCGGCGTAACATTTCGCAAAAAGGGGCTTGGTTCGCCTATACTGTATAACTGCAAGCAATGCATAGCTCTTGTGCAGGCGGTGTAGAACAATCTGCGCAGGCTCTCATCACCGTATATTTGCGCAGATGCGTCATAAATGATGACGGCGTCGAATTCGATGCCTTTGGCCAAATACGCTGGTATAACGACAACACCTTGTTCATATTCAATCGAGCCACTTTTCACGAGTTTGATTTCTTCGACGCTGCTCAAGACCTCGTATGCAGCAGCGCTTTCCGCAGCGGATTTGCATATAATCGCGATCGTATTATAATGCCGCTTCTGCAAGTCTACGACTTTGGAAGCGATGCAGCGGTGCAGTTCCGCACGATCGGACAATTGCGTCAGCACAGGTCTCTCGCCGTCGCGTTCAAAAGCGATAATTCGTTCACCATCAGGCACAAGTCTGCGTGTGAATTCGACAATCGGTTTTGTAGATCTGTAGCTACGGGTCAAGTTAATCGCATCCGTTTTGTCTGGTCCGTATAAGCTGGTAAGCGTGTGGAAATCGACCATTTCGCTGGCATGGGCGAATATTGCTTGGTTAAAGTCACCAAGCACGGTCATCCTTGCCGATGGAAACAAGCGTTTCAAAAACTCGAATTGAAACGGAGAATAGTCTTGCGCTTCGTCTACAAGCACATGTTTGATAGAGACATTCGTCTGAAAGCCTTGAATCAGCTCTTTCAAAAGTAAAAACGGAGTAGCATCTTCGTAAAACAGTTTGCCTTCATTTAGCATTTTCACAGTCGATAGGCAAATTTCCTCCCATTCTTCAGGTGTTTTCCCCTCAATCCACAGTTTGATCCGCGTTGGATCAGTAAAAAGCTGCTTGTATATTCCCGTAAAGTCGACAAACCGAAGCGTTCGGACCCATTTACGCAGCGGCTTCAACTTCTTGCGAACGATCATACGCCCGAGTATTTTACTCTCTCTCTCATAATCGTCAAACGAGTCTTCCGTAAAGCCATGTTCGTTTTGTAAGTGGGTATATACCTTTTGATATTCCTCTTTGCTAAGTAACTCGATTTCTTCCTGTACCCATGGCTTGGTCAGCTCAAGCTTTTCGGTTTCATCTATTCGCTCGTTTAGCCATTCCATCAACTTCTCAATCCTGTTGTGAAAGCGAAGCGAGGTGTCATTATTATAAAACCTTTCCGAAATTTGTTTGGCGGAAACGAACGGCTTTCCTCTGAATTTAATTCCTTTGAATAACATGCCTGATAATTCTAGCGACTGCCTGTATGTTTTGATCGTCTCGAAAAAATGGGTCGATGCCTTGAATCGGATGCTCGCAGTCCTAGTCCAGTAGGAAGGGTCATTCGAAGCAGTTAACACATATTCCAATTGCTCATAAGGACCCTCGACTTGAAATGCGTGGCTCAGCCGATGGTCCAAGTATTCCTGAAATGTGACCTGCTGCATATTCTCTTCACCGAGTTCGGGCAACACTCTGGATACATAATTGTTAAACATTGCGTTTGGCGAAAATAAAATGATTTGATCGGCTTTAATCCAATCTCGATACTTGTAAAGCAAGTAAGCGATTCGCTGTAGAGCAGCTGATGTCTTACCGCTTCCAGCAGCCCCTTGAACAATGAGTAGTCGTCCATGGTCGTGTCGGATAATCCGGTTTTGCTCCTGTTGAATAGTAGCCACTATGCTGTGCATATGTTTGTCTGTACCTTTGCCAAGCACCTGCTGTAAAATCTCGTCTCCAATGGTTAGACTTGTATCGAACATTGATTTGATAACGCCGCCGCGGATGATATATTGCCACTTTTGATCCAACAAGCCGTGAATTACTCCTTCTGGTGTAACGTACTCGACCGGGCCGGGCGGGTAATCATAGTAAATGCTCGATATCGGCGCCCGCCAATCGTAGATTAGGAAATTCTCTCCTGTTGTATCCATAAGCGTAGAGACTCCGATATAGATACTTTCCACTTCAGAAGTTCCTTTTTCGATGAAATCAATCCGACCAAAATAAGGTACTTCCTGCATTCGGTGCAGTACGGACAGCCGATTGAAGGCGTGCCTGTGCGTGCTTTGGCTTACGGACAGGGCTTGAGCCTGTTGTCTTAAGCCGATAATCGTCTCAAGATAA
This sequence comes from Bacillus sp. FJAT-52991, assembly GCF_037201805.1. Lineage (GTDB taxonomy): Bacteria > Bacillota > Bacilli > Bacillales > Domibacillaceae > Bacillus_CE > Bacillus_CE kandeliae. The sequence goes on along the minus strand of NZ_CP147404.1, from coordinate 1,006,421 downwards.
TCGTCAAAAGTGTCTGTGTTAACCTTGACATCATTCCAAAAGTGTTTACGAATATTGACCACTTCTTTTCGATGCCGGCTAGTTTCGTCTTCTATCTTGCTGATTTGCTCCGTAATTGTCTCCATTACGCTGTCCAATCGTTCTTGCTCCTGCCGAAGTTCTGTGTTCATATCAAACACTCCTTTAAAAAAATGAAAATACGGGTTGACTGAAAGAGAATTTATGTTGTATAATTAAAGTGGATAATAATGATTTAAAAATATAAACAATTGTGTATCTATATTAATTTACCATGGTTTCTTATTTTTATCAATGTGTTTGACACGACTGCCGCTATGATAGATCATAATTGTTACAAATTTCAAAACAGAAAACAATAAGCCCGCAAAAGTGCGGGCTTATTTCGCTTCCATAATCATTTGATACATATATAATGTTGGCTCGAGTGGGCGTACCCCAAGCTCTTCCTGCAAAATTTGATTGCATTTTTGATACCATTTGATGGCTTGAGGACGATTATTTTTTCGATAATAGCTATACATCAATAAGCGATACGCTTCCTCCCAGGTCACATCTCGCTCAATAATTTTTTCACACCATTGAATGGCCGCTTCGTAGTTTTCGTTTCGAACAGCAAGCTGGGCAAGCTTTTCTGCTCCTCGTAAATAATAGACAAGCAAGCGTTCTCGTTCATTTCTGCACCATTCATCATAACGGCGTTCCGCTAAAAAGTCGCCATTATAGTATTTCATCCCCTTTTCAAGACATGAAAATGCTTTTTCTTTATCTCCTTCTTCTAACCCCATTTCGACCCACTGTTCAAATTGGGTTACATCCATTTCGAGTACAGCATCTGGATTAAGACCATAGAAAGTTCCTTCTCGTTTAATAAAAAATGACGCTGAACGAGCTTTTCGCTGTGGCTCTAATACATTATTCACCGCATTTAATGCAACTTTGAAATCTCTAGCACAGCTGACTTCATCGCGATCTGGCCATAACTTTTGAAAAATTTCTTCTTTCGGTAACAGCTGTTTATAGTGGGTAATAAACAGCTGGAATAACTCTTTTGCCTTGCCACGCTGCCATTGACGTTCTTCCACCTCTTTATCTCCAAGCCAAATACGAAAAGGACCAAGTGCTTGTACACGCAGCGTATAACCAGGATGAGATTGCAACTTCGCTAATCCCATTCGGTGCAATACCCTAACAATATAATCAGGATATATATTTTGTTTAGACGCCTCCATAAATAAATAAGGAAATAATTGCAAATCAAGCGGCCCAAACATCGTCCGATTAAAAAAAATAAATTCATAATCTCGCAGTTGAACAAGTTTCATAAATGGAGAAAAGTGTTTAATAAATAAGTCATTCTCCGCTCTCTCATAATAAATAACCGCTTGCCAGAAATGACAAAACATCTTAATGTAGTCGTCTTCCGTTAGACGAGCTAGTTGTTCCGCCTTTTTCAGAAATTCAATCGCATCTTCGACTTGACGATTATGAATGGCCGCAAGTCCCATACTTAATGTAATGAGGGCTGATAACCAAACATCATGTACGTTCTCCGTTTCCTTCAGAGCGCTTCTTCCCGCTTCGATCGCTCGCTCATAATCTCCGCTTTTCCCGAACAAAAGGCATAATCCCATTTGAGGCTCGGCTTTTCCACGGCCTAAATGGAGGTCGTCCATCATTTGCAGAGATGTTTCGTAGCACTTCTTCGCTAATAAAAGCTCACATTGATCCGTAAGCTGTACGGCATGTCCCATTCGAATCCATCCACACGCTTCAACAAAGGGCGCTTCCGCATGTACTCCAAGATCAATTGAATCCTGAGCAAGCTCCTTTGCTTGCTTCCCATCTCCAGTGAATGAAGCAATTAACGAAAGCAATAACTCGGTTTCACGATGAGACTGTGGCAATTCTTTTTTCTCATCCACTTTCATAGCGAACTGTGTTTCCGCTAACATCTCCTTTGCCTGCTTAAATCGGCCAGTCCGCAAATATAAACGCGCCTCTAAATGGTTATCTTTTATCGGCACATTTAATGCCTTCGCTCGCTGAATCCATTTTTCCGCTTTTGAAGCCTTCCCAGCATTGATTAAATTTTCAGCAAGAAGCTGATACAACTCGGCAATTTCCTCTGTCGTACTTTCCTCATTCTTTTCTCTTAAATCAATCGCTTGATATAAAAGTCGCTCCGCATGGTAAGGCTGAATCGTGTCTAAATAAATTCGCGCTTTCCCTTCTAAAACCCGACTTTTTTCGAGATAATCCTGCTGTGCTTCCGCATAAATAATCGCTTGATCATAACAATACTCTGCCTCTTGATAAGCTGATCGATAACGAAGCACCTCTCCTTTTAAATGCCAAAGCTTATAACAAACATTTAATTCCGCTTCTGGAATAAGAGAAAGCCAATCGTAAAGTCCTTCAAGCTTGCCACTTTGAAGCATCACAAAACCATATTTATCTAGGATCGAGGCCATTGCTTCAAGTTTATTCAATTTCTTATAAAACATTAACGCTTGCTCCCACTGCCCATCTTGTTCAAAAAAATAAGCAATTTGCTTCTGTAACAACTCATACCGCTCCGGTTGCTTCGTCCGAAACTGTTTCTCTAAAAACTCGCGAAACAAAGCATGATATTTATACTTATCATCACCAATTTTTTGGATAAATAAATTTTTACTCGTCAACTCCTCAAGCATCGCCCCTGAGTCAGGAATACCTAATATATGTGTGCATTTCTCTTCAGAAATCACTTCAAAGATACAGGTTTGTTCCAAAAATTGTTGAATCATTGGTGGTTGTGTTGAAAACACCTCAAACAGCAAATATTGAAACAGCTCCTGAAGAGATTGTGAAGCTTGACTCGATACATTCGTTAAATCCCCATTTTCAGTCAAGTGCTGCGCCATCATTCCTAACGCAATTACCCAACCTTCTGTCAATTCATAAATTTGCTGTAACTCCTTTTCGGTTAACGACACGTCATAAAACTCTGTTAATAATAATTCCATTTCCTCCATCGTAAGCTTTAAATCCTTCTGGCTAATCTCTAGCAATTGTCCACTCACTTTCATTTTCGTCAGCACTTGCCAGCTCGGACGACTTCTACTAGCAATCACAATATGAAGCTGATGAGGACGGTGTTCAATTATCTTTTCCATCCAGCGATTAATCACAAGAGAATGTTCCACTTGATGAAAATCATCAAGAATGATCACCAATTTTTCTTGTAAAGAAACCACCTCATTAATAAACAATGAGCAAAGTACATTCAGCTCATCCTCACGTATGTAGCGATCCATTTGGTCGATATACTGTAATAGCTCGTCCCCAAACATCGGAAACTTTGACCGTACCGCATGAATCAAATAAGTTAAAAACGGGATCATGTCATCATCCATTGCTGAAACCGTATACCAACAACATCTTTCATTCTCATCTTGAGCATAAAGAGCAAGCCCCGTACTTTTGCCATAACCAGCACCGGCATGAATCAATGTTAACGGATAATCTGAAATAGCTTTCAATTTTTTAAACAGTCTTGCCAATCGAATAAAATCTCCATGAACCGTTGGAACCATTAACTTCGTCTTCATAATTGGAACAGACATCATATCCCCCTTCTTTCATAATTATCCCAATATTCTATCATGATAGAGCTAAAAAAAGACTCGAAATAACTCGAGTCTAAAATGAGAAATTTATCGTTCATTCCTCTTGTATTTTCTGTTATTTTATCGTTTATTATCGATTTTTGTCATTCCTTATTAACTTGTTGCTTCAAGAGAAGGTTGATTCTCATTCACTTTCCCCATATTCTGACTCGCTGCCTCATCTAGTTTTTCTATTCTCTCAAGCTCTAATGCTTTTGGAACAGAAATACGATACGCTAACATAATCGCTAAAATCGCTCCAATAAATTTACCTAGCATAACTGGAACAATGATTGTTGGCTGAAAGTTTGCAGGGAACGCTAGTTGATCTCCAATCATCCAACCTCCACTAATGGCGTAGGCAATCGTTAATACCTTGTCTTTTGCCGGCATATCTTTAATAATTTTAAACAATGCCAGTGGATTGGCTGTCGCAGCGATCACTCCAGCGCTACCAATACTGCTCAAGCCTAATTTCTTTCCGAAAAATTCAAGCGGCTTTGCCAGATACTTTTGAATCGCATACACCATCGGAAACGCACCAGCAAGCATAATTCCAATATACCCAGCAATCTCTAATCCTCTAAACTGATCTTCAGCATCCGCGATAATCGGATCGAAGCCCCAGCCCCCGAATACAGTTGAAAACACACCTGTAAAATATTCAACAATTGAACATGCAAGAATTAATATCATCGCCGATCTCATAAACCAACCGATCCCCATAAAACCTTTGATCATAGCATTAGGGAACATCCGTAGCCCAATAGCGATAAATACGCCAACCGCTATTAACGGAAGAAGATTAATCAAAATCGTACTGATCGACAGGGATAATTGGTATGTCGGTTCCGCTGTTGTGCTAATCGTATCTCGAATTTTTGCATCTGTTAACGCCAGAATGCTCGTTGTAATAAATACGCTGATTGGAACTGTCAGAACGCCAGACATCATACCAAGCGCTAAATATTTATGATCACGTTTTTGTAACATCGCCAGCGCAACCGGAATTGTAAAAATAATATGAGGACCCATAATAATGCCATTAACCGTAGCAATAATCCAATTTTCGCGATCACTTGCCAACACATCCGCTAATTGATAACCACCCATATCACTAGAAATAAAGGTAGTGGCAGCCATAGCTGGATCAGCACCGATTGCCGTAAACAGCGGACCAAAAGCAAATTCAATGAACTTTGATAAATATGGGATCGAAGCTAATGTAGCGGCAATCGGAATAAAGATAGGACCAATCGTGTAGATCCCTTCCATAAATTCTTTTCCCATTCCTTCTTCCTCATTACGAATCGCCGCAAATGCTCCCAGCATAGCAAAAGCCATAATAACATAAATGACATAAGTTCCTAAATTCTCCATAGAACACAACCCTTCCCGAAATAAAATATGACTCCACAAAATATTGAATTTTAAAATTATTTGCAATATTTATGCCATTTTCACAAAATAGACAAATTTAACTGAGATTTCCCTTTAAATCCTTGTTTCTATTCATAATCAAACAGAATGATAGAAAGAAACAAGACCATGGTCTCGATCCTTCTTTATGCAAATGGTCATAATTTATTTAAAAATGAATAAATGACAGAACAAAAAAGACATGCATAAACGAATACGCATGTCTTTTCCTTATGAATAAAAATCTTTTACTCTATATTCGACACATTCGCAGAAGTAAAGGTCGCCATTTCCTTCACCATCAGCGTCGCCGATTGTAAAATTGGAAAGGCAACAGCCGCTCCCGTTCCTTCTCCTAACCGCATATTTAACTGCAATAGCGGTTGTTTTTGTAAATACTCAATCGCTTGCACATGACCCGGTTCGACGGAATGATGGGATAAAATCATATAATCAGCGGATAATGGCTCCATCAATTTCGCTACACACGCTGCTACCGAACAAATAAAGCCATCTAATAAAATTGGAATTTGATGCTCCGCAGCAGCCATCATCGCTCCGGTCATCGCCGCAATCTCCAAACCTCCAACTTTAGATAAAATATCCAAGCCGTCTTCCGCATTAGGTTGATGAAAAGCAATCGCTCGTTCAATCACTTCTGCTTTATATTTCAACTGCTCGCTTGTAATGCCTGTTCCATGTCCCACAATAGAAGCAGGGTCACATTGGGTGATACTCGCTAAAATAGCACTGCTCGTCGTTGTATTACCAATCCCTACTTCACCAACAATTAAGCATTTAATCCCTTTTTCAATCAAATCAACAGCTTCCGAGTAGCCAACTTCTAACGCTTGCTGCGCTTCTGCTCTTGTCATCGCCAATTCCTTTGAAAAATTGCCCGTTCCGTATCGAATTTTTCGATTCAGGACCTCCGCTTCTTTCACTTCGCTCGCGACGCCTACATCGACAACTTTAGAAATCGCCCCTATTTGACGACTAAACACATTAATCGCCGCTCCGCCATGAACCAAATTACTGACCATTTGCACCGTCACTTCTTGTGGAAAGGCCGATACCCCTTCCTTCGCAATCCCATGATCCGCCGTAAACACAATCACTCCCGGTGGTGTCACTTCTGGAAAAGGCTGTCCTGTCATTTCAGCAAGCTGAACCGCCAACTCTTCTAAACGACCAAGACTCCCTTTTGGTTTCGTTAATGTATCGATATAATCAGCGACTTGCTGACCCACTTCTTTGTTTAATGGAGAAATTTGCTGTGTTAACATCTAAAATCCTCGCTTTCTTGATAAAAAATACCGAATATCTTTATCATACCAGCTACCGATTGTCGTTTCTTATTATTTTTTGAAAAAATAAATAAAGTGAAACTTCAATCAGTGGGGGTTTTCTTCATCCTCCACTGATAAAAGAAGAACAAAGGCTAAAGTCGCAACGTCCTGTTGCAACGCCTTTGTAACCTGCATCGTGCAGGCCCGAACGGATCGGGCGTTTACGGGCTGTTGATCCCCACCTACATACTTGCGCTTCTTCTGCCATGTTGTGGTGAGGGTCTTACAGCCCGTTAATGCGGGATAAATTTAAAAATTCATTCTCGATTGACCGCCATCGACATTAATGCTCGCTCCGACAATCCAAGACGCTTGATCAGACGCCAGAAAAACAGCCACATTCGCCACTTCTTCCGGTGTACCGAAACGCCCCGCCGGAATCTCATTGTCAACAAATGCTTGAATTCCCTCTGGATCAGCTTCCAAACGTTTTTTCCAATTGCCTGTTTCATGCAAAATACTCCCCGGCGCAATGCTATTGACACGAACCCCATCCGCGATCACTTCATCCGCCAATGACTTTGTAAAACTAATCAACGCCGATTTCGCATTATTATACGTCACCTTGCCGCCGCTCTCTCTTCCGAAAATCGATGTAATATTCACAATCGAGCCTGTACCCGCTTTCTTCATATGTAACACTGCTAATTTACTTAAATGAATCGCCGAAAAATAATTCAGCTCCATCGCCTCATAAAACAAATCCATCTCCGTCTCCATCGCTTTACCGCCATTGCTGCCACCTGCATTATTGATCAACACATCAATCGTTCCATGCTCAGCAACAAAACACGCAATCAGCTTTTCCCGCTCCTCCGCCTTCGTCAAATCCGCTGGAAAAATAGTAACCTTCCCACCAAGCTCCTCTTTCGCCTGTTCCAATGCCTCCAACCCGCGAGCAGCAATCGACACATTCGCCCCTTCAGCCAAAAATGCCTCAGCAATCGCCTTGCCGATCCCTTTTGAGCCTCCAGTGATTAACACGTTTTTACCTTGTAATTGTAGATCCATTGCAGAACCTCCTAAAAATTTTTAAGTTGGTTTCATTATAACCGTTTGAAATGTGGAGGCTAAGCAAAAAGCCCGATTCCTTGTGGTTGAAGGAGTTCTGGCTTTGTTTCTTTGATTTTAGAAAGCTAATTTTCACGAAACTTGGTTAAATAATAGATTTTCTTAAATGCGGTTCCTCTTGTTTTTCTTTAACAATGCAATTCTCATCTAAACCATTACACACAGCAAAATAGCCATCCTCTAGCTGAAAACCAATTCCAAACAACCAGGAGTACTCTTCGATAATTTCAATCTCTTTTACCTGTTGACCAACAGCAAACTGAAGGTCATCTAGTTTATTCTTCGCCCACATAAGTTTTAATTCAGTACCATACCAATCAAGCTGCTGACAAACATCAACCTGATGAAAAGTAATAGCAAACTTACCTATTTGATAAGCACATAACTCGATTTGACTCTCTTCAAATCGGATAATCACTGGGCAATCCGCAAACCATTCATCACTCATTTGATCCCAGGCCACCCAGATCTCTTTTATTTTTTGACCTTTGAGCTCTCTAATATCATATTTAAAGTCATGTAAAATACTTGATGCATCTTCATAGAATTTTGGTTGATATCCATTTATGCCAAGCATAGTGTTCTCCCTCAAACATTTTTCTTTTTCAATTCTATCATTATTTCTACCCTGTCAAGGTAGCAATCTTCCCACCAAGTTTTTCAAATACTTAAGAAGAAATTTTAACAACCAAAATATCGGAATCCTCTAAAGCCTTCAATCCATGCTTTTCAAGCGGAGCAATATGTAATACATTCTCATTCGTTAATTCTACTTCTTGGCCTTCCACATCGAAGAGGACTTTTCCTTTTCTGACAATGACTAAAACATCGCCATTGAAGTCGTGTTCTGGGATGAATTCATTGGTTTTCAACTGAATATTCAACATATTTGTTTCATTAAACTGAATACATTTCTCTACATGCTTATTTTTCTCAGCTAAATAATTCGGGGTATCAATAACTTTCATGATTACTCCTCCATTTTCATATGATTTTTTTACTGGCAAAATCGTTACATTCAATAGCAATCTATTATTAATATACTAATAATCCCATCATAAAGTGAAACCATTAATTTATTTTACTAATTACTATTTTCCTATACATCCCATTCAACATGACTGGTATATCTTCCTCTATTTTTATATTTTGATTATTTTTAAGAAATATCTCTTCAAAACTCCGACCAATATCAGTTCCCAGTAGGCTAATAATTGGTCTTAAAAGCATTTTGGGCAACGAAAGTTTTTTATTTTTGGGGATAAATTTATCAAAAATAATGATTTTCCCTTCTTGTTTTAAAACTCTCGTCATCTCTTGAAAGCATTTATTTTCATCAGGAACTACTGAAAGGATAAGGCTTGCTACTACATAGTCGAATGACTCGTTATCAAATTCCATATTTTGAGCATCCATTTCTAAGAATTTAATCTTGGAATTTTTAAACTTCGCTCTTGCCTTTTCAAGCATATCCGGTGAATAGTCGATAGCAGTTATATCAAGGTTAGAGGAATTTATTAACTCTAAATCAGCCCCCGTTCCTACACCAACAAACAGGATATTTTGCTTATCGTTGAAGGGCATTGCTTGAAATATTTGTTTTCGGGCATTTAAAAACATACCCGAATTAAAAAACTTATCATAAACTGGCGAGCCGATTTTATATATGAATTTATTCCAAGAATTATTCAAACTCCTTCACTCCCAAAATCACTCTTCGCTTTATTAGATAATGCACATCCCTTAAACTTTTTAGCTCCTTTATCTTTCTTTGTTTTTTTATCATAAATCAATACACACCTCAAAATCCACCAAATATTACCGATACAAATAATTAGGAGGTGACACCAAAATGAAAATCGGAAACACTAATCCTATATCGTACAAAACCATGAGAAACGAAAACAAATCCTATACATTCGAAGATCTTAAACTGCCAGAAGATAAGGATGAGAAAGGTAAAAAGGGGAAATTTGAAACCCGAAGAGAAAACGGCTATATTAGGCAATACGTCATTAAGCCTGATGGTTCGAAAATATTAATTTCAGAAGTAAAAGAACCTAAAGTCGAGGTTTCATCAAAAAAGATGGAGCTTAACGATCAACAGTCAAATACTAAACATCTAATGGATTTATTATCTATGTCTGTTGGTGCAAACGCACCTATGAACATCAAACCCTATTTCAAGCAAAAGTGACACGATAGCAAGTTTTTTCTTTATAAAAACCCGCTGCCTATCAAATAAGCAACGGGTTTTTGTATAAGTCCAAGCTAATTTTCCAGCATCGTCAACGAGTCAATCCGTTGAAGAACTTTTTCTAGAAAAGTGTCTAGATACTCTATGAGTGAACGAAATGATAAAAGCTCGCTCCTGTCAGAGAAAACAACAAATAATTTCGCGCGTGAATATTCACACCGTCTGTTCTATTGATGTTTTATAAAGGCATCAAACCCAAACGACTGAAGTTCTGTAATCCGCTTTTCCGCATTTTCTTTGTTTTTAAACGCTCCAGCATAGACGACATACAGTCCATCTTTTTCAACAACGGATGTTTCAATGCCATGGTCCCTAATATTAGCCTCAAGCTCTAGTGCATTTGATTTTGACGAAAATGCGCCTGCTTGAACACGGTACAGCTTATCCGCTGGCACAGCACGTTTACTTTCCTCACTTTTCATAAAGGCATCAAACCCAAACGACTGAAGTTCTGTAATCCGCTTTTCCGCATTTTCCTTGTTTTTAAACGCTCCAACATAGACGACATACAGTCCATCTTTTTCAACAACGGATGTTTCAATGCCATGGTCCCTAATATCAGCCTCAAGCTCTAGTGCATTTGATTTTGATGAAAATGCGCCTGCTTGAACACGGTACAGCTTGTCTGCCGACACAATATCTTTACTTTCCTCACGATACTCATGTTCATGATTATTTTCAATTGACCTATTTTCTTCTATTTCTGAATCAACTATCCCTGCAGGCTCATTTTGCTTCTCTACAGCTGCTAATTGATCCTGTGAGCCAAACCCATTTGAAACGATTCCTCTTCCTAAAACCATCAATACTGAAATAAAAGGTATAATCGTTAAAGTCATTCCTGCAATTGCCATCCCTCTTCCTGAGACTGACTTCCTAGCCCATATCCCTAAAGGAAGACCTAATAAGGCACAAGGGGCTGAAAAACAAAAGAATATAAATTGTAACTGAGATGGATCCAAAACCATTTCACTAAAAACTACCACAGTAAGAAGTGATAGAAGAAAAAATATTATAGAAATAATACCCAATATCATTGAAACCACAGCAGACCCTAATCTGTTTTGCTGGGATTGTATAGCTTCTGTTTTTTCCATTCTAGATTGCCACTGCATCATAACCATCCTTTTTATCTTGAAATTTTAATTCATCATAGCTATGTAAAAATGCGGGTTTGCTTTTTTTAGATCAATTACCTACCCTTTTTCTCACAACCACCTATGTAAATCAAGCTATTCACCTACATTACAATAGTCCTACTATACCATTAAACAATTGTCGAATTATGTCTTTTAGTGTAAATCTTCTGTTTATTTTACTCATAATCCCTACCATAGACTTATTATCCATATCAATTAATACAATCAAACAAAATTTCAAACAATGCCACAATTGCAAGCTGTTTTGTTCTTAACCTAAATAACCCGCTACCTATCAATCAGCAGCGGGTCATGAAAATAATTTTTTTATCTCTCAAACTCTATTCACAGCATGTTCAGGCACTAGCATCACTGGACATGTAGCGAGTTCTAATACTTGTTTACTAACGCTTCCGATCTCTTCTTGGCGTCCTTTTCCGATCGCCATAACGACACATCGAACATCTGGATCTTTTGCCTCGGTGACAATTTCCATAGCGGGAATACCGACTCTAATTTTGGTGGAAATAGAAGGTTCACTTTCGTTCATTATACTTTTTGCTTTGGCAATCACTGGCATGCCTAACTCTTTTAATGTAGATTGAATGTTTAATAGCAGAAGATCATCTCCATATGCTTTAGCTAATTCAGCTGCATAAGGGATCACTTTCAATGCTGCATCTGAGCCATCTACTGCTACAATAATCGTTTTCATCACTTGAATTTCCTCCGTCATCTTATGTAATAAGGTTTATTAGAAAAGTATTGGTAATAATTTCATCTTAGTCTTTTCGTCTTCAGGTAGCAAGAAAAGTCGCTTTCTATAATGTATTATCAATTGGTACAAAATCCTTTATTCTTCTTCCTTTTTCAACTAATACTCTCACTTTCCACCACAAATCGAAAAAATTTCTTCTAAAAACCATTGACTTTCCTTCATAGTTTTCATACAATAAGACTTGTCAGTTAAACGATTCCGTAGCTCAGCTGGGAGAGCGCTACCTTGACAGGGTAGAGGTCGCTGGTTCGAACCCAGTCGGAATCATACTCATTGAGAAGCCGCAATCCTTGATACATAAGGGTTTGTGGCTTTTTTGTTTTCTCTTAAAAGCTATCGAGAAAATTGCTAATGAATTACATATAGTAGATATTAGCGAACTCATAATTTTAGAGGAAACGAATCAACAAGAAGATGAACCTAAATAAAAGGCATTAAAAAGGGGCTAAATTATACAATGTTAACATTTGAACAAAAGCGAGCAATTTTCAATTCATTTCCATTGACCGAGTACACAACGCACAATGGAGACAGGATGAATTTTAAGTATAAGGGTAAAGTAGTTGTTTCGGGATTAATGCACACTGGAAACGGTTATATTTGGGGAAAAGATATAAATGGGTACACTGATACATATCAAGTTGATGATAGAGGTTGGATAAACTTTAAAGAGTTTTCCGAGGATAGGATAAGGACGTTATTAACAGATGTGTTGCGTTACAGGGACAAGCTAGTTAAACAAATTCAAACAGATGATAACAACCGCCTATAACAAGGAGGTTTTTTTTGAAAAACCAACAAGATCCATTTAAGTGTAAAGACGAGAAGCATGCTCAGAAACAAAATAAGATGACGGAAAAAGACTTAGATATTGAAAAAATTGCAAAAAAAGTTATCAGGCGAAATCACGAAGGATTAAAACTACTTAGTAAAAATTGAATACTAGAAATGATAGTAGAACAGAAGGTGATCCAAAAAACCGTTTTTCAACGCTCTTTTGGGCCACCCTTTTTTCATTTCTTCTTCTGCCACATCATGTAAATGGTAATTAAAAATAATATCGTAATCACAAAGGCGGTGAATAGGACAATTTGAAAGGTATAGTTGTCGGTTAATTGTGAATGGTCGCCGCTGATTTTAATGCCGATAATAACGCCAGCAATGATAATGCTGAAGGCGAGCATCATAATGCTGAGGACGAGCATGTGGGCGATTCGTTCGATGCGGTTCATCATGCCTTCGTCTGGTTTGACGTTAATTTGCAAGTGCGGCTCGCCGCTTTCCCATTTTCTTATGGTTTCGTTAATAACTGTTGGGAGTTTGCGAGCGGATATTTGGACTTGTCGAGTGAATTTGCGTGTTTCACGCAACAGTCGCTTTGGATGCAGTTGTTCCCACATGAGTCGTTGGCCGGTTTCTTTTAAAATGACATTAAAGCGAATATCCGGGTCCAAAGCGGCGACTGTTTGCTCTACTTTTAAAAAGGCTTGGCCGACTTGGATAAATTCGCGCGGGACGCGAATACCGTGTTTGGCGGCAAGTGCGAATAGTTCTTGGAACATGGTGCCCATTTTTACTTCTTGTAAGGCACGGTCTAAATAGGTGTTCATCCAAACATCTAGATCGCGGCGCATTGCTTTTCGATCCACTTCCCGATTCGTTCCTAATGATTGGATCGCCATCGATAATGAAGCGGAATCACGATCGTTTAAGGAAAAAAGACATTCCGCTAACAATTGCTTCATTTCTTCAGAAAGCCGCCCCGTATTGCCAAAATCAATTAATGCCAGGGTCTCATCTTTCAATAAAATTAAGTTGCCCGGATGAGGATCAGCATGAAATACTCCTTTCACATACACTTGCTCTAATACCGATTCTGCGAGGGCTTCCGCTAGTTCTTTTCTTCTTTGCTGACTGATTTGCTCGATCGCTTCTGGTGTTAATTTTTTGCCATCGATCAGTTCCATCACGAGGACTCGCTCGGTTGTATAATCAGGGAAGATCATCGGGACATAAACCCACTCATTGTCGATTTGTTCTTTTACACTTAACGCTTCAGCCGCTTCAAATCGGTAGTTCATTTCTTTTAATAAAGAAGCGGCAAACTCATCAATGGTTTCTTTCACGCTAAATTGCTGGGCTAAGCTTGAATTTTTCTCGGCAATCATCGCTAAATGACGAAGCACTTGAATGTCTTGGTTCACCACAGCTTCAATATGTGGTCTGCGAACCTTAACGGCTACTTTTTCTCCTGAATATAATACAGCACGATGGACTTGACCAAGGGAAGCAGTCCCAATGGGCGTTTCATTAAATTCGATAAAGGAGTCTTTGAGCGGACCTCCTGATTCGAGTTCAATAATTTGTTTTATTTCGTTGAAAGGAACCGGGGGTGCATCGCTTTGCAACTTTGACAAAGGCGCTGTCCACTCCGGTGAAAGAATGTCCGTCCGTGTGCTTATAAATTGACCGAGCTTCATAAACGTGGGTCCTAATTCTTCCAACGCCGCCCGCAGTTCTTCCCCTCTGACGTGTTCTTTTTTCTCTTCTGAGGCTCCCCGCTTATGAAACGGGATTTTTTCACTTAACCCGAGATCTTTTAAGTAGCCGGTAAAACCGTGCTTCATTAAGACAGCGATAATTTCAGGCAGCCTCGTTAAGGCATTCCAAGTTGTCATAAATTTCTCCCCTGTCCACCATCTGTTTTTTCAAATGATATCAATTATTCCATGAAACAGCGAATAAAAAAGGCATCTTACACTCCCGCTCGCTCTCTTCTTAAAAACAGTACAGTAAGCAAACAGAGTGAACCACCAGCATAAACTAAGCTCCACACACTTTCCACCATACCTGCCTCAACAGCTGACACTGGTGGCAACAAATAGACAAACCATTTTAAAAATGACGGCAATGCCTCCATTAAGGATTCGCCAACAATCGATGCGCATGTAAAAAAGGCTGCGGCCACCCAAGAATATTTTTTCCCAGCGAAATTGGTCACGCTGAATAATCCGCCGATCCACAGGCCAAAGAAAAGAAATAGAAGATGGCTGTATATGAAAGTCCCAATATGTTGCATCGTTAACGGTTCAATAAATGTACGAAGAACGAGCGGAATGCTAAACGAAACCACCATTAATAACAAGCCAATAATAACAATAACGATCATTTTTCCATAAAGAAACGATTGCTTATTCGGTAAATAAGAGAGCAAAATCGATTTTTCACTGCCTTTTTCTAAGGAGAACAGCTTCATCGAAATCCATACCATCGTGGGAAATAAAAACAGAGCGGAAATAGAAAAGCTTTCTTCAATCGGTAACCCTTGATAATAGTACTGCGTGAAAAGCCAACAAATGTATAAAACAACTGGTGCAATCCATTGAAGTGAGTAAAAGAAGGAAAGGAGCTGATATTTGATGAATGATTTCATACAGTCTCCCCCGCTTTCACTTCGAGAATATGAGCTCCTTGCTTCAATAGCTCTGCTAACACAAGATCGGACTCCGCTTCTGTAACGGCGATCTTCATTTTTTGTTCCGACACTTGTTTTACCTTTTGTTGCATACTTTTTGACAAAGGTTGTTTCGTTTCAAACGTAATATGTAGACTGGAACTAACTGGCTGTGCAGCAGAAAAGTCCACTAGGCGACCATTTTCTAATTGAGCCCGATGCGTGGCTAGCTTTTGAGTCAGCTGTTCTTCATGTAAAACGAAGACCATCGTTTGTTTCCCTTTTAATTCGAGCAATAGTTCGATCACTGTTCCGCAAGTTGCTTCATCTAGTCCAGTAAATGGTTCATCAAGAAAAAGCACATCGGATGTTTTCATTAATGCCTGAATGATGCCCGCTTTTTGCTTCGTGCCTTTCGAGCATTTCTTAAGTGGCGTATGCAAAAAAGGTTGTAACCCAAGTCGTTCTATGTATACATCAAGCCTTTCTTTATTTACACTCCGTCCCATTTCCATCATTAACGTCAAATACGTTTCAACGGTAAATGGCAAATGCTCAGGGAAATGTTCTGGTATGTAAGCATACGATTGAAAGCCTCTGTTTACGCTTCCTTTTTGCGGTTCATAAATACCCGCTAATAACTTGATAAATGAACTTTTCCCTGAGCCATTAGCACCCGTTACAACAACGGACATTCCTTCAAAAATCGTCACATCTATATGAGATAAAATGGGCTGCCCGTTGCGGATAATATCCGCTTGAATCACCTCAAGCATCGTTCGCATGGTTTGCCTCCTTCACATATTCTATTACTAACTACAATTATCTTGTATTCTCAAATTCTACCATAACCATTGATTTTTAGTCCTGTCAATGGAAAAGGGACCCTTGATGAAAGAGTCCCGTTATGTATCATCCTATTAATTCTTCTTCCTCTTTATCTACCATCGTCGTTTCAGATACGCTATCTTCATAGTCACGAATACGATGGGCGATACGAGAAGCTGCATTCGCCGCAATGGCTCCAACGATATCATCTAAAAAGGTGTGAACGCCTCCGCCTGCTTTTGTATCAAGCTGACGAATAATGCCTTCCTTGTTTTTATCTAAGAAGCCATAAGTGGTAACAGCAATGCTGCCGTAACCTAGTGATGCGCCAAGAGCAATCGTTTCATCAACACCAAACAAACCTTCGTCTGTTTCAATAATGGTTTGTAGCGGCTCAGACAACTTTTTTTGTTCGGCTAATACATCGAGCTCGACACCAACAAGGATTGCATGTTGTATTTCTCGTTTCAATAATACCTTTTCCACACTCTCGACACATTCAAGCAGCGTTAGCTCTGTGTTGAATGGCTGTTGCATTTTCAACACGATTTCTGCAATATCTTCAACTGTCACACCACGCTCAAGCAAACGTTGCTTGGCTGCTATAGTTACTTCTTGGGAACGTACTCTTTTTTTCATTTTTAGTTCTCTCCTCCCATGACCATTATAATGAAAACCAGTGAACAAGTCATGTAAAATTCACTTTCATCCGTTTTATGCTAAAATTGAGTGAACATCATAGAAGCATTGGGAGGAAGAATGATGACGATCAAACGTGGTACGATTCAAGATGAAAAAATTTATTCAAAAGAGCTGGGAGAGGAAATCGAACTGCTCGTATATCTTCCGGCGAACTTCTCGCCGTTATATAAGTATTCATTGTTAATTGCTCAAGACGGAAAGGATTATTTCCAAATGGGACGTATTCCACGAGTGGCTGATGAGTTGCTTACGGAAGAAGAAATTGAAAACCTAATTATTGTTGGCGTTCCTTATGCCAATGTTGAGGACCGACGTAGAAAATATCATCCTGATGGTGAACAACAGGAAGCATATATTCGTTTTTTAGCTCATGAACTTGTTCCATTTCTTGATGAGAAATATCCAGTTTACCACGTTGGTTATGGGCGAGCTCTAGCTGGTGACTCACTAGCAGCAACGGTTTCCTTAATGACCGCATTACGCTACCCGCATACATTTGGCAAAGTCATTATGCATTCCCCTTATGTCGATGACAACGTGCTTCATGCTGTTCAGACAGCGGAAGACTATAAGCATTTAAGTCTTTATCATGTCATCGGTACGGGAGAAACAGAAGTCAAGATGACGAATGGTGAGATTGCCGACTTTCTGACACCAAACCGTAAGCTTCATGCCCTTTTAGATGAAAAAGGCTTTGATTCGTTTTATGACGAATTTGATGGCATTCACACATGGAAGTATTGGCAGCCTGATTTAAAGAGAGCACTGTTAAAAATGTTCGAATAATAATAACTAATTGCGATAGAAAATTCACTTTTCTATCGCAATTATGAAAAATTTGATATAATATTCAAATAAGGTAATTCAATTTTTTTACTTTTGAGGAGAGTGAAATTATATGAAATTTGGCGTAGTTGTTTTCCCATCAAAAAAGACACAAGATTTAGTTAATTCTTATCGTAAGCGATATGATCCTCATTACTCTCTAATTCCGCCACATCTGACTTTAAAAGGTCCATTCGATGCGGAAGAAAGTGACCTACCAAAGCTAGTTGACCATTTAAAAGATGTAGCGAAAAAGTACCAATCATTCACTTATCATCTTAGTAAAGTAAAATCGTTCCAACCATTAAATAATGTCATTTATATTAAAGTAGAACCAAATGAAACATTGACGATGATCAATGAAGAGCTTCATGGCGAAAATGTAGTTGGTGGATCAGCTGAATATGCTTATGTTCCCCATCTAACGGTTGCTCAAAAGCTTGCCGACGCGGAGCATGCCGATGTTTATAATTCCTTAAATATGCTTTCGTTTGATCAAGAAGAAAAAGTGGATCGTTTCCACTTGCTTTATCAGTTAGAGAATGGTGCTTGGACAGTGCATGAAACATTTTTATTAGGGAAGGAATAAGATGCTAGTGAAGGTAATAACAGCTACGACTCAACAAGAGCGAAATGACGCTTTTGATATTCGCAAACTAGTCTTTGTAGAAGAACAAAATGTTCCTCTCGAGTTGGAAATTGATGAATATGAAGATTCATCTACCCACTTTGTTTTATATAATGAGGGACAACCGTGTGGAGCCGGGCGTTTTCGCACGAAAGATGGACTGGGCAAAGCTGAAAGAATTTGTGTGTTAGCTACCGTTCGCGGAAAAGGAGCGGGACAGCTCATTATGAACGCGCTCGAAGATGTTGCGAAAGAGCAACATCTTCCTGGGGTCATATTAAGTGCCCAAACACAAGCCATTCCTTTCTATGAAAAGCTAGGATATGAAATCATATCCGAAGAATATATGGATGCAGGTATCCCACATAAAACGATGAAAAAAATATTTTAACGCGAAAAAGGCTTATTCTCTAGTCGATGAGAATAAGCCTTTTTATAAATGTTCTTTCGTCATCAAGATAAAACTCCTTCCTACTTAAGCAAGTTTGTTCAGCTGCATGCCTTTGCCGCTAATTTTCGCTAGTTGTGCTTGGAATGGGTCATATGGCTTTCTTTTTGCTGCATTTGGACTAGAGTGAGCATCGGACAAATGAGAACGCTCGTCTAACACTTTTTGAAAGGCAACTTTTTGAACTGGGTCAATAAATGAATAGCCTACTTCATGCGCCTTTACTACTCGCTCACGATATTGTTGATATTGATGATTGGGAATGGGTAAAATGTAGCCCATTTTTCTCGCCTCCTTCGTTCATTTCTATTTCTTACTTATCTTTACCCGCTTCTTCCCCATCTAAAACAAATTCAAGCCCGGAATCCCGAGCTTGAACAAATGAGATGTTGTTATCTTTTTTTATTGATCATATCGGTAATCGTTTGGATATCTAGTTTGCTGCCATCTTTAATGATGGTCTGTACAATTTGGTTTTCTAACTCTTTCGGAACAGATTTATTAGCTAACCTTGATACGTTTTGGATGACACCTCTTACCGTCTTTTCATCCTTAAAATTAGCATGTTGCAAAGAATTAGCAAGATCTATGACATCTCTCATGCTTACACCCGTCTTTTTCTCAATGTTTTTAAATAATCCATTATCCATGTTTTCATCCTCCTTTTTCTCCCTTTCATCTTATGCATAAGAGACAAAATGTTGAAAGCAAACAAAAAAACAGACTTAAACGAAAGAGTGTTTTAAGTCTGTTTTTTCTTTTTTTAATAGAAACTCGCACCAACAATGATCAATAAAATAAACAACACAACGATTAACACAAATGTAGATGATCCGTGACATCCGTAACCGCCGTAACCACAACCGTAGCCTCCGAAGCCTCCAAAGCCGTAACCCATAATATTCACCTCACTTTTTCTTAACTCACTGTTACTATATGAGAAAAGTTTAATTTTGTTTGGGCGAATATTTACAATTCCTATCCTTTCGGTTTAAACAATAAAGCCCCTATAAAGCCAAAAACGATGGCTGCTGAGATCCCGGCGCTGGTCACTTCGAACATGCCTGTGAGTACACCAACTATTCCATGTTTCTGAGCTTCCTGCATCGCTCCTGCTACAAGGGAATTCCCAAAGCTTGTAATCGGAATGGTCGCTCCTGCTCCAGCGAAATCGACTAGCGGTTCGTATAAATCAAACCCTGCCAGTACGGCTCCTACAACGACTAATAAACTAAGTGTGTGACCAGGGGTCAGCTTCCCTACATCCATTAACAGCTGACCAATTACGCAAATGAGACCGCCAATGACAAATGCCCAAAAAAACATGCTTAGCATGTCACAGACCTCCCCACTGGATCAAAATTGATTTAATGAGAGCGACCACAAAAGCTGCAAACACACCAAACACAATGACGGACCCTGCTAACTTAAATATATTTCCTCCAACTCCGAGCACAAACCCTTCTGTTCGATGTTCAATCGCTGCAGAAATCACTGCATTACCAAAGCCAGATACTGGGACGGCACTTCCCGCTCCAGCATACTGTCCCAGATGGTCATATATGCCAAACCCAGTGAGCAACATCGATAAGAAAACAACGGTTGCCACCGTCGGATTACCAACTGTTTGTTCGGTGAAATTAAAGAAGTAAATATAAAAGTATGAAATAGCTTGGCCGATTATACAGATGATCCCACCTACAAAGAAAGCCCTCAAACAATTTTTCATAAGCGGTCTTTTCAATTCATGCTTTTTGCTTAGTTTTTCATATTGTTGTTGGGTGGGGGTCTTTTTTTCATTATTGTTTGCCATGATATCCTCCCTCTACGCCATCTCTTTCTTTAATTCGAGAATTTCGTTAAATCGTTTCTGGGCTTCTTTTTCACTGATCGTTCCTGAATCTATTTTTTCCCTTAATCTAACTACTTCAAGAAAAATTTTATAATCGCTTGAAACAATAAACTCCTCATCCTTGTACTCTTTTTCTAAGCGCTTATTTAATTCCGCCTCAATTTTCTTCATTCGAAATCGTTGTAGGTGCTTTACTTTATAGGCGATAAGAATATGATGGTCATCTTTGATAACAGCCACATCATATATGTCGTCTATTCGCTCGACTTCCTTTTTTATTTTTTCTACTTCTGGCCCTTTTTTCTCTAGCTGTATAGGCGTCGGATTTGTTGTTTTAATGAGAGCCAATTTACTGTCCTGTTGATCCTCATTTGCATTACAGCCCATTAACAAGATAGCACTCATGAAAAAAACGCCCCATTTCATGCTGATTCCTCCATTCGATCCGCCATTTATCTTTTATATTTTGCTTGTTCTTTCATTTTTATTTATAAAATTCTCCTTCTACTCTAAAAAAATTGTCGAAAATCCCGATACTAATTGTTGGAGAAAATTCCGACATTATCACGATGTCAAAAGGGGAAATAATATGACGATTAAAACAAAGTTAATATCTGTTATTTCCATTTTTATTATAACCATCGTCTGTCTTGGGTCATTTTCTGTTTATATCATCAGTTCGACCATCCATGACAACAGCGTGTTAAAAGACAAAATGGAAATGCAAAAGGACGTAAAACATATTCAATTTCGGTTAGCTGGTTTATCTAACGATGAACGTGCTTATATTATTACGGGTGAGCAAGAGTTTGCAGACGGAGTAAAAGAGAAAGCGGAAAACATTCAGCAAACAATCGAACAATTGAATCAAAATTATTACCCAAAAGAAAGACAATTATTAGAAACAAGCTTTCAGCAATTTTGGACGATGAATCAGCAAGTCATGGCAAGCTATGCTTCTACGCCAGAAACAGCGAAAGCTTTACACTTCAACGAAGAACGCCAATTAAGAAAAGAAGTATTAGATCCTGCTGTCGATGATCTGGTCAATCAATTAGATCAAGATGTCACTCACTTAAAAGAGTCGATCGAAAAGAAAGCTAGTTGGAGTAAAACAACGTTGCTGATCGTTACCATTCTTGCGATCATTGCTAGCTTGATCTTTGGTGGCTTACTGATCCAAGCGATTCTTACACCTTTAAAACGAGTAAACCATCAGCTTGATGAAATTGCTCGCGGCGAGGCGGATTTAACGAAAAAAATGGAAGTGACTCGAGAGGATGAATTTGGACAATTAGCTATTTCCTTTAATATGTTTGTCGAATCTTTAAGAGATTTCGTTTTACAAATTAACCATTCATCCAATCAGGTGTCTGCCTCCTCTCAAGAGTTAATGGCGAGTGCTGAACACTCCAAAGATACGGCTGAACAAATCAGTCATTCCATGCAATTAATTGCAAGCAATAATACTGATCAACATGCAGCGATGGAAAACAGTTTAGTTTCACTGAGTGATTCACTTCGTCATATGACCTATGTTGCTTCAAATACTCATCACGTGGCCTCACTTTCTACCACTATGAAGGAGCAAGCCAATATAGAAGCAAGTTCAGTCAATGAAGTATTAGTACAAATGCAATCGATCGATCAATCGGTGGAATTGGCAGATAAAGGGCTTTACTCTTTAGTGACAAGCGCAACAGAAATTAGTCAAATTTCTTCGCTGATTACCGATATTTCTGCACAAACAAACTTGTTAGCACTCAATGCCGCCATCGAAGCAGCAAGAGCGGGAGAGCATGGCAAAGGGTTTGCTGTCGTAGCAGAAGAAGTGAGGAAATTAGCAGATGAAACGAGTCAATCAGCTAGTCATATTCATCAGCTGGTAACAGCGATCCAAAATGAATCCGCTGATACTGTCAACAGCCTTCGATTCGTGAAGGAAAATGTCTCATCCGGAATCGAACTGTCTAAACAAACAGTGACTGGAATTACCGCAATCCTTCATTCAATCGATGAAGTAACAGCCAAAATTCAAGAAGCGGCCGCTACCACTCAACAAATTTCTTCTAGCTTTGAACTTGTCCAACAATCAATTGAAGAAGTTGGGGAGCGCTCAAAAGAGACATCGAACAATACAGAGGACATCGCCTCTGCAACGGAAGAACAATTTACGTCAGTGGAAGAAATCACTCAAGCCGCCTCTTCCCTTTCTCGTCTATCGGACGAATTACATGCGATGATTTCAAAATTTAAAGTATAGCGGAAGCTAATAAAAACAAGCAGATGATCAAATGGTCATCTGCTTGTTTTTATTATTCGTTATCCCTTAGTAAATATTGAACCACCGTTTCGATCAATGCTGCTCCACCAGCGATTGCAAAAATCAACAATAACGGTTCAGCAATAACTGGAATTAAAAAGTAGGCTACATAACAAAAAACAGCTACCCAAAACCCTGTACACCAATAACAACTGAGCATGCGGCCAAAAAAACCAAGAACTCCTTTCTCTTTCGGTACTAAAAATATTTCTTTTTCACCATTTTTTGTAACCTCCACCACTTCCCTAAAAAATGGCCGCCTAACTTTTTCTGCAATCTCATCAAATACGATCACTCTCGTCAGTCGAAAAGTAGCGAAAATAAGAATAAACATTTCCAATACATTCATATTCATGCTTCACCTTTAAAAAAATATTATTTTCTAGGTTATTTGTCCGTACCTCTACCTCAATTCATCCATATGTTAATACTGTAAGAAAAATAGGAAAGGAGCTTTTATATGGGCTGTAAAAATAATGTTGGTGGTTCTTCTCGAGTAGGTTGTGTGTGTGAAGTAGTTCGTGCCATTAACGATATTCAAAATGAGAACATGAATGACGATTGTTTAGAGTGTAAGGATTGTTTCACAGAACCGCTTGGTGACCTAGCAGGTGCTCGTCGCCGTCACGCTGACACTCGTGTATTCACATTAACAACGACAGAAGGAAATCCATTCTTTGCTTTCTTTGGACCAATTGATGAATCACCTCATCACCATTGCGATGAAGTGTGCGTCTCGATCTTCTTTCGTGTAGAAGACGTATTCGATAATTGCTGTGCTCGCCTTCGTGTATTAGTGCCACTGGATGAGGAGAGAGATCCAGTTGACATTACTGATGACTGCTGCATTGACTTGAAAAAAGTGTGTAAAGTACAAAATTTCCGTGCTACTCGTAGCTGTATAACAGTTGATTTAAACTGCTTCTGCGCTGTGCAATGTATTAAAGATGTAAATTTAAACATTTGTGATTAATTCAAATCAGGTAGCGGACTATTATCCGTTGCCTGTCTTTAACTTGGTCCAATAATCCTAATGTGTTTTAAGTCAGCTCGATCTATCATCACGATTTCCTCTTTAAAGCTTTTTATCTTAATTTTTTTATTGGTCCACTCTTTTAAGATCCCTCTATAAGACTGATCCTTGCAAATAAACTCACACGGAAAAGGAATAAATTGTGTAGATAAGTGACCTAACTTTTCATCCATGGTCATTTTTTGAAAGGATTTTACTGGTTTAATTCCTAACCAAGACGGTTTCGTTTTTTCTTCAAGCGACTTTTCTATTGACTGTTCCTGCTTTATCCCCTCTTTTACTTTCTCATTAACCTCCTCTTCGATATCCCACTTTTCAACGAAACGATGCTCTTTCCTCCTTTTCTTTTTCTGCTCCTCGTCTTTAATTTCAACATTTTTCGTATGAAAAGATTGCTGCATACTAGCTTCGGGGGAATGTAAAGAAGGCTGTTGAATATACATAAGCGGCTCACGCTTCTCTTGTTTCTTTTTCATTTAAACACCTCCTACAAGGCTCTTCTTAAAATATATGTCCGCTACTCTTAGATAAGAATAAAAATCGATGATGTTCATTCATAAGTCTGATGAGATGATCTTTTTTGAACGAATTCAAACATGGCAAAAGGGACCGTCTCATAAGTAGTTGAGACGGTCCCTTTTCTGCATCGAAAGCGAAGCGACAGGTGCAAAAAACCCGCTTCAATGAGCGGGTTTTTATCCATGATCTTATCTTGCAATGATATGAAAACCAGAGTCGACGTGAAGGTTTTCACCTGTAATTCCACGAGACATATCGCTGAATAGGAACACAGCAGTATCTCCAACTTCTTCTTGTGTAGTTGTACGGCGCAGAGGAGCTGTTTCTTCGATTTCTTTTAAAATCGAGTTGAAGTCGCTAATCCCTTTTGCAGCTAGCGTACGAATCGGACCAGCAGAGATGGAATTGACACGAATGCCATCTTTGCCAAGGTCAGCTGCCAAGTAACGAACACTCGCATCTAAAGAAGCTTTCGCTACACCCATGACGTTGTAGTTTTTCACCACTCGCTCGCCACCTAAGTAAGTCATTGTGACAATGCTTCCTCCTTCTGTCATTAAAGGCTTTGCATATTTTGCCACAGCCGTTAGTGAGTAAGAGCTAATATTATGAGCAAGGAGGAACCCTTCACGTGAAGTGTCAACAAATTCGCCATCTAGATCTTCTTTATTCGCAAAAGCGATACAGTGAGCCAATCCATGAATCGTGCCCACTTCTTCTTTAATTTGTGCAAAGCATTTTTCGATATCTGCATCAACAGTGACATCGCATGGTAAAATAATAGATTCATTTCCTTCTAATGTTTCCGCTAACTCACGGACATTTTTCTCAAGGCGTTCGCCTGCATATGTAAAAATGAGGCGAGCACCTGCCGCGTGTAAAGAACGCGCAATTCCCCAAGCAATACTTCTTTTATTGGCTACACCCATGACAACAAATGTTTTTCCAGCTAATGAAAGTGTCATCTTCGTTCCCCCTGTTATTACAAGTTATTAGTACCTAGTAATAATATTAACAGGAATTAATGAAAATGAAAAGCAATGAATGCAAAAAGAGCCCTTAAAGTCCATAATATTTGCTACTTTAAGAGCTCATTTGCTAGTCGTCGCTAAACGGGACCTTCCGCTTTTCGTTTTTGTCCAGCTGCAGCGGCCAGACTCTCGGACATAAGTCATCCCGCCTGTGTGGCAAAGAACGCCACTTCGGCGGTTCGCCTTATGTCTGCCGAGTCTAAACGGCCGCTTCCGCTTTTCGTTTTTGTCCAGCTGCAGGCGCTAGCGCGTACGCTGATTTTTGCTCTCTCAGTCGGGTTCCAAAACCGTGAACCCTCAGTCGAGATCCTAAATCCGCTATCGCGCTGAACGAGCGCCTTCCGCTTTTCGTTTAATCAAATTCTAGTTCGCGTTTTAGTTCGTCTACGTATTCTTTTGAGCCAGTGATGATTAGACGATCATTTAATTGTAATTCGGTATCTCCATGAGGAACGATGGAGTCGTTGCCACGGAAGATCCGCACAAAGATAACGTCTCCTGTGAATGGAAATTTTCTCAGTGAAATGCCCTCATAATCAGCATTATGCAATTCAATTTCATATAGAGACGTTTCTTTATTCGTTAAAATGCTAATAATACTTGGCGATTCAATGAGCGCTTTTAGCAATGCTTTTGAAGAAAGGAAGTAGGAGAAGGTTTCAATCCCTTCAGCTATCATACGCTTTTCCTGTTCTTTCCTTTCCACATGAGCGATGACACGTTCAACGCCTCGCTCCTTCGCTTCGAGAGCAAGATGCGCATTATGTGCTTCATCTCCAGTTGTAATGACAAGGATATCAGCATCAAACACTCTTTGCTCGGCTAATAAGTCTACTGACAATTCATCTAGTTCAATAATATCAAAAACAGATTTACTTAAATGTCCTTCTTGTACTTCCGGCTTTTTGCGGTAAACAACTGTGTCATATAAAGAAGACTTTAATTCTTTTGAGATCGGCATTGTATATTGGTTAGCCCCGACAAAAGCCACTTTGAGTTGTTTTTCCTCTCTCAGATGAGGTGGAAATAATTTTTTAAAGATAGCAGGCGTAATTAAGCAAGTGAGCACCGCTACTAAAATCAGTGTACCGGTCATTTGTGCTGTAATCACTCCTAACTCTTCAGCAATTTTGGCTGCTGCAATCACAAGGGACAATGTCGATGTTAATAAAAACGCTGACGCCATAATCGTTTTCATGTCATACCATTTTTTTAAATATAAAATTGGCAATGCCTTGGAGATGAAAAGCGCTAACATTAATAACGGAATGAGCAATAGCGTCTTTTTATCACTTAAAAGTGACCATAGTTCAAGCTCTACTCCAACCATAACAAAGAAAATCGGAATTAAAAATCCATACCCGAACGAGTCAAGCTGACGAACTAGTTCGTTTTTCGGTGCTAATAATGAAACTAGCACACCCGCTAAAAATGCACCGAGAATATCTTCAGCGCCTACATATTCAGAGAGGGCTACAAGCACAATCATTAATGTAAACACTGCTCGAGTACCAATTTGCACGGTACCAGTCGATAACGCTTCGAAAAAAGGATTATTTTTAAACCTTTTCGCAATGAAATAAAGGAGGACACCTACCCCAAAAAGAACAAGAAGTAGCCACGTGTTCCCACCTTCCGTACCATTAACGGATACATAAACAGCTAGCAAGATCATTGTCACAAGATCGGCAATAACGGCAACAAGTAAAATAATTTGTCCGATGACCGTCTTCATTAAATGGGCTTCTTTTAGCGTTGGAACAACAACACCTAGTGAAATTGTCGAAATGATTAACGTCATCAAAAATGCATCTTCTATTAGACCTAATAAAACAAACAAATAGGATAGTCCGTATGATAAGATGAGTATCCCAAGAAATATAATGGTTGCTGCTGCAAATGCATTCGGCTCCTCATTTGCTTTCGATTGTTTTTTCTTTGGCTTTTTATCTGTAGAAAATGCAGAAAAATCAATTTCAAGACCACTTAAAAACATAAGGAAAATTAACCCGAGGGTTGATAAAGTTTCCAACCAAGCATCTGGTTCTACTATATCAAAGCCACTTTTTCCTATAATAAGACCTACAATAATTTCTGCAATGACGACCGGAATGAAGTTTAACTTCAATCGGTGTAATAATATTGGTGTGAAAAAAGCAGCTACAACAACGATTAATAATGAAAATAAAGAAGTATTTTCTTCCATAAATTATCTCCTTTCCCATTCATTGATTGCGATGTATTAACTATACTATCAAAATCATTTGAAGTTGTCTTTTAAAAAAGATTAATCTTATATTAAGTATTAACTAGGAAAAACTAATTATTAAAGGAGTGTCATACTTATGAATATTGATATCATCGGAGACATCCACGGTTGCTTTCAAGAATTTAAACAGTTGACGACTAAGCTTGGCTATTCATGGGATAATGGACTCCCTATTCATCCTCAAGGACGACTACTTGGTTTTGTTGGCGATTTAACGGACCGCGGCCCTTCCTCTCTCCAAGTCATTAACGTGGTTCATGACTTATGGGAGAAACAATTAGCTTACTATGCGCCTGGCAACCATTGCAATAAGTTGTATCGATGGTTTTGCGGAAACAATGTTCAAGTCACCCATGGACTAGAAACGACAGTTGCTGAGCTTGAGCAGCTAGACAATCGCGACTTTAAACGCGTGAAAAAGAAATTCATCAACCTTTATGAACAATCGCCACTTTATCAAATATTAGATGAAGGTCTATTGATTATCGCACACGCCGGCATCCGTGAACAAGACATCGGCGAATTCACTTCCAAAGTGAAAACATTCGTCCTATATGGTGATATTACAGGCGAAAAACATCCCGATGGCTCTCCTGTGCGCCGAGATTGGGCCAAGCAATATAAAGGGAGGCCCTGGATTATTTATGGTCATACACCAACAAAAGAAGCTCGGCTGATTCATCATACAGCTAACATTGACACAGGTGCTGTCTTTGGTGGAAAACTATCCGCTTTCCGTTATCCTGAAAAAGAGATAATCTCTGTCCCATCATCCATGCCTTTCGTTCCAGAAAAATTCCGAAACTTCTCGTAAAAAACAGCCCGCCTAGTCTGTGATTGGCGGGCTTTGTTGTGAATTTGTTCGACCTTTGTGAAGGTTTCTTCGGCTTTTTCGGCGCTTCTTTGACCTTTGCGACGCTTTCTTCGACTTTCCGGCCATTTCTTCGCTTTCTTTGACCTTCGCCTATTCCAGTAACCGCTGCAAATCAGTAGCAAGCAGCAAGTGAAAATTCATTTCTTCCTCAGTGACGGGATGACGAAACGCTAAGTCACTGCAATGAAGAGCTTGGCGAGTGATGTTCTCCATTGGGCCTCCATACAGATCGTCGCCTAAGAGCGGATGTCCAATATGTGAAAGATGCACACGTATTTGATGGGTACGACCCGTCTCTAACTTCAATCGAACCTGAGCAAACGTCTTATATTGATGAATCAATTCGTATCGAGTGCAAGCATATTGTCCATCTTCTCTTACTTCTCGTTCAATAATACTCGTCTCTTTTCGACCAATTGGCTGTTCAATCACGCCAACTGTACTAGAGAACAAACCAGAAGCAAGGGCAACATACGAGCGGGAAACGAGTCGTTGTTTTTGCATCTCTGAAAATAAATGATGAATATGTCGATGCTTCGCTATTAAAACAAGGCCTGACGTATCGCGATCGAGCCGTGTCACAATATGAACAGTTGCCTCAATTCCTTGTTGTTCATAATAGCTGATCAAAGCATTTGCCAAACTTCCTGCCGGATGCTCTCTTGACGGAATAGTATTCATGCCAGCAGGTTTAGCAACAACGAGCACATAGGCATCTTCAAATACAATCGACAACGGCAGCCTTTCCCCTTTCATTCCGTCGCTCCGTATTTCTCGGGGAAAGATCAGCTCAATTCGGTCTCCTACTTCCACGTTATAACGTACATTTTCCTCTTGATCATTAACTAAAATTTGACCACCATTATATTTAATATCGGTCAGTGCTCGCTTAGAAATTTTTTGGCCAACTAAAAATTCTCGCAACATTTTTCCGCGATCACTTGCTTCAGCAGTCCATATTAAACGAAATCGCTTATCCATTAGTTGCTAACAAAGGAATCATGGACTCGCTTCCAAAATGGGAATGGGCGAAAACGAGCAAAGCGTATTTTTTCATTGGCGACCCGATATTGAATCGACTTTACATCTTTATGAAGCAACGTTAAATGATCAATTGTCACGAGGAAATCTGGCCGATTCACAGGTTTTAGCATGCAAGTATGGTGAGCGGGCAAAATGAGTGGAGAGCCTACTGTACGAAACACCCGGTTATTAATGGATGCCATCTCTGCCAATTGTAACGCGCGAATCGATGGATGTAGAATCGCTCCACCAAGCGCTTTATTGTACGCTGTGCTTCCCGAAGGAGTCGACACGCATAGACCATCACCTCGAAATCGCTCAAAATGATCTCCGCGAATTTCCACATCCATTACGAGCGTACCTTCTACACTTTTCACCGTGGATTCATTTAAAGCCAAATATCGCGTTTCTTTCCCACCATGCTGATAACGAATAATCGTTTCTAACAGAGGATATTCAATAATTTGATAAGGTGTACGGGCAATGGCAATGACGAGCTTTTCAATTTCATCAGGCACCCAGTCCGCATAAAAACCTAAATGACCGGTATGAACACCAACAAATGCTGTTTTATCGAGCCTAGAACTATAGCGATGAAAGGCATACAATAACGTTCCATCCCCACCAACAGAAATGACAATATCCGGCTGTTTTTCATCATACGTTAACTTAAAATCAAGCAAATAAGTGCGAATTTTATGCATTAGAGCATTGGATTTAGCATCGCCTTTAGACGTAATTGCGAATTTCATGTCAGCCACCCTTTTTCCTTTTATTCTTTCTTCCTACGATCATTCGTTTGCTCTTTTTTCTTTGTAAAAAAAGCTTGAGCTTCCTTTATTTCTTCACGAATAAGCGACATTTCCTCATCGAGCCTGAAAGCCGCCTCAGCCGCTCGCTGCAATCTCATTTTAATTTCTTCAGGGAATTGCCCATCATATTTATAATTTAAAGAATGTTCAATTGTCGCCCAAAAATTCATTGCTAACGTACGAATTTGAATTTCAGCTAAAATTTTCTTTTCACCATTAATTGTTTGAACGGGATATTCAATGACTAAATGATAAGACCGGTAACCGCTCGGCTTTTTATGAGAGATATAATCTTTCTCTTCTATTATAGTAAAATCTTTACGCATTCGTAGTTTATGCACAACTTTTTTTATATCATCCACAAATTGGCACATCATCCGCACGCCAGCAATATCTTGGATTTCTGTTTCCAATCGCTCGAATGGAATGCCCTTTTCATATGCTTTTTCAAGAATACTTGCAATCGGCTTGACACGACCGGTGACAAATTCAATCGGAGAATGCTCATCCTCAAGTTCAAATTGGGTCCGCATCCCCTTAAGCTTGATTTTCAACTCTTCTACTGCTTGTTTATAAGGTGATAAAAACTCATCCCAACGTATCATCTATCTTCCCTCTCAGACATAGTTGCATTGTTATTGGTGCAAAAAGATCTTCTCTACAGACTCAACCATCTCTTCCCCATAGTTACTATTGCCTTCAATATTACTGATTAAATAGGAGAGTTCTTCACTCCAATGACTTAATTGAAGTCGAGCATCCTCGCCAACTGCAAGCAAGCTAGCTTCTTTTTCAATCGCCTTCTGCAACTCTCCCCAAACACTTTCATGTATGTATAAATAAATAAATTCATCATTTTCTTCTGCTAAATAAACAAATGCTTTTTGATCTGAATCAACAATCATTTGTCCGCTTGCTTTCACTGCGGACAATGAGACTGGATGCTCTGAAAGTAACGCTAACTCTTTCTCATTCCATATAGCTTTCGTAAAATGAATGGTCTTTCTCATCCTAATTCCCCCTTTAATTCTTGCTGTTTTTTTCGTTTTATACATTTCATCGAAAAAAACCCATTATATATTTTAACACATCTTTTCCTTTCAAATATAGACACTTGACCTTTAGAATAAGAAGTAACGAATAAACTATATGAAAAGAGGAAGCAAATATGAGTCAACAATTGGAGATTGAATTTAAAAACTTATTGGAAAAAGAGGAGTTCCTTCATTTAATTCAAGCCTTTCACATAAAAGAAGAAGATTTTGCTTTGCAACATAACCACTATTTAGATACCGCATCCTTTCATTTAAAACAGCAAGGCTGTGCACTTCGTATTAGAGAAAAGGAAGCAACATTTGAACTTACTCTTAAACAGCCGGCAGAAATCGGGCTGCTAGAAACGAATCAATCACTGCTGAAGGAAGAAGCTGAAGTACTATTGTTGAAGGGAAAATTTCCAGAAGGAATCGTTAAAGAGGTACTTCAATTAACCCTATTGGAGATTGATTCACTACAGCATTTCGGCACTTTATCAACGAAAAGAGCAGAAATCCCCTACCAAGAAGGCCTTCTCACATTTGACAACAGTTTCTATTTAGGAAAAGAGGATTATGAATTGGAATATGAAGTACAAGAAGAAAAAACTGGACAAGAAATATTCAACCATTTACTAAAAAAATTTCAAATTCCTAGGCGGATAACCGATAATAAAGTTAAGAGATTCTATTTAGAAAAATTACACCAATTAAAAGAGGAATTATAGGAGAGAAAAATGAGTAACGATCTTTTTAAAACAATTATTCAAACAAGCCTAATGCAAGGCGTGTCAATGTTTCCCAGAACCCTTTCAGCACCGAATCCGTCACAAATATTCGGTGCAGTGCTGCAACAAGCATTAATGCAAGGGCTAAAACTTGAAAATGGCACTCCTCCATCACCTCCAACTACGGGAGGTACATTGCCAGAGTTGCTACCTACAAAGCCTGGTGCTGATGTGATCAAGCCTGGTGGAAAACCGGTGAAAACGGATTACGATGACATTATCACAAGAGCAGCAGAAAAATATAATATCCCCAAAAAACTGATTCAGGCTGTCATTAAGCAAGAATCTAACTTCAATCCAAATGTAGTGAGTCACGCAGGAGCAAAAGGATTGATGCAATTAATGCCAGCTACCGCTCGCAGCCTTGGTGTGACGAACCCACTCGATCCTGAACAAAACATCTTTGGCGGAGCAAAATATTTACGTCAAATGTTAGATAAGTTTAATGGAAACGTTGAACTTGCACTAGCTGCCTACAATGCTGGACCTGGTAATGTAAAAAAATATGGAGGAATTCCTCCGTTTAAGGAAACACAAAACTACGTAAAGAAAGTAACCGATTATTATTACTCATAAGTGCTAAGCTTCTCAAGTCGTTCTCGCATAGGATTCTCCATCATGATGAATCCTATACAAGAACGGCAAAGGTTGCTTAGCACTTTTGGGTCAATGAAATATTTTTGAGCAAGCACTTTGTTTGTGTTATACCATCCCCCTTGTTAAAATAAGTTTACTACTACAAGGAAAAAAGGAGTTATTGGTATGGCCGAAAAATCAATAGCACCATACGAATTTATCGGAGAAGAGAAACTTTCGGAGCTTGTCGATCTGTTTTACTCAAAAGTAAGCAAACATCCTGACTTATTTCCAATTTTCCCTGATGATCTAACTGAGACTGCCCGTAAGCAAAAACAGTTTTTAACTCAATATTTAGGCGGACCATCTTTATACACAGATGAGCATGGGCATCCTATGCTTCGCGCTCGTCACATGCCTTTTCCGATCACTCCTAAACGCGCCAATGCATGGCTTCAATGTATGTCAGAAGCAATGGATGAAACGGGAATAGATGGGGAATTTCGCGAATTCTTTTATCATCGGCTTGAGTTAACCGCTCATCATATGATTAATCAGCCCGAAGAACTAGGTGAAGAAGATTGAAGCCGTCTGTATTACTTAACCGAATTTGTTCAACTCAGCAAAAACCATTGGAGATTTATATGTTTGTTGATCCTCTATGCCCCGAGTGTTGGGCATTAGAGCCGATTATTCGAAAGCTACAAATTGAATATGGTCATTATTTCAGTTTAAAGAAAGTGTTAACTGGAAGATTGTCGACCTTAAACCTTCAAAAGCATAAATGCAATAGCCTAGCGAAACAATGGCAAGCGACTGCTACTAGAACGGGAATGTCTTGTGACGGTAATCTGTGGATGGATAACCCGATTTCCTCCCCTTTCATCGCATCTATCGCTATTAAAGCCGCCGAGTTGCAAGGCCGGCGATGCGGGAGCCGTTTTTTACGAAAATTGCAGGAGGTACTTTTTTTAGAAAATCAAAATATTTCTGATCTTGCTATCTTAACAGATTGCGCTAATCAATCGGGTCTTGATAAAGCAGAGTTTTTAAACGACATTCATTCCTCTAGTGCAGCAAAAGCTTTTCAATGCGATATGAAAATCTCAGCGGAAATGGATGTAGAGGAAGTACCAACTCTCGTTTTCTTCAATGAAAATATTGAGGAAGAAGGAATTAAAATTTCCGGCCTTTACTCCTATGAGATTTATGTTCAAATTCTTCAGGAAATGCTTGCGGAACTTCCTGAGCCGTTAACTCCGCCTTCTTTACAGGAGTTTTTACAATGCTTCCGCCTGGTGGCTACGAAAGAAATTAGTGAAGTATATAATTTATCGATAAAAGAAGTAGAAATGACAATGAAAAAACTCCAATTGCAGCGAAAAGTCCGTAAAATCACCGCAAAGTATGGATCTTTTTGGGAATATACAGGAGAATAAAACTCAAAAATGCAAGCTCCTCGAGAGTGTAAGCTTAGCTTATGATCTCGAGGAGCTATTTGTTTGGAGCTGGGTAATAAGAAAAGACCTTGTATAAGCTACAAGGTCTTTTCTAACGAACAAAGGGGATGGGAGAAATTTTTTCACGGTCAAACAAAGGGGTATATGTTTGCTTGTGATCAACTTCACGT
Organism: Bacillus sp. FJAT-52991; assembly: GCF_037201805.1. Taxonomy (GTDB): domain Bacteria; phylum Bacillota; class Bacilli; order Bacillales; family Domibacillaceae; genus Bacillus_CE; species Bacillus_CE kandeliae. The sequence continues at coordinate 972,091 of NZ_CP147404.1, read as the reverse complement.
TTTATATATTATCACCTTACATACCGATTGACAACACTTTGTATAACCTTTCACATATTTGTCATAACAATGGAATAGTAAGCGTAAACTAACATAAACTGGAACAATTTGAGGGGGAGGAACGATGAAATGGATAGCCTTTTGGCTCTATGTCAGCTTGATCGCGATCGCCTTTCTATTTAATTTACTAGGCTTAATGAGATTATATCCTTTATATTTAACAGCACCGCTATTGTTTATCGTCCTGTTTTTTCCTGTCTATTTTTTGAACAGAAAAAACAAAAAAAGTCTCTAAATAACAGAGACTTTTTATCGTTTAACGGGAGCTTTCGCTTTTGCTTGTCGCCGATGGACAAGCGCCTTCCGCTTTTAATTTAACAGTTTTTCCATTTCTTCGAGTTTTTGTTCGAAGACTTTGCAAGCTTCTTCGATTGGAGTTGCTGTGTTCATGTCTACTCCCGCTTTTTTCAGTACTTCAATCGGGAAGTCTGAGCTGCCTGCTTTTAAGAATTCGTTAATATACCGATCTACAGCTGGCTGGCCTTCTTCTAAAATTTGAGCGCTTAGAGCTGTTGCTGCACTAAAACCTGTCGCATATTGATACACATAGTAATTGTAGTAGAAATGAGGAATTCGTGCCCACTCTAGACCAATTTCTTCATCGATGACCATGTCCTCACCAAAGTACTTTTTGTTTAGTTCATAATAAGCCGCTGTTAATGCGTCTGCTGTTAAAGCTTCTCCATTTTGCGCTTTCTCATGGATCAAATGCTCAAACTCAGCAAACATCGTTTGACGGAAGACGGTGCCGCGGAAACCTTCTAAATAATGATTTAGAATATATAAACGCTTCTTCTCATCGTCAAGATTTTTTAACATATAATCATTAAGTAGTGCTTCGTTACAAGTAGAAGCCACTTCTGCCACAAAGATAGAATAGTTGCCGTACACATAAGGTTGAGACGCACGTGTATAGTAGCTATGCATGCTGTGCCCAAACTCATGAGCAAGCGTAAATAAATTGTTCACATTATCTTGCCAGTTCATTAAAATATATGGATGTGTGCCGTATGCACCAGATGAATACGCCCCGCTGCGTTTCCCTTTGTTTTCAACGACATCCACCCAGCGATTGTCTAATCCTTGTGTCAATACGCTGATATATTCGTCCCCTAATGGCGCTAAACCTTTCACCATATATTCTTTTGCCTCATCATAGCTGACTTTCATTTTCACATCTTTCACAAGTGGAGTATAAAGGTCATACATATGCAGCTCATCGACACCTAGCACTTTTTTGCGCAGCTTAATGTAACGATGAAGCAAATGTAGATTTTTATTAATTGTCGATACTAAATTATCATATACCGTTTCTGGAATATGATTGTTAGAAAGAGCTGACTCTCTCGCACTGTTATAATGGCGGACACGCGCATAAAAATTATCTTTTTTCACTTGGCTACTCAACGTACTAGCAAACGTATTTCTAAATTCCCCATACGTTTTATATACTGCTTTAAAAGCTTCTTCACGAACACGACGATCATCGGACTCTAAAAATTGAATAAAGCGTCCGTGCGTAATTTGCACCTCTTCTCCATGTTCGTCCTTAATAGTCGGAAACTCAAGATCAGCATTATTTAACATACCAAATGTATTGCTTGATGCCGAAGTCACTTCTGATGCTTGAGCAAGCAAGCTTTCTTCTGCCGCAGATAACACATGCGGTCGCTGCAAATTAATTTCCGCAATTGCCTGCTTATACACTTGCAGTCGTTCATCACTATTTACAAACGTTTTCAACTTTTCCTCATCGATCGCTAACAATTCAGGTGTTGCAAAAGATAAAGCATTGGCAATTTGTGTGTATAAATTTTTCGCTCGATCGTCCATTCCTTGATATTGTGCGTTCGTTGTATCTTGATCATAACGCATATGTGAATACGTATATAGCTTGCCCATACGTTCTAACAATTGATCTTGATAGGTGAAAAATTGATAAAGCTGCTCTGCACTCTCATTAAGTATTCCTTGAAAACTCTGGGCCTTATTGGAAAGCTGTTTCACTTCTTCATATTCTTTCTCCCAAGTCTCATCGTTCGAAAAAATATCCTCTAGCTTCCATGTTAATTCCTCTGGCACCTCACTTCTTGAAGGTAACTGATTTACCGCTTGCTCGTTTGTCATCTAAGACCCCTCCTACATCTACTATTTCACTACTTTATCATAGTATTTCGCCTACCGAAATTCAAAGAAAAAGCCGACTAATAATCAATTCTTCATATTGTGCGCTAAACCTTTTTTCTCTTTCCATTTGTTTATACGTATGAGAACTACTTTTGAGACTTTCAGGGCTAGCTGTTTGTATAAGAGCCAAATATTCTTCTACTAACTGATACAAGTTCGGCGACTGAATGAGCGGAAATACATTCAGCTGCAGTCTCCCTTTTTCCACATATTTTTCTAAACATGCTACTGCTTCCTCTATTGTATGCAAAAGCCCCTCTTTCCATAAATAAAACTGCCACTCCAGTGGATGACTTTTGAAAAGCGCCATATGCCGAACCGGAATTCCAACCCATTCAGGCAATAGAAAGGGATTATTACCTGACTCATACACGTCGCTCAAAAAAGGATGATATTTTCCTTGTTGAAAATAGAGTTGTTTGTGAACCCATTGGTGCTTTTGCTTTAGCCAATGAGCGAAGGAAAATCTTGGAATCGATTGCTGTTTAGAAAATAAAGGAGGGAAAGATAAGCGGGAAAGCGGAATGTTTTGTACAGAAGCCTTATACAATGAGGAGGTAAAAGGAGTAAGTCGCGAATAAAAAGTACATACTTCTTTCTCCGGACAATATGCAAGGAACCAAAATCCAAAGACATCGGAATATTGAAAGAACAACCGATGGAAAGCTGTAAACTTGAAGTACTCTCCTTGCCTAGCAATAGCAGGACCTCCGTATATCCAAAAAGGGAAATAGCCATGTTGAATATACCCGTTTGTCCTCTCTACAAATAATTGTGTAGTGAGCGAGGAGCATTGAAATTCAACCGCGATTTTATTAGCTGCCAATATGTCTGGCCGTTGAGATAGCGGCGACAAAAAGGGTTCAATCTTCGCTATACTGTAATTACTCATCCAAGCATACAAATCAGCTTTTCCTTTCAAATGACGCTCTGATTCACTTTCGGAAAAAGAAAAACAAGTAGAGGTGTGTTTGTGAGCAAAATGAGGAATTTTGATCGCTCCCGCTTTAAAAATAACTTGGCGGCGACATTGAGGACAATAATAAGAGGATTTTCTTAACGGAGCCAATTGCTCTTGCGACCGTTTAAGTGCAAGGTTCACCGGTTTTCCATTTGAATCTAACGCAACAAGCATGTTTTCACTCCTTTCTTAGATTGATATTCGACTTTTGCTGGCAAATTCCTTTAAAGATTTCATCTGAGCTCGGGTCAATTTTTGGCGTTTTTTCACCGATGATTCGCGTACATCTTTCCTATTTTTGTGTGAACCGCTACCGCTGCCTTCGAAGCGCAAAGCTTTTGCCTCATACCACGCACATTAAAAAACGCTGATTTCAAATTGAAATCAGCGAATGTATTAATCAAAGTATTGACGGACAGTTTGAAATACATTTTCTTCCATCACGCATGTTCCGTACTCTTGAAGTCTATGGACAGTCATTCCCGATTCATGAGTGTATTCTAAAAGAATACTTAGTGTATCTTCAATATCCTCTTCACCAAACTCTTCTTCATCAAATTCTACATACAAATAATATTTGTTATCTAAAGAGTATAGCTGCGTGAAGAGATCATCTAAATCCGAACGTTTACTTAGCTGAATGATGTCTTCAAAGTCGTTAAATACAAGTAGAAACTCTAAAGCTGTCTCTTCTACTTCTTCTTCGTTGACAGTAAAGTGTTCATCTAAAAACTCTTCAAGACGGTCGTCTACCGGAAAGTCCCGATATTTGTCTCCAGGAAGCGGCAGTTCAATACGCTGTCCATCTTTTGTTAAATTAGCTCGAGTGACTAAAATTTCCAATCCCTTATCTAAGGCCTGAACTTGAATCCATAACGGCCCATCGACAGTAAATCCTTCTTCGTCATGAATTTCCTCCATCATATCCCAAAAAAGCTCTTCACTGCGATCACGATTATACCAAATCTCATCGCGATCAAAGCCTCTCTCCTCTATATCAATGTAAGAAATGTAGAACTTAACTGTGTGGTCATTAATGCGCTCGATTTCCATAACTACCTCTCCCTTCCGTCTAAGGGTACTTGAGGGTTTCCCCTTGTTATTAGGCATTTCCCACAATGCCCTAGTGATATACATTCACCTTATAATTATTGTATGACAAAAGAGCCATAAAAGAAAATATAAAGATTAGAAAAAATATCGGTGTGTGGCAATTCTATCTGAATCTTTTCATTATTTCAAGAGAGAATGCCAAAAATAAAAACCCCCACACAATCGTATGGGGGGTTTTATACATGTTAGTTGACCAACCGCTGAGCTTCCAAAAGTTGAAATGTGCGGACTTTTCTTGGAAGGAAACGACGAATTTCGTCTTCGTTATAGCCGACTTGCAATCGTTTTTCATCCATAATAATCGGACGGCGTAGCAATCCGGGATTATTTTGAATTAATTCAAACAAATCTTGCAGTGGCAACATCTCAAGATCTACATTTAATTTTTGAAAGATCTTTGAGCGAGTCGAAATGATTTCGTCCGTGCCATCTTCAGTCATTCTTAATATTCCTTTAATTTCTTCGATGCTCAAAGGCTCGGAAAAAATATTTCTTTCAACGTAAGGAATTTCATGTTCTTCTAACCAAGCTTTCGCTTTACGGCATGAAGTACAACTAGGTGATGTATATAGAGTAACCATTCCTCAATCACACTCCTTAAAATAAAATATAATACCAGTTGTTTTTCATGAGGAATCTTCTTTCATAAAGATTTCGATATAAAATCTTCAATTGAGGCTACAATATGTATTATACCACGAACAAAAGGTTGTTGAATATACTTTTCATTACTTTGTAATATTTTTAAAAAATGAATGGCCTAATCTTCAACAGAATTTATATTTATATACCCTATACGTAAAAACTTTAAACTTTTATACAATCATTTTGCTTATTTCATCAAATTTCTTCCTAGCGATTCATTTTTTTAATATATCATCTTTCTCCTCTTCTTCTAAAGATAACACTTCATGAACCGGATCAAATGGTTCACCATATATTTCCTCGTCTTTATATTTATGAATGAGGCGATATGTTTTTACCATTCCTTCATAGATCATTTCTTCAGATTCATGTGTTGGTGACCAATAAAGAATCTCCATATTATTCACTTCGTTTGTCGCCAAAGAGCGTCGACGGTATCCGATACTTGTAGCATGTTCAAACCCTTCTCGAGCATAAAACTTCAACCGTTTCTCTGTATCGGTATCTTCATAGTTGATCGGTTCCACCTCTAATATAATCGGCTTCCCCTTACTTTTTAGCTTGTCAATTAATTGATGACCGCGCCCTTGACCACGCGTATTTTTAGAAACAAATAAATAATCAACAAAGACAAACTTATCGAACTCCACATAAATGAGGACATGGTTGGGCCCTTCGTCTTTATGATAAATGTCTCCACGTTCTTTTAATAGTATTTCCATATGCTCCTTTGATTTCATTTCTTCAATCGGAAAATATTGATTTAATTTTTCATACCAATGCATAAAATATAACTCTCTCCTTTTTCGACTTAATCAAGCCTTACTGTCATAGAAAATAGTTCTTCATAATGGGCTGTGGACTGTATCACTTGTAATTGGTTTAAAGATGAAGTGTAGCGGTGTAAAGGAGATGATATCATGTGTATCTTTTCCCATGCATAAGATAAATAAACGTATTTATTGATTTTTTTCGCTAAAAAAGGGACTGCTTCCTGTTTCGGAAGTCAGTCCCCTTACGAACATGTCTTATTTATATGCTTCTTGATACGTCTTCATTTCTTTTTCTGAGCAATAAACAAAGTGACCAGGCGAAATTTCTCGCATTTGAACATCATCTGCTTCTGTATACTGATGCATGCTCGAATTGTACGTTTTTCTTACTCTATTTCTCTCATAGTCTGGATCTGGCAATGGAATCGCTGAGAGAAGAGATTTCGTGTAAGGGTGAAGCGGTTTTTCATATAATACATCACTCGGTGCAAGCTCCACTAGCTTACCGAAGTACATGACACCAATACGATCGCTAATATATTTCACCATTGATAAATCATGGGCAATAAATAAGTACGTTAATCCTTTTTCTTTTTGAAGCTTTTGCAAAAGGTTCACGACTTGCGCTTGAATCGATACATCCAGTGCTGAGATTGGTTCATCGGCAATGATAAAATCAGGTTCAACGGCAAGTGCACGGGCGATCCCTAAACGCTGGCGCTGACCTCCGGAAAACTCGTGCGGATAACGGTTGGCATGTTCGCGATTCAATCCGACCGTTTCAAGCAGTTCATACACTTTTTCCATACGCTCTTTTTTCGATTTCGCTAATCCATGAATATCGATACCCTCGGCAATAATATCTGCTACCTTCATTCGCGGGTTAAGCGAGGCATATGGGTCTTGGAAAATCATTTGCATTTTTCGATTAAATTGCTTTAACTCGGATTTAGATTTTTTGCCGTGAACATCTTTACCATCAAACAGCACTTGACCATCAGTGGCGTCATACAGACGAATGATCGTGCGGCCAGTCGTTGATTTCCCACAACCCGATTCTCCTACTAAACCTAATGTTTCGCCACGATAAATATCAAATGAAATATCGTCTACCGCTTTCACCATATTCGGCTTGCCTTCGTTAAAGTATTGCTTTAGATTTTTAATTTCTAATAATTTTTCAGCCATCTTAGCGCGCCTCCTCAAACAATACAGGCTTGTCATAATTGCTCGGCATTGGACGCTTTTGTTGTTGAACCATTGCAGGAGGTTCAACTGCAGGTGCCTCGGGATGAAGCAACCATGATTTCACAAAATGAGTATCAGACACCTGATAAATCGGTGGTTCTTTCTCAAAGTCAATCTTCAATGCATATTCACTTCGAAGTGCAAACGCATCCCCTTTAGGCGGGTTCAGCAAATCTGGCGGACTCCCCGGAATAGCATACAGTTCGATTTCTTCCGACGCCTCCAAGCTCGGCATAGAAGAAAGTAATCCCCATGTATATGGATGACGCGGGTCGTAAAATATTTCATCTACCGTTCCTGTTTCCACAATTTGGCCACCGTACATCACCGCTACTCGATCAGCTACATTGGCCACAACACCAAGATCATGAGTGATAAAAATAATCGATGTATCAATTTTTTTCTGCAAATCTTTCATTAGTTCTAAAATTTGTGCCTGAATCGTTACGTCAAGAGCCGTTGTCGGTTCATCTGCAATTAAAATTTTCGGATTACAAGCTAGAGCAATCGCAATCACGACACGTTGGCGCTGACCTCCAGAGAATTGATGTGGATATTGCTTCACTCGTTCCTCAGGATTTGGAAGCCCAACAAGACTTAATAGCTCAACCGCTCGTTTTCTTGCTGCATCTTTGCTCATATTTTGATGTTTAATCAGCGGCTCCATCACTTGTTTTCCGATTGTCATGGTTGGATTCAACGAAGTCATCGGATCTTGGAAAATCATCGAAATTTCTTTTCCTCGTATTTTTTCCATTTCCTTTTCAGACAGTTTGACTAAATCTTTGCCTTCAAATAGCATCTGCCCTTCTTTAATACGTCCTGGAGGGTTCGGAATTAATCTCATTAATGTTTTCGTCGTGACAGATTTTCCTGAACCCGATTCTCCTACGATCGCAAGCGTTTCCCCTTTCATTAAATGGAAATCCACTCCACGCACTGCTTTTACTTCGCCCGCATGCGTATCAAAGGAGACATGCAAATTTTTCACATCAAGTACTTTATCCATTGTTGTTTTCTCCTTTCCTTCTATCTATTTACGCATTTTTGGATCAAATGCATCTCTCAATCCATCAGCAAGCAAGTTAAAACTTAAAATTAACATACTGATGATAATCGATGGAATAATTAACATATGCGGATACGTTTGCAATGATTTAAATCCATCATTAATTAGTGACCCAAGGGAAGCTTCTGGCGGACGAATCCCTAAACCAATAAAACTTAAGAACGCCTCTGTAAAAATGGCACTTGGAATCGTAAACATCGTCGTTACGATAATCGGTCCCATCACATTTGGCATTAAGTGCTTCCATATTAAACGACTATTTGAAGCACCGAGCGTACGTGAAGCTAACACAAACTCTTGGTTTCTTAATTTTAAAAATTGTCCACGAACGATCCTTGCCATACTAACCCAACCGGTAATAACCATCGCCATTGTAATGGAGAAAATACCTGGTTCAAAAACAAGGATAAACAAAATGACAACGATTAGATGAGGAATCCCAATTAAGATTTCAATAATTCGCTGCATGATGCTGTCAACTCGGCCACCGTAAAAACCAGAAATACCTCCGTAAGCAATCCCGATAATAAAATCGATGACAGCTGCAAGTATTCCGATATAAATGGAAATACGTGTTCCGTACCAAGTTCTTGTCCATAAATCGCGACCTAAGTCATCCGTTCCAAACCAATAATATTCTTTTACATTTTTTGCTTCATACATATCAAAACCGTCTTTATCTTTTCCATCAAACGGTAACCAACTAATATTCTCAAGTCCTGGTACTTTCGGTGGTAGCTTCGCATGAGCGATATTTTGTTGTTTATATGTGTATTCATTCATCGAAGGTCCAAAAATGGCCATAAATGAAATAAAAATAATTAATATAAGACCAACAATAGCGCCTTTATTCCCTTTTAATCTCAACCAAGCATCCTGCCAAAAATTCAAGCTTGGTCGGCTAATTTGCTCAGCTTCATTCTCACGTCTATCCGCTGGTTGGAAAAGGTCTTTAGAAAATTGTTCGTTTGTCTGTAACTTATCCATGTTCATCATTTCTTCCCTCCACTTATACGAATACGTGGATCAATCACTCCATATAGAATATCAACAACAAAGATGACAAAAATAAATAAAGCACTATAGAAAAGAGTTATCCCCATAATGACCGTAAAATCATTCGTCAAAATCGAACGAACAAATTGATCGCCTAGACCTGGAATACCAAAAATTCGTTCAATTACGAGTGAACCTGTCATAATATTTACAGCTAGCGGACCAAGTAAGGTGATGATTGGAATAAGTGCATTACGCAAGGCATGCTTTACCATAATTCCAGTCGAGCTAATTCCCTTCGCACGAGCAAGCATAATATAATCAGAGTTTAATATTTCTAACAATTCAGAACGCATATATCGAGCAACGGTAGCAATAACAAAGACCGATAACGCGATGGTTGGCAGTACTGAATAAGAAAACCCTTCCCACCCTAGAACAGGGAATAAATCGAATTGAACAGCAAGATAATATTGTAAAAAACCAGCAAACACAAAGGATGGAATCGAAATACCTAGAACAGAAAGAGTGGTTGCTACATAATCAACTGCCGTATTATGCTTTAATGCCGCTAACAAACCTAAAACCATACCGACTATTGTTCCTAAAACGATTGCCTGGAAACCTAGTAACGCGGAAGGGCCAATACGTTCAGCAACCATCGTTGACACGGGACGGTTGTCATATTGGAAAGACAAACCTAAATCTCCTTGGAATAAGCCTGTCATATAGTTCACATATTGAACTGGAAGAGGATCGTTGAGTCCATATTTCTCAAGAATAATTTCTTCTTGCTCAGGAGTAAGTTTTTCTTGATTTGTTAATGGAGACCCAGGAAGAAGTTTCATTAAGAAGAAAGTGACCGTTGCAATAATTAACAAAGTGATAAGCATATAAAATAAACGTTTAAGCGTGTATTTTAACACTTTTTACCCCTCCTTTACTTTTTAATATAAATAAATTTCTGTAAATTCTGACTATTTTCGCCTAATTAGGGAAAAAGGAGAGTATATGCTTTTTGACAAAGCATACACCCTCCTTTTATTATGGGAACATTCTTACTGAATTTCCGCCCATTTGTAAGAGTAATCTCCACCAGCATTGTGGAGTAAAATACCTTTTACATTCGTACGTTGTAAGTAAGCACGTGATCTTTGATAAATTGGAGCGATCGCTGCGTCCTCTTCTAATAAGATTTTTTCAGCCTTCACTAAATTATCCCAACGTTTTTCTGGTTCCATAATAAGCGTAGTTTTTGCTTCTTTAATCAATTTATCGTATTCTGGATTTGAATAACCTTGTTGATTATGAGCACCGCCTGTCACAAACATATCAAGGAATGTCATTGGATCAAGGTAATCTGGCCCCCAACCACCAATCGAGAAGTCATAATCCATATTTGTTTCCAGCTCAAGCTTTTGCTTAAATGGTTGTAGCTTAATGTTCACTGTTAAGCCTTCTAAATTCGTTTCAAGCTGTTCTTTAAGATATTCTGCAAGTTTTTTAGACGTATCATCATCATAAGTTAATAATTCTAAAGTAATTTGATCTTGGCCAAGCGCTTTTTTCGCTGCTTTCCAGTGTTTTTGTGCTTTTTTAATATCTGTTTGTAAGTATGTTCCTGCAGTTTCACGGAAGTCTTTGCCGTCTGGACCTTTAACAAAGTTTGCTGGTACAAAGTAATCTGCCGGTTTCGAACCGTTATTTAAAATAACATCTGTTACACCCGTTTTATCAAAGCCCATTGCGATCGCTTTACGAGCATCCACATTTTTCAATACCTCATTAGACGTTTGATTTAAACGTAGGAAGAATGTAGAAGCTTGATCAAATGTAAAGAATTCTTCTCTGTCTTTATACTTGTCGACAAACTCAGATGCTAAAATAATCCGGTCTGCATCTCCACTCTCGAACAAGTTCACCTCTGCTTGTACATCTTTAACTACTTTTGTATGAATCTCTTCAAGCTTTACTGTTTCTGCATCCCAATACTCTGGGTTTTTCTTCATGACATACTTATCCTCTTGCTTCCACTCAGAAAGTGTAAATGGACCATTATACAAGGTTGTATCCGCTTCTATACCAAATTTCTCTCCTTGTTCAGTCACGAATTTTTCATTTAGTGGCATAAATGTTCCGAAAGCTGTTAATTCTTTAAAGTAAGGAACTGGATTTTCCAATTGAACCTCTAATGTTTTCTCATCTAGTGCTTTCACACCAAGCTCTTCAGGCTTCATTTTCTTCTCATTCACCGCTTGAGCATTTTTAATATCATACATGATATATGCATACTCAGCTGCTGTATCTGGATTTAATGCACGTCTCCAAGAATATACGAAATCATGTGCGGTTACTGGATCACCGTTTGACCATTTCGCATCTCTTAATTTAAACGTCCATGTTTTACCGTCTTCGCTAATTGTTGGCTCGCCTTGTGCGATCCCTTCAACCGCTTGGTCATTTTCTCCTAAACGATAAAGACCTTCCATCGTGTTATTAAGGACTTCAAAAGAAACAGCATCCGTTGCAATGCTGGCGTCCATCGAAGGAATATCTTGTGTTGTTGTTAAATTTAATACATTTTTGTTCTTACTAGTCGTTTTGTCTCCTTCTCCACTTTCTTTCTTTTCACCGCCGCCACAAGCAGCTAGAAAAGTGCTCATTGCGAGCAGAAGCACAAGAAAGAGAGCTGTGCTTTTCTTTTTCATCTAGTAACCCCCCTCAATGATAATATCTTCCTGATTATTCAGAAGATTTCATAACTAATTATAAACAATCTTAACTTTTTTGCAATAATTATTTTATATTTTATTCACATTGTTGTCACAATTCAATACATTTCTTATTTTTCGTCACCCCCTCATTGGAATAAGGTTTCCATTTTAACTGAATAACTATTCACCGCGTTAAAGCGCTTTCATATTTAATTTATTCCTAATATTCCCTTTTTAATATTATTTTATGTATATAGTAATTTTTAAACATACACAATGATACTTATTAGCCCTTCTCTATATAAAGTTGAATAACTGTCTGCTTTTCGTTATAATTCTTTTGGTTTATGCGGAAAGGAAATGGGTGACTACTTTGACAAAGTTTCTTCGGTTATTCTTTATCAGTATTGGCATAAATATTATTTTTTCTATATTGTTCTCCTTATTTTCAGCACATTTCTTTAAAAGCCTGATAGATTACTCTTTCTTTTTTTCACTTATAAGTTTGACAGTGGGGGCTAGCTTATTTGTGATTGAAGGCGGCTTCTTTAATGGGATCCGTTATAGCTTTAAAAAATTGAGAAAATCATCGAAGGAAGGCGAATATATAGCTAGCTTTGATCATTTAGATGATACAAAAGAAATTTATGAAGAATATCCTAAACAGAGAGTGTTTACTTGGACTTATCCGCTTTTGGCTGGTGGAGGAGTTATTGCTCTTGCTACATTGATCATTGCGTTTATCATTAGCTAAACCATCTATTCCCTTGACTCTATTTTTGGTTTAATTTATAATCGGGTCACATATACTTGAAGCGTATAAGAAAGAAGAGTACAAACAGAAGTTGGTTATCAGAGAGCCTGCGTAGGTGTGAGCAGGTAGCCAAACTGGTTGGAATGGGCTTTCGATGCTCCATTTGCGAACTCATATAGTAGCAAAATGGCGTACCCCATGCGTTAAATGGCTAAAGAGGCTTAGTCGTCAGCTAAGCAACTTAGGGTGGCACCGCGGATACAACCATTCGTCCCTATTTTGGGATGGATGGTTTTTTTATGTTTATTTTTAACTACTTAAATTAAGGAGAGAATGGATGATGGAAAATATTTTTTCAGGTATTCAGCCGAGTGGCACGATTACATTAGGAAATTACATTGGAGCGATGAAGCAATTTACGGAACTACAGGATGATTATAATTGTTACTTCTGTATCGTTGATCAACATGCGATTACTGTCCCGCAAGACAGGTTGCAGCTTCGCAAAAATATTCGTAGCTTAGCGGCTCTTTACCTTGCAGTGGGCATTGATCCAGAGAAAGCGACGTTATTTATTCAATCGGAGGTTCCTGCTCATGCTCAAGCTGGTTGGATGCTTCAATGCGTGGCTTATATCGGTGAGCTTGAGCGTATGACACAATTTAAAGATAAATCATCAGGAAAAGAAGCGGTTGCGGCTGGTTTATTGACTTACCCTCCGTTGATGGCTGCTGATATTTTATTGTATAACACACATTTAGTTCCTGTTGGTGAAGATCAGAAGCAGCATCTTGAGCTCACTCGTGATTTGGCTGAGAGATTTAACCGCAAGTACAATGACATTTTCACCATTCCTGAAGTACGCATTCCAAAATCAGGAGCGCGCGTGATGTCCCTTCAAGATCCAATGAAAAAAATGAGCAAATCAGATCCTAACTCTAAAGCGTTTATTACTCTGTTAGATGAACCAAAGCAAATCGAAAAGAAAATTAAAAGTGCCGTCACTGATTCAGAAGGCGTCGTCAAGTTTGATAAAGAAAACAAGCCAGGTGTGTCTAATTTACTTTCGATTTATTCCGTTTTAGAACAAGTTTCTATCGAGGAACTTGAACAACGCTATGAAGGCAAAGGCTACGGAGAATTTAAAGGCGATTTAGCCGAAGTCGTCGTTCGCCATCTTGAACCGATTCAAAAGCGTTATTATGAATTAATTGATTCTGAAGAACTCGACCGCATCCTTGATGAAGGTGCAGAAAAGGCCAATAAAGTCGCAGCAAAAATGATCAAAAAAATGGAAAACGCTATGGGGCTAGGAAGAAAAAGACGGTAATAACTAAAGTGGAAGGACCCGTTTAGCGACGTATGGACTGGAATGATCCGCACGAGATAAAGGAAAACGAAATGCAGAGCCAACTTGTTCAGTCGCTCGACAACACGATGAACGTCAGTGAATCGATGTTGACTTATCGCAAGGAGGAGCATGAAAGTCCACTAGCCGCTGGGGACTGGAGCTGGATGATGACTAAAGCAGAAGTCCGATAAAAAGACTGAATCTAAGCCGATTCAGTCTTTTTATGTTTATTGATTGCTCGATTGATTAATTTTTGACGCGTTTTCCACTTCCCATAGCTTTTCAAAGAAGGCTTGTCCTTTAATCAGATTTTCACATAAACGATAGTGGTGTTTCGACCAACCCGTCTTTGCCTCTTGATTAAAAGCTTGCTTCACTGCTTCACAGTCCATTGATTGAATGTCCTCATACTTATCAGGCGCCCATTCGGTGTACCAATAGCGAATTTCCGCTGAATTTTTTGATAAGAACAGTTGGTCTAAAGCCATAAAAAGCAATTGCTTTAACTGTCTTTCTTTACGAGTTAATCCCTTCATACTGATCGGATCAAGAGATAAAATATGATATTCTTTTTCTTCTGAAGCGGATTCAAATTCGTACTCTTCAACTGGATGAACTTGGAACATTTCGTATACAAGTTGTTCCTGTCGAGGAACGAGGCGACTTTTTCTAACAGGAATCGTATACCCCATTGTGTCAATCGCTAGAATCCCCTTCCCATCTGAAACAACAAAGCAATGTTCAAGCTGAATTCGTTCGTGATTTCTACGCAGAAAGGCTTTTTTTCTTACGTCTTCAAGTAATTGCTTCGGTAGTTCAGATAATTGATTCTCAATATAATCAAATAATGGCTCTTCGACTAATACAACTGGCACCTGATCTAATAACTCAACAGCGTCATCTTTACGCCACTCATGAAAATGACAGACATTATAACCATTTTCCTCTCCTTCAAACCAATTCACCCAGACATCATGAAGATACAACATAATGACCCTCCTCACTTCTTCATCTATTTGTCTTAAAGTATGGGCAAAATAAAGTCATATTATTCCTTGTAAGTCTATATTTTCTCAACTTTCCACTTTGACGGGAAATAAATGGAAATAGCCATCAATACGAATCCAATAATGAATAAGTGACATTCTGAACGATCCAAAATAAAGGTGAGATACTCTTTCAACGTCCAACCAGCCGTTAATAAATTTAAATACATTATGCAGCTAACTCCTCCGAGAACAGCAAATCCAAACCCGATTAAAAAGAGCGCTATACGAAAGGTCATTAGCTTCTTCCTTTATTTATTTTTCTGCTTGTCCTATATGTATGATTAGCTGATGAAAACATGCAAAAAAGAGATAACTAAAATTGAAACTTTTAGTTATCTCTTTTATCGTTATTTCTTAAATTTACGCAATGCGATAGTCGCGTTATGACCACCAAATCCTAAAGAGTTGCTAAGGGCCATGTGAATTTCTTTTTTCCGAGATTCGTTCGGTGTATAGTCAAGATCACATTCTGGATCCGGTGTTTCATAATTAATCGTTGGTGGAATCATATCGTTTTTAATCGCTAACGCCGTAAAAATAGCTTCTACTCCACCAGCAGCTCCGAGCAAATGACCAGTCATTGATTTCGTCGAGCTAATGGAAAGCTTCTTGGCATGATCACCAAACACTTGCTTAATGGCCATCGTTTCAAACTTATCATTGTAAGGTGTGCTCGTTCCGTGAGCGTTAATATAATCGACTTCTTCAGGGGAAGCACCTGCATCATCGATCGCGATTTGCATCGCTCTAGCTCCACCTTCTCCACCTGGAGCTGGTGCAGTAATATGATGAGCATCTCCTGTTGAACCGTAACCCACAATTTCTGCATAAATTTTTGCCCCACGTTTTAAGGCATGTTCAAGTTCTTCAAGAACAAGCAAGCCTGCTCCCTCACCCATCACAAATCCATCGCGATTGGCATCAAATGGACGACTGGCTGTCTTTGGATCAGGGTTGGTTGAAAGTGCTGTGTTCGCACAAAATCCTGCCATTGACATTTGAGTAATTGGTGCTTCACTTCCACCTGTAATCATCGCATCAGCATCTCCACGCTGAATGACTTTAAATGCATCTCCAATGGAGTTTGTCCCTGTTGCACAAGCTGTAACTGTACAAGAATTGACTCCCTTCGCACCTAGATAAATGGAGACTTGACCTGCTGCCATATCTGGAATCATCATCGGCACAAAGAAAGGACTAACGCGACGATAGCCACGTTCTAAAAATGTTTTAAATTGGCTTTCGAATGTTTCCATTCCACCAATACCAGAGCCTACCCAAACTCCGATTCGTTTAGCATTTGTTTCATCAATTGTTAAATCTGCATCCTTCACGGCCATTTTCGCAGCAACGACAGCAAATTGAGTAAAGCGGTCCATTTTGCGTGCTTCTTTCTTGTCCATGAATTGCTCAGGATCAAAGTCATTAATTTCAGCCGCTACTTTTGCCGGATAATCGTCAGGATTAACTCGTGTTAACGGTTTAATACCGCTTACTCCACCTAATACATTTGCCCATGCTTCTTCTAATGAATTCCCTACAGGAGAGACAATACCAAGCCCTGTAATGACTACTCTACGTTTTTCCATGTTTCCACTCCTCATGTATTCATAAAAAAGTTTTCGTTTTAACGTCCCCATCTCATGGCAATGGCACCCCAGGTTAAGCCGCCGCCAAATCCTACCATGACCAGTAAATCATCATCTTTAATGTTCCCAGCTTCCAATTCTTCAACGAAAGTGAGCGGAATAGACGCTGCTGATGTATTTCCATATTTATTAATGGTAACTGACATTTTTTCTATCGGCAAATCTAAGCGTTGTCTCGCCGCTTCCATAATACGAATATTTGCTTGATGCGGCAAGAGAAAATCAACATCTTCTTTTTGTAATCCCGCTTTTTCTAGAACATTTATACAAGATTCCCCCATTTGACGGACAGCAAACTTGAATACTTCCCGCCCGTTCATTTTGACATGTTGATCTTGATATAAATGCTTGAAACCAGAACCATCTGCGCCCAGTTCAAATGATAAAATTCCGCGCCCTTCTGAAACTGGGCCAAGTAAAGCCGCTCCTGCCCCATCACCGAACAGCACAGCTGTATTGCGATCGTTCCAATCTAGTATTCTAGATAATTTCTCGACGCCAACCACGAGCACATATTTGTAAACTCCCGTGTCAATAAATTGCTTAGCTGTCACAATTCCATACATAAAGCCCGCACAAGCTGCACTAATATCCATGGCGGCTGCTTTTCTCGCCCCAATTTGCTCCTGAATCATGCAAGCAACTGAAGGAAAAGAATAGTCCGGTGTGACCGTAGCAACTATGATTAGATCAATTTCCTCTGGAGCGATGCCAGCTTGCTCCACCGCTTTTTTCGCTGCTTTCACCCCCATATGAGAGGTGTTTTCTTCCTCTTCAGCAATTCTTCGTTCTTCTATTCCAGTCCGGGTCCGAATCCACTCATCTGAAGTATCCATCACTTTTTCCAAATCTGCATTAGTTATGATTTTATCAGGCACATAACGCCCCATTCCAAGAATACCAGTATTCATAACGGTTTCCCTTCTTTCAACCTCTTTTTTAAAATGATATCAATTATTAAGACTTGGTACTAATTTTACTGAAAACAACTCTATTTTGCAATAGGGGGAATTTGTAGCATGAGGTCGAGTGGTTGCAATGAATAAGCGGTCTTCAGACTCGCAACTGATTATTGGACTCGGACGACTAATTTTCTCGATTTCCCGCTCGATTATAAGCAATGGACGACCGTTTTTTACTTCTACGCGACTGATCAGGACACATTTCCGACTAAAACGCTTTTCCGAGTCATGTTCTTTTATTTTTCCCACTAAAAAAGAGAGCATCCGTCACTGTGTGGATGGCTCTCTTTCGATTTAGTTGCTCTCTTCGGCATCTTTTTTTCCTAGTTCATAGGCTTCGTTCATAACTTTTAAAAACATCTCCATAAAAGGTTCCATAAGGTCCATGGAGAATTCAATGCCTGCTTCTTTTACTTTCTCCTGTGCCTCTGGAAGGTATTTCATCGCGATCTGCATAAATTCTAAGTTTTTATTTTCGTTCATTTTTTTCCTCCGCTTTTCTTGGAAGCTTACCGGTTTCAATATAATGATCAATGTCCCTATTGATTCTATTCACAAAATCTTTATCCAATACCGGGCTAAATTCACTTAATGAAATCACTCCATCTTGGAAGTCAAAGTGTAGGTTACCTGATTTCAATTCCCCTTCAACAAAGCGAGTAGCAGCAAGTAAATATAACTTATCAACATGTTGAACAGTACTGGTTAATACAGTTTCTTTCCCAAGGTCAGATTGATCAGAAACAAAACCGATGGCGTACAATCCTTGTTCCTTTAATTTCTCAATAACAGGTACATTATACCCATCTCCCGCTGGATAGACAACATCGGCATCTTGAGCAATGATTGATTCTAATAGTGTCAGCGCTTTTTCAGAATCATCCCAGTCGTCTACATACTTTGTTACAACTTGAATATCTGGGCGTTCAAACTTTGCCCCTTCGACAAAGCCCTTCACCTCAGGTTGCCATTTATAGGTAGCTAAAATACCAATGGTTCCTGTTTTCGAGGCATGTGCGGCTGTCATTCCACCAAAGAACCCCATGGCATGAGATTCAAACTTTAGGCTTGTTGTATTTTTCTCTGTTGCATTGCCATTAAAACTGACAAAATGCATATCAGGATATTCCGGTGCAATTTTATTAAAATACTCACTGTATTCACTTCCATGCCCAAATACAAGTGTAACGCCTTTATGATCAAATTCTTCGACTGCTCGTTCCACTAGAGCTTGAGAATCCATTCCTTCTTTATAAAAGATTTCTGAACCGTATTGAGACTGAATTTTCATCATCCCTTTATAGCCCTTTGTTCCCCATACTTGGTCATTGATCGTTTTAGGAACAAGTAACCCTACTTTGCCAATTAATTCAGCATCATTATTTGTTTGACATCCCGTAGTAACTACTAACAAAAGGACAGTGAGTGTCAGCAACATTATTTTTCTTATCATAGACTGAGTACTCCTTCTAAATAGATATCACTCCCTTTCCTATCTTACTTCTATTTAGCAAGGAGAAAAAGAGAAATCTTTTATTGAGAACGGATAAAAATATAAATGAGCGAAAATATATCTTTATCGAGCTCTAATTGCTGTGCTAAAATTAAAAGTGAGTGACAAAAAAGATTTTCATTGAAGGAGGAAAAATTCGGTGCAATATATTATGACTTTCTTTTGGACTTTCTTACTGATTGAAATGTTAACTTACGTTGTTTGCTCTATGAATGGAATAACATTCACTATAGCAACAATGGGAATGACAGGTTTAATTATTTCAGTCATTGTAACTATTCTTCTATTTGTCCTTTCTGCCCTTATTCCAAACGACCCAGTAGAACATCATTAAGAATAACAATTGAAAAAATAGGCTGTCCCATGCAGGACAGCCTATTTTTTATTTCACAACGAGTTCATTGTCCTCTACATCAATAATAGCCGTTCCATGAGCAGAAACCTTTCCAGCAATCATCTCTCGGGCCAGCTTTGTTTCTAAGTGATGCTGAATAAAGCGTTTCAGAGGGCGTGCTCCATACACAGGATCAAATCCTTCGTTAGCAATCAATTCCTTCGCTGCTTCTGTTACTTCTAGCTTAATTTGCTGATCATCTAGCCGCTTTCTTAGATCATTAAGCATTCGGTCAGCAATTCCTTTAATATTATCCAAGCTTAATGGCTTAAATAAAACAATATCGTCCACTCGATTCAAAAACTCTGGTCGGAAATGACGCCGTAATTGCTGAAGTACTTGTTCTTTCGTTTCTTCTTGGATTTCTTCTGTATTTTCTGTTCGTTCTAATAAAAATTCAGAGCCAATATTGGACGTCATAATCACAACCGTGTTTTTACAATCTATTGTTCGGCCTTGAGAGTCAGTGATACGACCATCATCAAGCATTTGCAGTAAAATATTAAATACTTCTGAATGCGCTTTTTCAATTTCATCAAGCAACACAACGGAATACGGTTTTCTTCGTAATGCTTCCGTTAGCTGCCCCCCTTCTTCATAGCCAACATATCCTGGAGGCGCTCCGATCAATCGGGAAACAGCATGCTTTTCCATGTATTCCGACATATCAATCCGAATCATTTGTTCTTCACTATCAAATAGCGTATGAGCCAGTGTTTTCGCTAACTCTGTTTTCCCTACTCCTGTTGGACCGAGGAAAATAAATGAGCCGATGGGACGATTGGGATCTTTAATGCCAGCACGAGCCCGCAACACCGCGTCGCTTACAAGTTGAACGGCTTCATCTTGTCCCACCACGCGCTCATGCATAATGCTCTCAAGGCGCAACAATTTTTCTCGTTCTCCTTCAACCAGCTTTGTTACTGGAATACCTGTCCATCGGGAAACAATCGCTGAAATCTCTTCATCCGTTACTTCTTCTCTTAACAGCCGATGCTCGTTGTTTTCGGAGGCAGCCATGGCTTTTTCCAACTCATGAAGCTCTTTTTCCATCATTGGAATTTTGCCGTGGCGCAGTTCAGCTGCTTTATTTAAATCATAGCGATTTTCAGCATCCTCTAGCTCTCGTCTTAATTTCTCTAGCTGTTCCCTTTTCTCTTGCACGCGCTGAATGGCTTCTTTCTCCGCTTCCCATCTTGCTCTCATTTCATTCGCTTTTTCTTTTAAATTAACCAGTTCTTCTTGTAATTGCAGAAGACGGTCTTTACTCGCTTGATCCTTCTCTTTCTTTAACGCAGCCTCTTCAATTTCAAGCTGCATCACACGGCGTGTCACTTCATCCAGTTCGCTTGGCATCGAATCAATCTCGGTCCGAATCATCGCACATGCTTCATCCACTAAATCAATCGCTTTGTCTGGTAAGAAACGATCAGTAATATAGCGATTTGATAATGTAGCTGCTGCAACAATCGCCCGGTCATGAATATTCACTCCGTGGTGAATTTCAAATCGTTCCTTCAGCCCCCGTAAAATAGAAATCGTATCTTCTACTGTCGGCTCTTGCACAAGCACTTGTTGAAAGCGGCGTTCAAGTGCAGGATCTTTCTCAATATATTTGCGATGCTCCTCTAACGTTGTCGCCCCGATACAGTGAAGCTCTCCACGCGCAAGCATTGGCTTTAACATATTGCCAGCGTCCATTGCTCCCTCTGTCTTACCAGCGCCAACAATCGTATGGATTTCATCAATGAACAATAAGATGCGACCATCACTTTTCTTCACTTCACTTAATACAGCCTTCAATCGTTCCTCAAACTCTCCACGAAATTTGGCCCCAGCAATTAACGAACTCATATCTAATGAAAAAATCGTCTTGTCTTTTAATCCATCTGGTACATCTTTACGAACAATTCGCTGAGCTAATCCTTCGACAATCGCCGTTTTTCCAACACCCGGCTCTCCAATTAAGACCGGATTATTTTTTGTCTTTCTTGAGAGAATGCGAATGACATGGCGAATTTCTTGATCACGACCGATCACTGGATCAAGTTTTCCTGAGCGAACTTCCTCCACTAAATCACGACCATATTTACTTAACGCTTCATAACTCGCTTCTGGATGTGGTGACGTCACTTTTTGATTCCCCCTTATATCATTAATAGCCTGTTCTATTTTCTCTTTTGTTAATGTTTCTTTCGTTAAAAACCTCTTCATTTCATAATCGTTTGTACTTGCTAAAGCAAGGGCCATATGTTCAACTGACAAGTACTCATCTTTCCATGCCTCTTTAACTTGATTAGCTGCTTGTATTAAATTTTGTACAGAAGCTGATAAATATGCTCCGTATTGAACATGGGCTCCTGAAATGACTGGCTTTTTCGCCAGTTCACTCTCTAAAAAAGCTTTCCAGTTAACATCGCTGCTTCCCGCACGCTCGATAATTCTCGTCAATAAACTGTCAGGACGATTTACTAATGCCGATAATAAGTGGCAAAGATCGATTTCTGTATGCTCATGCTCCTTCGCAAGTGTTTGTGCATCTGATAATCCTTGTTGCAAAGAATGTGTCATTTGTTCAATATCCAATGTCCCTCACCTCTTTTGACCTTTTTTGACCTTTGTAATCATTATATTTCTTTCACAATAGACTTGTAAAGTGATAAGCTAGTCACTAGGAAAAAAGGTTATTTTAACCAAAACACTTTACAGTTGCCCTCACTTTAGTGTTCAGTGATGAAAGTTAACTATTTATTGGAGGATTATGACCGTGGATGATGCTATTTTACTATTAAAATATTTACTATTAGGAATGTTTCAAGGATTTACAGAACCGATTCCCATTTCATCAAGTGGACATTTACAGCTTGCCCAACATTTTTTCGGCATTGAAATTAAAGGCTTGACCTTTGAATTAATGGTGAATACCGCTTCCTTGTTAGCTGTATTGATGGTTTATCGCCAAGATATTGTCCGCCTAGCAAGCAACGGATTGAGCTATGTGAAAACAAAAAATCCGGACGATCGTTCTGAGTTTATGTTTATCGTTTATTTAATTATTGCTACCATTCCAGCTGGAGTGATTGGTGTTGTCTTTGGAGATTTCATTGAAGAAGAATTATCTGGTGTTCGTACAGTTGCCATCACATTAATCATTACCGGTATTGCCTTATGGACGATTCGTAATTTGCGTGGCCGTAAAAATGATGGCGATATGAAACTAAGAGATGCGTTAATCATTGGTTTTGCGCAAGCGATTGCTTTAATCCCAGGTATTAGCCGCTCAGGCGCAACCATTGTTGCGGCGATGGGGCTAGGGATGAAACAAGAAACGGCCCTTCGTTTTTCCTTTTTGCTGTTTATCCCTGTTAGCCTTGGCGGTGCGATTTTAAGCTTTTCAGACATTTTAAGTGATCCACAACTTACTCAGCTAGCTATTCCTTATGCACTTGCCTTCATTGGTTCATTTGTCATGTCTTACTTTTCATTAAAATGGTTTATGAACATTATGGCCCAAGGAAATTTAAAATACTTCGCCATCTACTGCTTTATCGTCGGGCCACTTGTGCTTTTCTTTACCTAATAACAAAACGGGGGAGCCATCTTCATTTGGCCCCCTTTTTCTATTCACGCCCCCATACTTCAAGCAGAACTGACTCCAGTGAATTCGTTATCCCGTTTGTAGGCGTAAAATACTTTTTTGCATCTCGGGTTGTTTATTACTTTTTTTACTATTAAAATGAGAGTAATTAAATTTGTTTATAGAAGGAGAGTTCAATGAACAGATGCCGTTCTCTTTCAGAAAAGTTCACCAAACTATTTGAGGAAGAAAAGACCGTGAAACTCTTCCGTAAAGGAGATTATTTATTTCAAGAAGCGACTGAAGCAAAAGAACTGTTCTTGCTTTTAAGCGGAAAAGTTCAAGTGAGCAAATTTTTTCCAGATGGACGTGAATTGTCCTTACGTATTTGTGGAAAAGGCGATATCATCGCTGAATTTTCCGTTTTTGCCAATAACACACAATATTTATCTAACGGAAAAATTTTAGAACATGGTGAAGCGCTCGTCATGACGAAAAAGCAACTAGAAGAAGTGCTTTCCTCCGACCCTCAATTAATGATGAAATGGTTCGAATATACTCAGCTAGATAACCAAAAAACACAGTCAAAATTACGCGACTTAATTATACACGGAAAAAAAGGCGGCGTGTATTCCACACTCATTCGATTAAGCAATACATTCGGAAAACAAACTGAAGAGGGGATCCTTATAGATGTGACATTAACGAATCAAGAAATTGCTAATTTATGTGGTACATCACGCGAAGTCGTCAATCGCATGTTCAGTGAACTGCGCAAGCAAAACATTATCTCTATCCAAAAGAGCCAGCTAATCATCCATGACCTTGACTATTTGAAAAAAGCCATCGACTGCGAAAACTGCCCAATAGAAATATGCCAAATTGATTAATACTAAAGCGGAAGCGCCTTGTTCAGCCCCGACAAGCAACATAAAAAGGATGTAACCATTTTACAGTTACATCCTTTTTATGTTGTCTATCTCTAGTAATCAATGTATGTTTATTGAATACCAAGAGCAATTTTGGCATAACGAGACATTTTGTCACGAGTCCATGGCGGATTCCAAACAATATTTACTTCTACCTCTTTTACTTCAGGGATATCTGCCAGTGCAGCTTTCACTTGATCAACAATCACACCAGCCAGTGGACATCCCATAGCTGTTAATGTCATCGTAACAATTGCCTTTCCGTCCTCTTCCATATCAATATCGTAAACGAGGCCAAGGTTCACAATGTCAATGCCAAGCTCCGGGTCGATGACTTGTTCAAGCGCACCCATAATGTTTTCTTTTAAATCTTGATCCATGTCTTTCCCTCCAATTCCTTTTTCATTATTTCTACTATAACAAAAGGAGGAATGAATTATCACCCTTGATGCTTATAATTATTGGTAGTTTTAACATTGGACATATTGATTTATTAGAGCGTACACTAAAGAAGTAAACATATAGGAAAAGGAGCGTGCCGCTTGATGACTGAAAAGCATTTAATTGTATTAGATTTAGATGGAACTTTGCTGACTGATGAAAAAACGATTTCTCCCCGAACGAAACAAACGCTTCAAAAAGTGATGGAACAAGGACATGAAGTCATGATTGCTACTGGCCGTCCTTATCGTTCAAGTGAACTTTACTATAAAGAACTTGGTTTAACGACACCCATTGTCAACTTTAACGGTGCCTTCATTCATCATCCAAGAAACGATGCTTGGGGGATGTACCATGAACCAATGGACGTGAAAACAGCTATTGACATTGTTGAGGCTTGCCATGAATTTAATTTCCATAATATCGTTGCTGAAGTCATGGATAATTTATATTTCCATTACCATGATGAGCGACTACTTGACATCTTTAGCATGGGGAATCCTGAGATCACAACAGGAGATCTTCGACGAGTGCTAACAGAACATCCTACTTGTCTGTTAATTCATGCCGTCGAGGAGCATGTACCGAATATTCGCAAGCATTTAAGTGATGTTCACGCAGAACTGATTGACCACCGGCGTTGGGGGGCTCCTTGGCACGTCATTGAATTAGTGAAAGCTGGCTTAAATAAAGCAGTCGGCATTCAACGAGCAGCAGTCGACCTTCACATTCCAAAAGAACGAATCATTGCTTTCGGCGATGAAGATAACGACTTAGAAATGATTGAATATGCTGGAATTGGTGTGGCTATGGGAAATGGCATCGATCAACTGAAAAACATTGCCAACGAAGTGACATTAACGAATGAAGAAGATGGGATTGCTGTCTTTTTAGAAGAAAGACTTCGTCTATAAAAATACTCAAATATATAAATCACTGTATGAAGGAGGGAATTATATCGATGAGATTATTTGCCGACACAGCCTGTGATTTACCGCTCACCTTTCTCAACAACGAGCATATTACCTTAATACCACTGCATGTCCATTTAAACGGTCAAGATTACGAAGATATGAAAGGGATTGATCCGAAAAAAGTATATGAAGCGATCAGAGGCGGCGAGATGCCTAAAACGTCTCAAGCCTCTCCACTCCTGCTAGAAAAGTTGTTTACCGATCTGGCAAAAAGCGGAGAACCAGGTATTTACCCTGCCCTTTCTTCTGCTTTATCGGGTACGTACCAAACAGCGGTAATGATTCGAGATCAAGTGAAAGAACAATATCCAACGCTTGATTTAACCATTATTGATACGAAGGCAGCTTCCTTAGGCTATGGGTTAATCATCTTGCGTGCTGCTGAAAGGCTACATCAAGCCTCCAAAGAAGAACTTATTTCAAATATCCATTTCTATTGTCATCATATGGAACATATTTTTACCGTAGAGGATCTAGCGTATTTAGCAAAAGGCGGGCGCTTATCAAACGGAGCCGCTTGGATTGGCGGATTATTAAATATTAAACCGATTTTACATGTAGAGGACGGGAAGCTCATTCCTATTGAAAAAGTTCGCGGTCGAAAAAAAGCTTTTCATCGTATGCTTGATTTAATGGAGCAGCGTGGCGAAGCACTGTCTTCCCAACGAATCGCTATTAGCCATGGGGATGATAGCGAAGCAGCCCAGCAGCTTAAACAAATGATTGAAGAACGCTTTAACCCTCAGGAAGTTGCGGTTCATATGATTGGCTCGACGATTGCTTCTCATGCTGGTCCCGGAACAATGGCCTTATTCTTTTTAAATAAACAACCAAATTAATAGAATTTGCTGGTTGTATTCCCTTCCATTATAATGATGGATAAATACTTAATTGTTGGAGGTTCCTATGGCGAAAGAAAATTCATTTGATATTGTCTCTCGAGTAGACTTTTCAGAAGTAACAAATGCTATCCAAATGGCAATGAAAGAAATTCAAACACGCTATGATTTCAAAGGCAGCAAAAGCGAAATCAAACTAGATAAAGAAGAACTTGTATTAGTATCAGATGATGATTATAAGTTAGAGCAATTGAAGGATGTTTTAATTGGTAAATTAATTAAACGATCTGTTCCAATTAAGAACTTAGACTATGGAAAAGTAGAAGGCGCATCAGGCGGTACCGTTCGACAACGGGCAAAAATGGTGCAAGGAATTGATAAAGATACAGCTAAGAAGATTAATGCACTTATTAAACAAAGCGGATTAAAAGTGAAATCGCAAATTCAAGATGACCAAATGCGCGTCACTGGAAAGAACAAAGATGATTTACAACAAGTAATGGCAGCTGTTCGAGGAGCTGACTTGCCTGTGGACGTTCAATTTGTCAATTTCCGCTAATTTTTTATTCCAAAAAAATCCTTCGAAGCCTGCAAGGACTTCGAAGGATTTTTGCTTATCTTGCTGCTCTTCCACGTTTCCAAACAAGATAGATGAATACCATAAAAATAATATATACAGCAGCAAGTGCAACAATAAAGGAGATATTAATTCCTGATTTGTCAGCTAAAGCAAATATCTCTGATTGTTCTCGATCAAGGATAATCGTGTATTCTCCATTCTCCTCTCGAGATAAATTATCATTCAAAAGACCACGTAACTCTTTATCATTAGCAAGCTCTTTTGCTGGAATCGTTACTTTTTGCGTTTTATCTGTATTATTGATAGCAACAATGATTGTTTCATCTTGATATTTTCTCTTAAATACGACCATGCCATCTTTTTCATATAACGGCTCATATGACCCTCTTGTCAAAGCTGGCAATTGCTGACGAAGATCTCCAATCTTCTTCATATAATCAATAAGCTCTTTGTCGATTCTAAAATTCATGAGACCATGGTTTTCTGTCCCTTCTCCTCCATCAAGAGCAATTTCTGATCCATAATATACAACAGGTGTACCTGGGATTGTATAAAGATAAGTTAAAGCGAGCATCCAACGAGTTCCTGGAAAATTGTTTTCCTGAACTGTATCACGAGTAAACCTTGTCGTCTTATTCGTATCTAAATAATTAGCAGATAATTGCGGGTCTTCCCATGTCGTTTCTACTTCTTTTAAAAGATTCGGAGTTTCACTTGAGCTTTGATTGACAGTTTTGAATTGTTCACGTGCCGGAGACATCATTGCCCCATTCATCATTCCATCTAAGCCAGCTTTTTGGTATTCCGCAAGCTTGCTTACATTCACATCTTCCTCACTGCTTTCCCCAAGTAAATAAACGTCTTTATCCAATTCTTTAGAAAACTTTTCCCAGAAAGAGACAGGTGCAGATGTCGCATCACTTAAATAATAACCATCAATTTTTGCCTGCTCGATCCAATAGTTCGCCACTTTAATGAGCTCTTTCGTTACTTCCTCATTTTCCAAGTTGAGCGTTGCCATTTCTCCAAGCCATTTCTCAGGTCCTACTTCACTTTTATTTGTAAACCAGTCTGCTTTTTCAGCATCTTTTGTCCAAGGATGAGTCGTGCTCACACGCGTCACTGGAAGATCGATAAGCACCTTTAGATCACGCTCATGCGCTTCATCGACTAACTTTTTCAGCTCTTTCATTGTTCCAAATTGCTTATTTGTTTTATAAAAATCAGTCGTCCAGTAGCCATGATAGCCACCTTTTTCATTTTGAAAAACTGGACTAAGAATCAGTGTCGTAAATCCCATATCCTTAATATGATCCAGTCTGCCAGTAGCACCTGTAAAATCACCGCCCTGATAAGCTGAAGGATCATTATTATTGACTTCTTGATTATTTTGATTATCGCCATTATTAAAGCGATCTATCATTAAATAATACATGGTTTCATCTTGCCATTTGCGTTCTTCTTTTTCTGCCGCACTAACAGGAAAGGCGTATAAAAGAAGAAACGGTAATAATATTAACGAGCACAATCTCCTTTTCACTTCCGCTTCCCCCCACATCTAAATGATCATATCGCTTTTAAGATTACGCTTTTGTACACATTACGTCAAATAACAATCAAGAAAGTTCAACAAAAATACAAATAATACTTGGACATCTAAAAAAGTGTGGCATGAGATCTATCAGATTCTGTGCTAACCTAGCAATCTACAAAAAAAGCCCAGCTCCTTCACTAGCCATTTGTTGACATTTAGTGGAGAAGCTAGGCTTTTGTACATATTAAGCTAAGAAATTCAGCCCCATTGGCAATTTAAATCCTAAGTAAAGAGTAATAATCAACAGCAAAATTGCTCCAATTAACAATTTGCTCGTTTCTTTTCCTTTTTTCTTGCGCACTAACACCATTTCCATTAAACCAATGGTAAAGATACCTGCAAGCATCTTCATGCCATAAAGCATGTCATTAATCGAATGATGTTTAATAAAGAGCAATAACCCTGTCCCTAACACAAGGACATAAAATAATCTTAATCCCATATGCGCACCTGTTGAATATTTTCCAAGTGCGATAAAAAACAAGATGATAGCAATCACCCATGTCGTAATATGTAGATGGGTACTGTTAAAGAATAAACTTTCCATTTTCGCTTTCCCCCTCCTTTCTCACCATCTTCATAGTAACACGTTCCGGAATTAGAAGAAAAGTAAAGGCTACTTTTTAGCGAACATTATTCTTTAAAGTACCTACTTTTTCAATCGTAATTTCCACTGTATCGCCAGATTTCAATAATTTAGGCGGATTCATCCCAAAGCCTACCCCGGCTGGAGTACCTGTCGCAATCACATCCCCTGGCTCTAATGTCATCCCCTTAGAAAGCGTGGAAATAATTTCATCAATAGGAAAGATGAAATACTTTGTATTGGATTGCTGACGAGTTTCTCCATTGACTTTCGTCTCAATATTTAATTGATGCGGATCTTTAATTTCATCAGCAGAAACAATCCACGGTCCCATTGGGCAAGTGCCATCTAAACTTTTGCCAAGGAAAAATTGCTTATGGCGCTTTTGAATATCGCGAGCCGTCACATCATTAATAATCGTATAGCCGAAAATATAATCAAGCGCGTCTTCTTTTTTAATTTCTTTCCCACGCTTACCGATGATCACACCTAGTTCCCCTTCATAATCAAGTGCTTCTGTCAAATTGGAATAGGCAGGAATTGAATCTTGGCAACCAATGACCGCTGTTGGCGCTTTTGTAAATACCATTAAGTCTGTTGGAATACTTTCTTCCCCGCCCATTTCGATCGCATGGTCACGATAATTTTTGCCGATACACATCACATTTTTAGACGGTCGTGGGATCGGTGCTAACCACTCGATGTCACTCGCAGTTATTGCTGCATCTATTCCTGCTTCTTCCACCCATTTTGCTGCAACACTTGGTAAATCCTCTACTTTGTCAATAGCTTCGATCAGCGTATTTGGCAATTGCTCACCAGCCAATGCTAGTAAATCCCAAACAAGCTCCTCTTTTTCATCATATACCCCATATGTTTCTTGTCCCTTTACGCGAAAACTAATAAATTTCATTATTTCTCCCCCTTATTCTTTATTTAGTAAAATAAGTGACTTTCCTCCATACCTGTTCCATTGGACCTCTTTTAAACTTAGATAACCATAATTCAGAAAATACCACTTGTACGGCAAAAATAGCTAATACAAGCCAGATTCCTGTTGTTAATGTAATTTGACCGTAAAAGCCTAGTCCGTAATGATAGAAAATTAACGTGCCAAGCACTGACTGTAATAAATAATTGGTTAGTGACATTCGACCAACAGAAGCGAAAGGCTTCCCTATTTTTTCGGAATACTTCCACTTGCCAAAGACAATAGCTAGTGCTACATAACTAATAGCTAACAATGGACCCCCGATGGAATCTTGAATGAACACATAAGCGAGGTTAGGTTCAGCAACATACGGTAATGATTTTAAAATCACGCCCGTTACAAAAAAAGATATAAATGTCATTATAGCCCATTTAGGTTGATTACCCCATCGAGAAAACACTTTTAGCTTCTGAGCCCCAGCGCCAATGAGCAAATGAGGAAAAATTGAAATCAGTTGAAAAATCGCTGAATCCAGCCCATTTGTCAACAACCAGTCCTGAAAACGCTGAGCACTAATCTCCGTAAAACTTCCACTTCCATACGCAGCCATTGACTGATTGACACCCATAATATCCGTCCACAGCACAACACCTGTTGGATCCGTCTTCGCCATTAATAACATCAGTACTCCTAGAAAAACATTAGGAATAAATAATAGTAAACTTCCAATAATTATCAATGTTTTTCCAGATAAGCGCAAAAACAGCAAAAGTAAAAAGCCAAGCACAGCATAATTAATTAAAATATCGCCGGACCAAATCAAAAATGCATGAATAATTCCGATCAACAACAGAAAAGAAAAACGGCGAACCCCTATTAAAGTATACGACATTCCTCGATTCATTGCACTTTCCCGCTGCATCGCTACACCAAATCCAAACATCATCGCAAACAACGGATAGAAGCTTGCTTGGACAAAAATATCAATCCAACGATAATTTTGAAAATCTTGGGCTGCATCCCACCATTCAAAGGGGTTATAGTACAAATACGGCGAATGAAAAGAGATCATATTTACTAAAAAAATTCCGAGTAACGCAAAACCACGCAAGCTATCTAATAATTGAATGCGGGTCTTTCCTTCTAAAGCTGCCATACAAACACATTTCTCCCCTTCCATTTTCACAATTCTTGTTCATTTACATATCATATCATTAAATATAAACAAAGAGGATGTGAAATGTCTTGCCGGCTATTATTGGAACAGCAACGATCATCAACGTCTCTTCGGGTGGAATTTTCAACATTGGGGATGTATACCAAATCCATCCAGTTACTGAATCAAAAACATTTTCTGGCGCTGGTTCATTCAATTATGGTCATGGCTTGACAGTTTCTTCTGGAATTTCTCATACCAATCTTTTTGATGAAGCTCGAGTGAGCCAAGAAACAATAGGAACTATTTAGGAGTTATCCCTATGAACATTTATGTCTCCCAATCAATTAATATCCGCTTTTTGAATATAGGTGGCATCTCCAGTTCTTCCATGCTACAAATTGGAACTTGCGGTAAAGTAGAGCAGTCCTCCTATTCATTAAATACAGGCGGTTTTTCTGGAAAGGCCCCACAATTAACAGGTTCGACTATCATCACAGAAGGCCCTAAAATCCCACTATTTCTTATTCCGTTGCAGCCACCTAGTTAGATAATTCATTTCGAACGGAGGGAACACGATGGAAGTACCGCCAGAAAACAACATTGTTTGGCAATGGATTCAATACCAGCAAAAACAAATAGAGTCGTTGAAAAAAACTGTGCAGGCCTTACAACAAGAGGTAGTTGAATTGAAGAATCGCCCAGCAATGTCAGTCGATAAAATTGAATACTCTTTTGATCAATTAAAAGTAGAAACGCTGGCGGGTACACTAAACATCGGCTTAAACCCTGCAGAATTAGGTGCCATTAAAGATTATGCCGTCGATTCAACAAGTTCGCACACACCAAAAACTGCACAGCAACTTCCTAAACTGCTAGATGCCTCTAGAGAATTTCTTGAAACACACCTTGATACAATGATTAGTGACTACGAAGGTCAATTACAGCAGTCGGTCGATCCGCAAGTGAAGGAACATATGAAACAAGATTTATTTAAACAACTTCCGCAAAGAATCAGCTTTTACCTCGATCAATGCAAGGGGGAACCGTCTGAAAAACAAGAAGAGATTGTACTATCAAAAATAAAAACAGATATTCAACAGGCATTGTTCGCCTTTATTAGTAAACTTCCTAAAATGGGGTGATGATAGTGAATTTGCAAGTTATTAATCGAGAACTTGAAGTAGGGCAAATTTCAATCATTGGTGTTTCCAGTTCTTCTTATTTTCAAATAGGCGATACCGACACCATTCACTTGTACTCTACGCTCGATACACCGCCGGAAGCAATAATTATTACTCCGTACGTCCGGCTTTAACAAAAGGTTGAAATAAAAATTATGCGTATCTCAATCGTCGATCACATTCATGTCATCACTGTTCTACTCGGCGCTGTCATGGAATTCGGGGACGTTGAACAAATCCCAACCCAATCCTCCGTCTTCGCTTCTCATCAAAAAAGTGAAGACTTGTTCGATGACAAAAAGCCGATTGGGATTCCCTTGCCACCCCCAACTGTAATTTGCGCCAAAGAAACATCTGGGATATCCACTTTGAACTTGTATCCATTTATCCATGTGAAGCAAATTGATATTAATGGAGTTTCTACTTCTGGGATTGCCTTAATTGGATCCGCCCGCCAAGCGAACGGATACTGTACTTTGAAAAATGTACGAAACCTATCAGATCGCTGAATAAAAAGTAGAAGGGGAGGTTTTTATGCCCGCTGTCCTTGGTCCGTTCCAAATTTTCTCTGTGTCTGGTGGTGTTATTCATTATGGGGATACATTAATCATCTCCCCCAAAAACAGCGTCAAATCCTCAGCAGGAGGAGGAGGGTTGAATACGGGAGCATTTATTGTTACTTACACTGGTTTAAACAATAACGCAGTATTTAATACCACCGGCCTCGATCAGCCAACGATCGGTAATCTATAAAAATCCAAAAACAAAAAGCCAGAATTATCCACCATCCTATTGTATGGTGAAAAAGTCTGGCTTTTATCAACAGATTTAATTTAGTTGAAGCGCGTAAGCCCCATCAAAAAAGAATAAATATTTTCGAGCAATCTTTCGTTTCCAAATTTGTTCAACAGCTTTTGCGTACAAATCAATTTGCAAGCGGTAACGAGCTTCAAGCACGGGACGAGCCTCATCAAATCCTCCCGGAAAACGACCCGCTATTTTATCTGTTTTATAATCGAGCAAGTAAAGCTCGCCGTCTACTTCCATTAAACAATCAATCACTCCTTGGACGAGCACGATTTCTTCTAGACCATTCCAATCCGCATGTAATTCACTTGCTTTTACCCCCATATTAAATGGCGTTTCGCGATACACATGATCGGATTTCAGCAGCATCTGCCCCACTTCCGTCTTAAAGAATGAAACAATACTATTCGGGTTAATCACCTCTGCCTGCTCATTCGTCAATAGCTCTCGCTGTATGAGCACCTCTAGCAAAGAATGAATGTCTGTCTCTGTTGGCGGCTCGTGTAGCGGTACATGTTGCATCACGGTATGCACAGCTGTTCCGATTTCAGCTGGAGAAAGGGTCTTTTCCTGCATGAAAGCCGGGCGATTGAAAATCGGACGCTGAAAGCTTTTCACTAGTTCATTTTCTGCCCCTTCATTATAAATTTCATTCATCCGCTTTAAGTCAGATACCGACTGCTTCGAGCGCAGTTTAGTCGCCATTGGATTCGAGTATTGCCAGCTCATCCGCCCAATAATTTCTTGTTTATACGTTGAAGAAATATCCATTGGTTCACTGTTTTCTACTTTACTTTGCCAATCTCCCTGTTCTGAATCATCCTCTCCCTCTATCTCTAGCAAGCTTTCCGGCTTCACAGTTTCTATCTTCCACCTTGAAGGGTGGCTAATGATTTCAGGAAGAACGTCTAGACTTGGCCCCTCACTGAGCGCCCAATCTCGATGCCTTACAAGAGCTGGACCAATCCAATCAAAATAAGAGACAGCCGCCGCTCGGTCTGTATCATGTAATAACCAATCTTTACTGCTCCGGCCTTTTTCCCAATTTGATAGCAATTTGTCTACATTTTTCTGTGTTCCAAGTAAAAATAATTTCTCTTTTGCTCTCGTTAATGCAACATAGAGAACACGCATTTCTTCCGCTAATAGTTCTAGTCGTTTTTTCCGTCTTAAAGCAAGCTGTGGCAATGATGGGTAGCTAATTCGCTTTTCTACATGAATATACTTGGCAGCAATCCCGTAGTCTTTATCGAATAAATAGGATTGGCGTAAATCCATTAAGTTAAATTGTCGGCCAAGCCCCACAACAAAAACCACAGGAAACTCTAACCCTTTACTTGCGTGAATGGTCATTAACCGAACGACATCCTCTTGCTCATTTAAGGCTTTCGCTTCACTTAAATCATCCCCTCGCTCCTGAATCCGTTCAATTAATCGTAAAAAGCGGAACAGTCCTCTAAAGGATGTTTCTTCATATTGTTTTGCTCGGTCATAAAGCGCACGAAGATTGGCTTGCCTTTGCTTTCCTCCCGGCATACCGCCTGCAAAATCATAAAAATGAGTATCTCGATACAGCTGCCAAATGAGAGAGGATAAGGCTCCATTTCTACTGATGGTTCTCCAACTGAAAAGCTTCTCAAGAAATTTATTAATCTTTTCATGAAGTGCTTCATGTTCTGCAGCTGGCTTCTTTTTGGCAAACGCTTGAACCGCTTCATAATACGTGCTCTTTTTGGAGGCAAGGCGAATAATCGCTAAATCATTTTCCGAACAGTCAACAATAGGTGAACGAAGCACGGAAGCAAGCGGGATATCTTGATACGGATTGTCGATTACTTTTAACAATGACAACATAATGACCACTTCTGTCGCTTGAAAATAACCGCCGGAAAGCTTCGCATAGATCGGAACTCCGGCTCGTCGCCCCTCTTCCATGATTTCCCCCGCCCATGGCATTGACCGTAGCAAAATGACAATGTCACGGTATTGAATTGGACGCTCTGTGTTCGTTTTCGGATCATAGATCGGATATCTTGATTGCACCAATTCTCTAATCTTTTGCACAATCCATCTCGCCTCTAGCTGAGATTGCTCTGCATCTTCTAAGCCTGCTTCATCCTCTTGCTCAACTGTTCCTGCTTGCTCCATAATCGTCACTTCTACAGGAACAGCAAATTCCTCTGGATAGTCCGCTCCCTTCACAAGTTCAGCTTGTAAATCGTATTCTATTTCTCCTACTTTCACACCCATGATCTGCTTAAATAAATAATTCGTTCCATCAAGCACTTCTTGACGACTTCGAAAATTCTTCGCTAAATCAATCCGCAAACCAGTATTTTCACCTGTTGTTGAAAACCTTCTATATTTACTCAAAAATAAATTCGGCTCCGCTAGACGGAAACGGTAAATACTTTGCTTCACGTCCCCAACCATAAATAAGTTGCCTTCTCCCTCTGCACCTGATGTCACGAGACGAATAATCGACTCCTGCACGAAATTGACATCTTGATATTCATCTAAGAGCACTTCTTTAAATTTCTTCTGATACAAAAGTGCGGCTTCAGAAGGAACCAATTCAGCTTCTCCTTCTCTAGGATCGGCTAAAATGGCTAAAGCAAAATGCTCTAAATCACCGAAATCGACAATCCCTTTTTCTCGTTTCATCACTTGAAACTTATCAGTGAACTTCTGCACAAGTCCAGCAAGAGCAGCAATTACTTCTTTCATTTCCTTCATATCACGCAAATAGCTTTCAGGCTTACGAGAAAAATAGTCTTCCTTTAAAGCAGTAATGATTTTCTTTAACTCGTTTCTTATATCTTTTGATTTCTCAACTAGCTCCGGATCATATTCCTCTCCTTTACAAGTTTTCAAAGTAGAAAATTTCACTGACTGCATTTCTTCATACAAGCTTCGCCAAGACGCAACAGACTCTCGAAGCCGTTGAACCGTTTGTTGGTCATCCGTAAAATTCACGATTCTTGGAGACGGCCCCCCTGGTATCTTCGCCATCATCAACAACTCATTAACTAGTGATTCCGCCCCTTCAAGCTGCAGCTCGATATCGAATTTCAATGCATCCATAAACGGTAATTCATCAATATTTGTCGTCTCTTCATCCACATCATAGAGCTGTGGTAAACGATGCAACCATTCTTCCGGACGGGGATGGGACTTAGCAAAATCATAAAGTCGGCTCACAATCGTTTGTAATTGCGCATCACTACGATCATTAGAAAAAGTATCGACTAGGCGGTAAAAATCGTCATTTTCTTCTTTACCGTATTCTTCTTCAAATAAATCATCTAAGGCTTCATCCCTTAATAATGCCCCTTCTGCCTCATCAGCAATTCGAAAAGAAGGATCGATATCAATCAAATAATAATACTTGCGAATCACTTCTAAGCAAAACGAATGCAATGTCGAAATGGATGCTTTATTTAATAAGCTCAGCTGTTTACGCAAATGCTTAGAAGTCGGATCAGACTCCATCGCTTTTTCTAGTGCTATCCCAATCCGGTGCCTCATTTCAGCGGCTGCGGCGTTGGTAAACGTCACAACGAGAAGCTCATCGATATCGATTGGCTCGTCTTCATTTAGCACTTTACGAATGATCCGTTCAACAAGCACGGCTGTTTTCCCTGAGCCAGCAGCCGCAGCTACTAAAATATCTGTTCCTGTCGCTGTGATCGCTTTCCATTGATCATCTGTCCAAGTCGCTCCCGCTGGCTTTTCTGGAATCAATTGCTTACTCACGTTCATCCCTCGTTTCACTCATTTTTTGAAAAACTTCTTCTTTCTTATGCGGCACAATCGTACGATAATGATTATCTTCAATCATGTCATCAAACTGACAAACTGGTCGATAAGAACAAAAGTCACAAGGCGTCCGTTTTTTATATTGATAAGGGGCAATATCGACCCGGCCAGCGACAATATCATCTCCAGATTGCTGATAAATGTTGCGAACATGTTGACGCATCTGATCAAACTGCTGTCTGTGAGCGACTTTCGAACTTTTCGCTAGCTTACCATTTGATTTATTAATCCCGGCAGAAATAATTTTAGAATTTCCTCCTTCAAGACTCGTATCCATTAGGCGGACAACCTCTTCTTCTGCGAGTACGAGCCCCTTCATCTTAAAGCTTTTGAAGATTTCCTCTTCAATTTTCTCGATTGTCATCACCTGTTTACTATTAATCATTGGATTATGAACATGGAAATATAGCACACCTGCCGGATGCGCCTTCTCTCCAACAAGCTGCTGCGAATAGGTTAGCACAATATCCAAATATGTCAGCATTTGCAAGGCGAATCCATAATATACTTCCGTCATATCTAAATCCCGGCCACTCGACTTATAATCAATAATTCGCAAGTAAACTTCTTCATTATTCCTTGCTTGATCGACGCGATCAATTCTTCCCGCTAAAGCCATCTTTGTTCCATTTTTTAGCGTAAAGGAAAGTGGCGGTAGCTCAGCTTGCGGTCCAAAGCCAAGTTCAATTCCGACAGGTGCAAAGCCGCTCACTCTTGCTTGCCCGCTTAAAATATAAGAAGCTCTGCCGATAATTTGTTCCAGCTTGCGACCGATGTATAGATGGCGATTGGAGCTTAATAAAATTTGATTTTGCAGTTTTGGTCCTAAATGAACCACGGCTTCTTTTGCCAACTGTAAACACTGCTTTTCAGTCAGCTTGCCCCAATTTAGACCTCGTTTTTCAATTTCTTCCGCAATCCATTTCAGAGCCCCGTGAAACAGATCTCCGATATCTGGTGCCTGTAAGCGATAAACCTCTCGCTCTCTTAACTTCAGACCATGGTTGGCAAAATGAGAAAATGGGCAACTATTGAATAATTCCATTCTTGAGACACTGGCGAGTATTTCTTCTCCATATAAACTTTTACTGACGTGCTCATCTAATACTTCCGCCTTATTTTTATAAAATAGACTTGAAAACACCACACTCGCTTTTTCTTTTTGTTCCGGTGTATTGATATAAAAATTGTAGACATCCCACCAATAATCGTACATTGGATAGCCAAGTCTTTTCAATTGAAGCTGAGTGGTGATATAAGATAGCGTTGGATTCGGATGGCAAACATATTGCAAGCCTTCTCCCTCTTGCAGTTCCGACGGGTCATTCATAAGCGACCTCTCCTCTGCGAGCGGGAACATCTCCTTTAGTCTTTTTATAAAAAGAGAGGGCTGCAATGCCTTTCCTTCTTCATCAGCAGTCGGATAAGAAATATATAACCGGCTCGATGGCGTCGTAAAGGCTTTATAAGCGATAAACTCTTCATCTAGAAGCTTTCTCTTACTACTTTGAGCAAGCTTCATCCCTTGCGAAAGCAATAGCTCACGATCATCATCTGCTAATACACCATCTTCTTTCATCTTTCCAGGTAGCACGCCATCATTCACACCGATAATGAAAGCTACATCAATATTTGCCAGCCTAGAAAGCTCAAGATTAGCTATCATCACTTGATCTACAGCGGCAGGCACGTTAGAAAATTTAAGTGTTTCTAGTCCAGCATCCATCGTGGCAGCAAATTTCTTCACTGTCATTACTTCTTCACCAAGTACTTCTACGTACTGATCTAGTAATTCTATGACCGCACTCCATGCTTGACTATGTTCTCGCGCTGTAATTAAATCGCCACGTTCTTGCGCTTCCATGCTCAAGTTTTCAAGTTTTCTCGGGACCTCTAACTCCTCCAAATATAGATAAAACGCTTCGCAAAATCCTCTGCTTGTCTTCGCTTTTTTCAATCGGCGAGACAGACGCGAAATCGGTTCTGAAATGACAAGCTTTAATTCATTCAATTCCCTTTCTATCCGCTGCTCTTCATCCGTTTGCACTTGATTGACTCCTTCAAGCCCACGATAGCGTCGATAACTCCACTGCTCTCCATTCGTCCACCGTTCACCTCGGATACCATAAGCCAACACATAATTTTCTAAACGATCCATTTGCTCGCGTAGTTTATGCCAATCTTTCTTTAATGGAAATAACAAGTCAGTTTTTACCGCTCGAAAGACGGGTTCATATCGCCAATTACTAGCCAAAATTTCCAAGGTTGCTCGGATTAACTCGATGACTGGATGATTGAACATTGGACTTTTTTTATCGATATAAAATGGGAGATCATAATCATGAAACACTGTTTCAATCTCTTGCTGATACTCATGACCGTTGCGAACAAGAATTGCCATTTGCTTATAACGATAGTCATCCTCTCGTGCAAGCTTTCGTATTTCTCGAGCAATCCCCTCAATTTCGGCACGTCTATTCGTAGCTTCTAGGAAACAAATCGAAGTCGAATCGTTATATGAAATCACTGGACGATGATCAAAGTTCTTTTCTAAATGAATCAAACTCTCTTCTTGATAACGTCTTGGCATCGTCAAAAGCTGATCTTCTTCCACTTGCACACCGCTGCTTTTTGCTAGTTCATAAAGGGTCGAATACGTTTCAGCTGTTTGTCGAAACAAATAAGTATCTTCAGGTATGTTTGTTCGAAATGCTTCATCGACGGTTAAGGCAATGGTAACTCGTGTCGCATGCTTCATAAGCTGCTCAATTACTTCATATTCTTGAGGCGTAAAGCTATGAAAGCCATCGATATATACCTCTGATTTTTTTAAATAATCCGACGAAGCGACTGCCTCTGATAGCAATCGTAAATAATCTTCAGAGTCTACGTATTTCCCAATTAGTGACTTTTCAAACTCGCTGTAGATAGCTTGCAAGTCGTGAAGTTTATCTGCTAATGCTTTTGAGCCTTTTTGTTGCTGAACTTCCTCTCGTGTCTCAATTAATTCCTCTGGTGTCACACAATAGCGTTTAAACTCCGTCAGCATCGCTTCAACATGGCTAATAAAGCCATTCTTATCTGCTGCTGTAGCAAAAATTTTCAAGTCCTCTTTTTGATCTTCAATAATTTTGCGAATAAGTATATTTAAACCTGCTGAAGAAATGTGCTTTCGGCTCATTCCTCCTGTTTCTTGCAGTACACGCCAGGCAAGACGGGTGAAGCTATAAACTTGTGCGCGGATCACTCCTCCAAGCGCTGGATCAGAAGCTAAATCGTATTCTGACAAAAATGTCATTTGTTCTGGAACAAGATAAATCACAGGATCTCCTATCGGCTGCTCTTTCACTTGGTTCTTTATCTCATCTAATATACAAGCCGTTTTTCCCGTTCCAGACCGACCGAGTATAAACTGAATCGACATATTTTCTCCTCCCATCATGTCTATTATCTTTATTATAACGAAAAAGCCTATTAATTTTTTATCATGGTCTACACAAATGACCTTCGACAAGCAATCAAAAAAAGAGCTGACACGTCATCAGCCCCTTTCTCTCGTTCCTTGTTTGTTTAGGTGGGCTTCTACTTTCTTTCCACCAAGCCATAAAATCAAAATAACGGTTGCTACTACCACTGTTCGTATAGGCTGCTCAATTAACGCAGCCACATCATGTCCAATAAAACTAATAGTGAAAATCATCACAAATTTACCTGTCATAACGGCCAGCAAATATTGTGTCACACTAATATTAGAAAGCCCAGCCACAATATTAACAACTGCAGAAGGTGTGAATGGAAAACAGAGCAACAAAAATACTGGAGCAAACCCGTGATGATCCAACCAATTCATTAATTTTTTTACTTGTTTATGCCTTTGCAGAAATGAAAGCATCCGTCGCTGACCATAATTTCTCATGAGCAAAAAAATAATAAATGCACCAGTGACCGCTCCTCCCCAAGACAAAATAAAACCAAACCACAAGCCAAAAGCATTCACATTTGCCAAAACAAATACAAATAAGGGCAAAAACGGAAGAAAGGCTTCTAGCAACGGTAAGATAAATCCTGGAATAGGGCCAAATGACTGATAACGATCAATTAAGTCCATGATCTGTTCGAGTGTGAACCACTCCTTTATACTGTTCAGGTCCATAGCAGCTTTTCCCCTTACTTAAACAAACCTCTACATTAGTTTTTTCTCATTTTAT
This sequence comes from Bacillus sp. FJAT-52991, assembly GCF_037201805.1. Classification (GTDB taxonomy): domain Bacteria; phylum Bacillota; class Bacilli; order Bacillales; family Domibacillaceae; genus Bacillus_CE; species Bacillus_CE kandeliae. The sequence continues at coordinate 931,028 of NZ_CP147404.1, read as the reverse complement.
CATATTTATTGCTAAAAGCAGTGTTGAAAGCTTTGCCTTGATCCTATCTATATAGATCATGAATCTGTTGCTTTAGCTTGATTTTTAGTCGTGAAGCTTTTCCGTGCTGATTTTTTAAAGATCGTTCCGTGATAGGAAAAGAAAAGCGTTGTCCATTTGTAAATAAGATCGAAACCTGTTTACTGTCAATTTTTGAAAAGCTTTCTACTTTGGATAAAGAGATCCATAAGTTTCCTTGTCTTATATGTGAGGCAAGTGGGAATAAGTACGTTCCTTCGAAATGATCGATAATGACGGGGAGTTTTTTGTCTGTGGCTAGCAATAGTTTACTGGCTTTCCTTCTACCATCATAAGTAGCTCCATAGGCAAGACAGCTTTTTTTGATGAGGTCTAGAGGTTTAACAGTTAATTCAAACGTTCGTTTTTCTTCAACGACAATCGTATGTTCCTTTCCCCTGCATTCTATCGCCTTAATGAACATCACTTCAGGACGAATAAAATACTCATTATGGGTATTATTCACAATTTACACTTCCTTTCGACTTATTACATTTATCATAACACCCCTTCTTATTGATGTCTAAAAGATAAAATAAATAATTTTTCGAAAAATTTAAAAATTTCTGTTGATTGATATTTTGAGATCATATATAATAAGAAAAAGGTATCCGAGGTGATGAAAAATGGAGAACAACAACTATTTCACTGAGATGATGAGGTCCCCGATGCCACGTGAGCAAGAAAGAAATGCTACTGATGTATATATCGACAAATTGCTAAATGACATTCTTTTTAAACAAGAAAAACAACGGATAATGGTAGCAATTGATCAAACCCTCGACAAAAGAGATCAGGAAGCATTTATGAAATTATCCCATAAGCTTAACGAATTAGAGAGAAATTTCAATTCCTAATGATTTTCTTCTTGTTGAGTTCCTCTTCTACCAAAAATCTCCTATAATGCATAAGAACAGAAATTAACTTAAGATAAGTGCCGAGCCCCCTCTTAAAAAGAGGAATCCCGGCACTTATCAGTATGTTCTAGATATGCCCTTATTTATTTTTCCTTTCCTCCTTCATTTCTTTCAATGGATAAGTTTCAATGGTATAGATCCTTTCAGCCATAGAAGGATGGCCATAACGAAAAATCTTGACAAGCAATGGTGGTTTCACTTCTGACAGACCTTCCTTTGCGAGCTTTTGAAAAGCACTAATAGCTGCTGTTTTGTTTCCTGTCATTTCAATCGCATACGCATCAGACTGCTTCTCTTCAAATCGAGAAAGTACATTTGAAAATGGACTGGCGACAAACGAAAGCATCGAAATCATCATAAAAATTAACGGTAACGTTCTCAATTGGGCAATATTAGTTACATTTAACTTTTCCCCATGCCGGTTGATCAACCGTTCCATCATTTTAGCTATTAGCCAGAAACCGATAAAGGCAAGAATTAAATAACTCGCTATGCCAATATAAATATGCTTTTTCACATAGTGAGCCATTTCATGAGCCATCACAAACAAAATCTCATCTTTATTTAGCTTATTTAACGTCGTATCCCATAAAACAATGCGAGCATTGCTACCAATTCCAGTGACATAAGCATTTAAAGCATGCGTCTTTTTTGACATATTCACTTCATACACATGATTGGCTGGAATATCCGCTTGATCAGCTAAGGATAAAATTTTTGCTTCTAACTGTTTATCTTTTAACGGATAAAAATCATTGTAGAGTGGATCAATAAAGATCGGCTGGACATACATTAAAAAAATAGTAAAAGGCACAAACAATGTCCAAGCCGCCAGCCACCATCTTTTTTTGAACTTTTTCATCAGCTCGTACATCACAAAGACCAGAATCATCATCAAACCATAGCCAATCCAAAAATCAATCCATTCATCCTTCATCCATTGAGAAAAAGTTTGGGCGGAGATATTGTAGACTTTAGAAAAATGAAAGCCAATGTATTGTAGCGGAAATGTGATAGCAAAAGTAAAAACAGATAAATAAAACAAATAAATCGATGTTTGTAAAAAAGTAATACGCGCTGTTTCTTTCGCCCATTTTTCAAAACGATGAGATAAACCGAAAAGAACAATCAAAAAGTAAATGAGCCATTCAAGTGGCGTACTAAGAAAGAAGAGCAAATTTTTGATTTTCGAAAAATCTCCGCTTAAGGAACGCTCTTTTTCACTTAAAAAAGTGGATGGGTCGGCACTTGTCCCTTTATAAATATCGGGAAGATCCCCTGTGGACATAACAAATAGATAGTAGTACATAAACGCTGAAAACAACAAGTAGCCCACAATGACAATCGCAGCCCACTTTATCTTCACTTGATTTCCCCCTCTCTCCTTCCTCTCTTATATGTAGTCCTAGAAAAGAAAATTTAGACCTAAAAAAGAAAAAGCTTCTCCACCCTGGCGGATCCCTTCCATAAAAAAGAATGATCTGTTAGATGAAGAAGCTTTATTATAGGGGCAGTTGCATGGAAAATTAACTTTGTTGTACTTGTTTTTTTAATGACCTTCGTAAGATCTTACCTGTTGTATTTTTCGGAAGTTCTTCTAAAAATTCTACTTTTCTTGGGAGTTTATATTTCGCCAGGTGATGATGACAATAGTCGATGACAGCCGCTTCATTTAAATGCTCGTCTTTAGCAACAACAAAAGCGAGCACACTTTCTCCATAATCAGGATCGGGAACACCTACCACAGCTGCTTCAACAATATCCGGATGACTATAGAGAACTTCCTCTATTTCACGAGGGTACACATTATATCCTCCCACGATGACAAGATCCTTCATTCGATCGACAATATAGAAATATCCATCCTGATCCCTTCGAGCAAGATCACCAGTATGCAGCCAGCCGTCTTTCAAAACAGCAGCAGTTTCCTCAGGCTCTTTATAATACCCCTTCATGACATTCGGCCCTCGAACAACTAATTCTCCTACGTCTCCTGGCGGTAATTCTTCTCCTAGCTCATTGACTACTTTATTTTCTACATTCATAATTGAACAGCCGATCGAACCTGCTTTTCGCGACCGATCTAATGGATTAAAACAAGTAACAGGACTAGCCTCAGACAGTCCATACCCTTCTGATACAATTACATGAAATTTCTTCTCAAAGTTTTCAAGCAACGCAACGGGCATAGATGAACCGCCTGAAATACATAAACGGATATTCGCAAAACTTTCCACATCTCCATCAGGATATTGATATAGGAAATTGTACATCGTCGGAACACCAGCAAATACTGTAGCTTGATGTTGTTTTGCCAAAGCAAATACTTCTTTCGGACTGAACTGAGGAAAAATTAGGATCGTTGCTCCGCTAATTAACGGGGCATTTAACGATATACTTAAACAAAACACATGGAACATTGGAAGAACAGTAATGACACAATCTTCCTCTGATATTTGTAAGTAACTACTGATATCTCTCGCGTTAGAATACAAATTATTATGTGTAAGCATCGCCCCTTTTGGCTTCCCTGTTGTACCAGACGTATACAAAATCACCGCAACATCATCATCTAACAGCTCCGGTCCTTGATAGTCGGCGCTACCTAGAGATAACAGAGCAGAAAACGTTTTCAATTTATCTAACGTCAAATCTACTCCTTGGGCACGTTCATCATTTGTTTCACAAACAATATACTGCTCAACAAGAGGTGAATATTGATTCATTTTTTCAACAAGCGGAACTAATATATCAAGTAAAACAATAGCTTTTACATCTCCATTATTCACAATATAACTGATCTCATCTGGTGTATAGAGTGGGTTTATTGGAATAACAGTTACCCCAGCCCGTAACGCTCCGTACAAGGAAATGATAAAATGAGGAGAATTTCCCAATAACAGTGCAATATGATCCCCTTTTTGAATCCCAAGCTGGTTAAGTCCCGAAGCAAACTGATTAACGGCTGTATTCAATTCTTCGTATGTAGCCGTCTTGTCTAGAAAATGATACGCTGTTTTCCCCTTGAATTTCGCTGCTGACTCCGACAGTGCCACTGAAAGATTCATCCCATACTCCCCTTTTAAATGAATGAATAGTCATTCATTTTCGAATTTTCAATCTTTATTATATATGAAAAAAGTGAAAGCCGCAACTGACAATAATCCAAAAATAGGAAAAGACTATCTTAACAACAGCGGTAAGACAGTCTTTCTTACTTAATAAAGCAACTGTAAAAATTCTTCTTGCGTCATTTTTCCGAAATAATGCGAAAGCGAAAGTTGATCTAACGCCTGGGCAATCTCGTTCTTTTCATAGCGTATACCGATTAGTTTTTCTTCAATTTCGTGGACATTTCCAACGCCAAAAAAGTCACCAAAAATTTTGCAAAGCTGTATTCGCCCATTTTTAATATCCAATCGAACATCAATCAATCCTACCGGAAAACGATGTGAACGCTGAATATTAAAAGTTGGTGATTTTCCAAAATTCCAATCCCAATTTTTATATCGATCCTCAGAAATTTGATGAATAATTTCCCAATCTTTTTCTTCGAGCTTATATTGTGGAATCGGCTCTTCTTGTTCAAAAATTGCTTTTAATAAAAACTCGCGAAACTCTTCAATGCTCATATCATGTTTAAGCAGCTCAGCAATGTTAGTGACTCGACTACGAATCGATTTAATTCCTTTCGATTCAATTTTATCTTTTCTAACCTTTAAAGCAGAAACCACCTCGTCCATATTCGTATTAAAAAGTAACGTACCATGACTAAACATCCGGCCCTTTGTCGAAAACTGAGCATTGCCGGAAATCTTGAATCCGTTCGCCAAAATATCATTTCTTCCACTTAGCTCTGCTTGTACGCCAAGCTTATTTAAGGCAGTGATTACCGGTTCCGTGAATTTAAGGAAATTATGAAAGCTATCTCCATCATCCTTTGTGATAAAGCTGAAGTTCAAATTTCCTAAATCATGATACACCGCACCGCCTCCAGACAAACGTCGCACAATATGAATGCCTTCTTTCTCGACATAGTCTATATTTACTTCTTCAATTGTATTTTGATTTTTACCGATAATAATCGAAGGCTCATTTATATAAAAGAGCAAATATGTTTCGTTAATATTTAAATGTTTAACCGCATATTCTTCAATAGCTAAATTTATTCTCGGGTCTGTTATTCCTCGATTATCAATAAATAGCATCATAATCCTCCATCTATATCTCTATTTCTAAATCTTGCTTCGCTAATAATACTGTACCATGAAATTCAGATTCCGCTTCTTCTTTTAACTTAGCCAGTTCGCCAAAATGTGGCAAATGCGTTAAAACTAATGTCCGTACGCATGCAGAATTGGCCAATCTTCCCGCTTCTGTACTCGTCATATGACCAGCCACTTTCCCATCCATCCCACTATAAAAATTACTTTCACAAAGAAGAAGGTCACATTCTTTCGCAAACGGAATAAACTGTTGTTGAAAAGCAGAGTCAGCTGTGTACACGACGGTATGACCATGAGCTGAAATTTTCATAGCAAAACACGGCACAGAATGAACGGTGCGTAAAAACTCAACTATAAATGGACCAATGGTTAATGTTTGATTCGGTTGATACACTCTTCCTTCCGTCAAATCTTTATATGTAAGTGAAGCGAATGACGAATCTTCGTTATGAGCATAAATAGGTAAAGTCGTCACCTCTTTTCCTAAATGCTTCTGAATCAATAAAGCGTGTTGTAATACACCGATATCAGCTATATGATCGGCATGATAATGAGAAAGTAATACTGCATTTAATTCTTCTGGTGCTATATGATGTTGCAATTTAGATAGTACCCCACTGCCACAGTCAACGAGCAACTTAAATCCTTCCTCTTCAAATAAATAACCAGAAGTTGCTTCGTTGACTTTCGGATAACCGCCCCAGCAACCAATGATAGTAACTTTCATACCTACACACCCCTCTATTCAATTCCATTTCTCTCTCATTGTATGCTCCAACTCTCCTTACTTCAACTGATCGAGCTTTTATCCCTACTAATGGTTTGTTATTTTTTCAAAAAATTCAAAAAATATATTGACGACATCTATACTGTTATAATACAATGATTACATCAAATAGATCAGTTATATAACAAGAAAAGAGGAGGAACACAAAAATGGTTAAAAATATTGTTGATTTTTTTAAAAACATTCCGGCAAAACAATGTACGAAATGCGGTTCTTATATAGAAGAACAACATGAGTGCTATGGCAACCATTGCGATGACTGCATCGAAATCCAAGACATCTAAACCTTTTAAATCGTTAACTCCAAATTCCATAAACATAAAAAAGAAAGAACCCGCTTCGCCTTGAGTGGGTTCTTTCTTCTGTTATCACACATTAAGAATGTTGTTGATGTTCTTCTGTTTCTTGTGGAGTGGTAGTCGAATCAGTCGGCTGTCCTTGTCCAATAGTGATTGGTTTCTTAGGCATTGTGTGCAATCCTCTTGCAGTTACATGAACTTGTACGTGATAGACACCATCTTGCGCAAACGCTTTTTTCGCGATGTAATTTCCTTCTTTATCTTTTTCTGCTTCGATCATTTCACTGTCTTCTTTTTTGCCTTCCTGCCATACTTCATACATCACTTCATCCGCATCACTGACGATTTCTTCTCCTTGTGTCACTTTTGTTGTTAGCGTGACTTCTTCATTTACTGCTGCTTTCTCAGGTACAGTCAATTCTGCTTCAATTGGTTGTGGTGGTGCTGTGTTTTCGGTTTGTTGCTTTTGTTGTCCACAAGCCCCTAATAGAAAAAGGGAACAAATCACAACCATCATCATCCATTGTTTCTTCATTTTCTCTTCTCCTTTAATTATCATCTTCTTCAAGTAAAGGAAATTCAATTGTTACCGTCGTTCCATGGCCATACTCACTAGTAATCAATAATCGTCCTTGATGACCTTTAATAATGTTTTCAACAATTGACAAGCCTAAACCTGTTCCACCGTCTGCTCTTGTCCGCGCCTTATTGACGCGGTAAAATCGTTCCGTAATCTTTTGTAAGTCTTCTGGAGGAATGCCAATACCAGAGTCCTTGCATTCGACTATAGCTTTTCCATCCCTTTCAAACGAACGTACGGTAATCAAGCCACCTGCTTCCGTATACCTCAGTGCATTATCCACCAAGTTGAAAATGACTTGTTCGAGACGACCTTCATCTCCTTCAATAATAATATCATGATCCAGCTCTTCTTTCAGGGCAACATTTTTCTGTATAACTGCAGGCATCAGTCTTTGAAGTGTTTGATGAATCGTTTCAGCCAACGGCAGCGGAACTTTTTCTATAGCGGAAGAATCCCCTTCAAGCTTAATCAGTTCAAGCAAATCATTGACAAGCCGCTCCATCCTTTTCGCTTCTCTCGTAATAATATGCACGTACTGCTGCTCTTGTTCCTCTTCTTTAACCATACCAGATGAAAGCGCTTCGCTGTACCCTTTTATATAACTAAGCGGTGTACGCAATTCATGCGAAACAGTGGCCAAGAACTCCCTTTTCTTTTCATCTTCCTTATCAATCGACTCTGCCATATGGTTGAAAGTTGCGGCAAGCTGGCCAATTTCATCCTTCGTCTTCACATTGACTCGTGTCGAAAAATCTCCTTCTGACAGTTGAACAGCTGCGTGCTTCATTTCTTCAAGCGGGCGCGTTAAATATCTTGCCCATTTTGTTCCAATTACTAACAAAACGATAAAAAATAAAGCGGCACCAATCACCCAATAAATAGTTAAATCAGCTGTTAACTCTTCCATATTTTCAAGCGGCAAATATAAATAAATAATTCCTTGCAGTCTCTGCTCTTCTAATAAAGGAACAACAACCGAAATCACTTTTCGATCAAACCTGGCCACATAACCAACCTTTTTTACCGGCTCATTTTTCAACAGTTGCTCTCGTTCAGCTGGACCAATTAATGTGTCATAGTCGATCTCAAAAGGCACACAAGCAGCCAGCTCTCTTGGATTTCGAACCGCAAACACTTCAAACTTGGCTTTCTCATTATACCAATCTATCTGCTCGATCAATTCATCAGTCAGTTCGCCGCCTTCATAATCAAGCGCTAAACTTTTGCCCGCTTGAAGCATTTCCTTTTCCACACTGCCGACATATAGTTTTTGATACAGCGTATAGGACAAAGCATAGGCGAAGCCAATCGAAAGCAACAATGTTATGAATAAAGTAAGCCACAGCTTTTTTGCTAAGCTCATGCAGTTGGGTCCTCAAATTTATAACCGATCCCCCACACTGTTGCCACCGCTGCTCCAGCCTCCTTACCAAGCTTCATTCGCAATGTTTTAATATGTGTATCTACCGTTCTAGTCCCACCACTATAATCATCCCCCCAAATCATCGTTAACAGCTGTTCACGCGAAAAAACGCGACCTACATTTTTAATAAGCAACAGCAATAACTCAAACTCCTTTAACGTCAACGGAACAGATTTTCGCTTCACTTTCACTGCATGAGAGCTTAAATCGACTAAAATACCGGCTTTCTCAATGGTGGTTGCTTGTTCATCTTCCTTATGGAAACGACGTAACACAGCCCGAATTCTTGCCGTTAATTCACCTGGTGAAAACGGTTTGACAATATAATCATCCCCGCCAATTTGCAACCCTTTCACCTTATCCCATTCTTCCCCTTTTGCTGTTAAAAAGATCACTGGAATTTCACTTGTTTTACGAATATCTGTACAAATCTCAAAGCCGTTTTTCCCCGGAAGCATAATATCTAATAAAACAAGATCCGTTTTACCTTTCACCAATTGTTTGCTTGCTTCTTGACCATCTTCCGCATGGCTCACCGTAAATCCAGCATTCTCCAAATACATGGAGATTAGGTGGCGCATATCTTCTTCATCATCAACAATTAAAATATGAGTCATTGGTTCTTCTCCTTCACAAAAATCATAAATGGGCCTTCCCCTGTCTTTACTTTCTTGACAAGATTTAAGCTTCCTTGCTCAAGGAAATAAAGTTCATCACTGTCATACCCTGCTACGACGATATCATCAGCAAACGGCGCGATCGTAAAAGGGTTCGCCCCTACTTCACTCTTTGCTATCGTTTCTTTCTCTTCGTTTAACGTATAAACCATATTCGATCCATGACTAACAACATAATGATAACTTCCATCAGAAGCAAAATTAACAGGCATCACTGGCGTCTCGATTTGTTCAATCTCTTGTCCAGTGTCAAGCGAATATACATGCACTTTAGATTGCGCTTCTTTCCCATGACCATGTCCACCAATCCACAATTCCTTTTCATCCGGTTCAATCATTAAACCGGTCGAAGAAGAGGGAATCGTAAACTCTCTGACTACCTTCTTCTTCTCAATATCTACTTCTGAAAGAATCGTATCTTGATAATTAATTACATAAAGCATCCCTTGGTGTTCAGCCAGTGACATTGGATATTTCCCTGTTTTAACAATGTCTACTTCCTTTCCCTTTTCATTATAAAAGTGGATGGAGCGATCTTCTTTATTAGCAAGCACTACTTCCTTGCTCTCCTCTAAATAAAGAGCACCAGTTGTGCCTTCATCAACTTTCCATTTATCTACCATTTCACCTTTGGATAATGAAAAAATAGCCACATGGTCTAGTTGTGTACCATAAAGCAGCAGGCGGTCGCCATCCGGAAATAAGACTCCTCCTGTGTACATTTCATCAAGAGCCCAATCCGCGATCCGCTCCCCCTTTTGATTAATGAACGTTAAAGAGGAATCTCTTAAATTTAACGTGAATAAATAGCTTTCCTCTTTAATTGCCGGATAAGAAGGATGGCTGCAGCCGGATAAGGTCCACATCCAGACCGCAACGAACAAAAATAAGCGAAATTTCACGATACTCCTCCCCCCAGCTTTCTTTTTACCTTATATTATAAGAAAAAAATGTGAAATATATTTGAAGAAAAAACGAAAAAAAATGCTGAAAAGCGAAGCCGCTTTTCAGCATTTATATTCTCTCTTAAATTTCACTTGTTGCTGCTTGATGACCATATTGACGTTTGTACATTCCTCTGAAGAAAATACTTGTCACCAATAGACAAACAACAGCAAATATTCCAAGGATAGCAGCGTTCTTCCACATAAAAGCATAATCTCCCATTGAAATAACCGCTTTAAATGCAGAAACCGAATAAGACATTGGTAAGAAAGCATGAATCGGTTGTAATGCTTTTGGAATTAACTCTAATGGGAATGTCCCTGCACTTGTTGCTAATTGGAAAATTAAAGTTAACATCGCAAGGTATCGCCCAGGATCTCCCATAATCGTAACAAGCATTTGTACGAGCGCAATAAACGTTAAGCTTGTAATAATCGCCATGATTATAAACAATGGTATACTTTGAACTTCTAATTTCAAACCAAATAGTAAAATCGCTACAGCTAAGAGGGCTTGGATAACACCTGCCACACCCAATACGCCGAATTTACCTACGAACCAACTAAATCCACTTTTAGGTCGAACAGCTGGCTCTCTTAATGGGAAGACGATCGTTAATATGATAGCCCCTATGAATAACCCAAGTGATAAGAAGTATGGAACAAAGCCAGTACCATAGTTTGGTACCTTATTAATTCCATCTCTCTCCATACCCACTGGATTAGCTATCATATCATGTGTTTTATCTTGCGCATCTACTTTATCGGCTGTATCCGCGGCATCTTCTAATTCAGTGTGAAATTCATTCGTTCCTTCTTCAAGCTCCACCGTTCCATCCGCTAGCTCCTTAGATCCCTCTGCCAGTTGATTCGTCCCTTCAGACATTTGAGCAGACCCTTCATTTAATTCATTAAGACCGCTATTTAATGTTGTCGCACCGCCTGCTAACTGTGCTGCACCATCTTTCGCTACACCAATCTGATGTGTCAGTTGCCCCATGCCACTCACTAACTCATTTTGCCCAGCCTGTAATTCACTCGTACCAGCTGCCAATTCATCTGCTCCTAAAGCTAGTTCGTGAATACCTGAGCTTAATTGCTGTTGCCCTTCTTGAAGTGCACCTAACCCGCTGTTTAATTGGTCAACGTTAGGCGCTAACTGTCCACTGATCGCTCCATTTAATTCTTTAGAGCCAGCAGCTAATTGTTGAGTGCCAGACTTCAGTTCACTAACGGCTCCTTCTACTCCTTGCACCATTTCCTGCTGTTGTTGCTCCATTTGCTGTTTCAATCCAGCAATTTGCTCTGGTGTCATGCTTTGCTCTAACACTGGCATTAATTGTTCCAACTGTTGATCCATGCCACTAGTTAATTGAGAAATTAATTGCTGTTCAAACTGATCAAGACCACTATTTAACCCTTCTGCCCCTGCTGCTAAATCAGCCGTTCCTTGTGTTAATGCAGGAAGCTGATCCTGAAATTGTTGAACTCCAGATTTTGCTTGTTCTGTCCCCGATGTCAATTCGTCCATATTTCCATCAACTGTGTGAAGTCCGCCTTGTACTTTAGAGATTCCAGCTTCAAGCTCTTCCGTTCCACTTTGTAATTCTTTACCTCCCGCTACAAGTTGACCTCCGCCTTCTTCTAACTGTGATAATCCATCATTTAATTGAGAAGCCCCTGTTGCGAGCTCTTTTGATCCATTATCAACTTTCGAAACTCCTTGTGAAAATTGCACTGATTTTTCAGCTAATGCAGCTAAATTTTCTTTTACTTCATCTGCCCCATCAGCAAGATCAATGGCTCCCTCATCTAAGGCTGCTGCTCCATCACTCGCCTCCGCTAGGCCATCTCCCATCTTCTCTATTTGATCAAAGATCGTTTCTGAGTATGTTTTTGTCACGTTTTCTTGAAGAGAAGCTTTAATTTCTAGCATAGCTGTTTCCCCAATTTGTGAAGATAAATAGTTATATCCTTCATTAGGGATATATTTTAGCTCTAACTTCTTCGGTTCATCGTCTAGTAAGGTCGTTGCATTTTTTGAAAAGTCAGCTGGGATTTCAATTAACATATAATACTCTAAGTTTTCGAGACCTTTTTGGGCTTCTTTTTCACTCACAATATGAAAATCAAAATCATCACTTTTCCTTAGTTCTTCCTCTAGCTCCTTACCTACCGTAAGCTTCTCTCCTTCGAAATCAGCGCCTTTGTCTTTATTGACAACGGCTACAGGTAAATCATTTAATTGTCCGTATGGATTCCAAAATGCCCATAAAAACACCCCAGCATATAACAGCGGGATAAAGAGCACCGCTGCAATTGGAATTAGCAATTTACGATTGGTGACAATAGCTTTCATTTCTGCTATAAACAATGATCGTTTCATAATTTCCTCCTATTTTGTAAAAAACAGTAACCAATGACCATTTCATTCATATAGTCATTTTTTCCGAAAGAAAAGGACTTTCCTCACACGGATAATCCCTTTAATAAATAAAGTTCAAATAAACTGGATATCTCTGATTCGCTCAAAGGCTCCTTATGTTGTTCCCAATCAAAAATCAAAGAAACATAAAGTTTAAGCACAATAAATGCCGCCACTTCGGGGTTGCATGGCTTAATTTGACCTGATTGAATGGCCAATGTGACTTTCTCTTTAATGAAAGAAAGGAGCTCCTCTTCTATTTTCTTCATGACATCAAGTACAGCAGGTGTGCCCATTTCCTTTCCTTCTTGAAACAGTTTAATTGTAAGCTGATGTTGCTTCCTATACTGTAAAATTTGAAAAAGTGCCCGATGAACATTTTCATGAAAAGAATTGTTCGGATCTATCACATCTTCTGCTTTATATCGCATTTCATTAATAAGAGACTGTACGATTTCATCAAAAAGCTCTTCTTTATTTTTAAAAAAAGTATAAATGGTGCCTTTGCCGACGTTAGCTAGCTTTGCTACTTGATCCATTGTCGTTGCCTTATAACCAAATAGCGAAAAGGATTTCGTAGCTGCCTCGATAATTTGCTGTTTTCGGTCAACAGACATTTCATCGTCCTCCTTTATGACCAAATGAATAATCCGGTCATTTTTCATGTAATTTAATTTACTATATTCGAACAGCAATTGCAACATTTTTTTGCAGTTTGTTACTGCCTGTAAAGATCAGTTGCTGAAAAGGGAAAATCAAGCGGAAAGGTAACAAAGTCAGTCGCTATCTCCATATAATCAGTCGACTAAAAGAAAAAATCAGTCGCACCCACCCTAAAATCAGTCACCGTGCCCCAGCATACTAGGAACCACTTTCATGTAATGAAAAAGAAGGTACCCGAAATGGATACCTTCATCTTTCTACTGTATAAATTGTAGCACATTTTGAACTGCCGCTTCTCCTTGGTCGATACAATCGGGCAATCCCAATCCTTCATATGAGCTTCCAGCAATGAAAAGTCCTGGTAACTCTTTTTGTACATGCTCATACATATCGACCATTCGCTGCTTGTGCCCGACTGTATATTGTGGCATTGCTTTTTTCCAACGGCTAACAATCGTAAAATCTGGTTTTGCCGTAATCGCCATTGTCTTGCTTAAATCCTCAAGCACGATTCCTTCAATTTCAGCATCCGATAAATCTACAACTGCTTCATCGCCTGCTCGTCCAACATAGCAGCGTAACAATACTTTCCCATCAGGTGTTGTATGCGGCCATTTTTTATGCGTCCACGTACAAGCCGTAATCGTATAATCGCTATTTCGAGACACGACGAATCCTGTGCCATCAATATCTTTCGTAATCGCTGCTTCTGGAAAAGCCATTGCTACCGTCGCAACAGAGGTGGCCGACATATCTTTTAAGCTATCAAAAAATCGATATTGGGGCATCATCACAGGCAACGTAAAATGAGGGGTCGTTACGACGACACTATCAGCATGGATAATGCTTCCACTATTTAAAGTAAGTGCATATCCCCCATCCTTTTTGCTTTCAATTGTATCAACTCTTGTACCTTTTAAGACAGAGCCTTCGTTCAGCTTGTGTTCGATCACTTCTACTAATGACTCTAGTCCATTTGTAACCGTCATGAAAATGCCTTTTTTCTTCACCGTTCCAGCTTGTTTGGGCGAAACAGGTGTCGTTTTCTTCATCCCTAATACAAGACTGCGATATTTTTGCTCCACTTGGTAAAATTGTGGGAACGTTGCCATCAAACTTAGCTTATCAATATCACCTGCATAAATTCCTGATAGTAAAGGTTCGATTAGATTTTCTACCACTTCATCACCAAGACGTCTTCTAAAAAAGTGACCTAACGATTGGTCATTTTGAGGATCTGATTTCGGTAAGACAAAGTCAGCAGCCGCTCTCATTTTCCCAGGAATCGAGAAAAGACCAGTTGTCACAAAAGGAGCCATTTGTGTTGGAATGCCCATCACAGAGCCTCCTGGCATTGGATAAAGCTTACCGTTCACTAAAACGTAAGATTGGCCAGTTGAATTATTGATTAAATGATCCGCAAGCCCAACTTCTTTCGCTAGTCGAGCCGCGCTTGCCTTTCTTTCAAGAAAAGAGTCCGGACCTCTTTCAATAACAAAGCCATCTTTCCGAACGGTTTGAATTTTCCCACCAAGACGAGGGGTCGCCTCGATTAACGTGATATCAAGCGAAAGCTGATTTTCTTTTGCTTGTTTTTGCAAGTAATAAGCCGTTGTTAAACCGGTAATGCCGCCTCCGATTACAACCACTTTCTTATTTTCTTCCAACACAGTTGCATCGCCTTCTTTTTATAATTTTGCGTTTGCTTGTAAATGCTGCATAATCGTACTAGCCATTGCCTCAATAAATAGCGGCTGAGCATTTGGCATTTCTGGACGATAGTAGCTTGCACCAATTTCTTTTGTTACTACTTGACATTCATAATCATTATCGTACAACACTTCTAAATGATCAGAGACGAACCCTACAGGTGCATAAACAAATGCTTGATAGCCTTTTTCATTAAATAACTCACGAGTTAAGTCCTGTACATCTGGTCCGATCCACGGCTCAGGCGTATTACCGGCACTTTGCCAGCCGATCTCATAATTGTTAACGCCCGCCTTTTCTGCAATTAAATCCGCTGTTTCTTTCAATTGGTCAGGATATGGATCGCCTGCTTGAATAATTTTTTCAGGAAGACTATGAGCAGAGACAATTAGCACATAGTTATTACATTCTTCTTCTGACATCGATGCTACGGTTTCCTGTACTTTTTGTGCCCAATAGTCAATGAACTTAGGTTCTTTATACCAGCTTTCAACAGACACAATAGCCGGCCCACCGATCTTCTCCGCTTCTTCTTTTGCTCGCCCATTATAAGACTTGACACTAAACGTAGAAAAATGCGGAGCTAATACGATCGATACCGCTTCTTCTATGCCATCTTTTTTCATTTGCCCAACAGCATCTTCAATAAATGGTTCAATATGCTTAAGTCCAAGATACATTTTGAATTCGATCTCATCCTGAATGATATTCAAATGTTGCTCTAGCTTTTCCCCTTGTTCCTGCGTAATTTTAGCAAGCGGAGAGATGCCACCAATTGCTTCATAACGGGAACGCAAATCCTCAAGCAGTTCTGGTGAAGGCTTTCTTCCACGGCGTATATGTGTATAGTATCTTTCAATATCTTCTTCTTTATATGGCGTGCCATAAGCCATTACTAATAAACCCATTTTTCTTTTTGTCATTGCTTTCACCTCGTAATAATAGAAATCCTTTTCTATTTTGACATGTCTTTTTTAAGTTTTCCAAAAAGAATCTTCTTATTTCAGCTTTTCGGCACTATATTCATGAATAAATGTAGTTAAACGCTTTAAGGTATCCGGATTTACGTCTGGGAAGACACCGTGACCTAAGTTAAAAATGTAACCAGGTTGCTGGATTCCTTGATCAATGATCGCTTTAGCTCGTTCCTCAATTACTTCCCATGGAGCGAGTAAAAGCGCTGGATCTAAATTCCCTTGAACCGTTTTCGTCATTCCCATTGCTCGGGCTTGTTCAATTGGTAAACGCCAGTCTAAGCCAACAACATCTAATGGAAGGTCATGCCATTCCATCGCTAAATGACTTGCACCCACCCCAAACATAATTAATGGAACTCCTTCAGGACGTAACTCATTAAAAATACGCTCCATTACTGGTTTAATAAATGTGCGATAATCTTGTACATTTAGTGCTCCCACCCAAGAATCAAAAATTTGGACAGCACGAGCGCCCGCTTTAATTTGGGCTTTCACATAAGTAATCGTCATTTCTACTAACTTGTCCATTAAAGCAAACCAAGCTTTTGGCTCAGCGTACATGAATGCTTTTGTTTTGTTATAATTTTTTGACGGTCCGCCTTCAATCATATAGCTTGCCAATGTAAAAGGAGCTCCAGCAAATCCAATCAATGGCACATTTAATTGCTCCTCCGTAAGCAATCGAATCGTTTCTAATACATAAGGGACATCATTTGCCGGATCGATCTCTCCAAGCTTCTCAACATCAGCTAATGAACGAATCGGGTTACTGATCACTGGACCAATTCCAGACTTAATATCTACATCCACACCGATCGCTGGAAGCGGTGACATAATATCTTTATAAAGAATCGCCGCATCGACATCATACTGCTCAACAGGCAATCTAGTCACATACGCACATAATTCTGGCTGATGGGTAATTTCAAACAGCGAGTACTTCTCTTTCAGCTTGCGATACTCCGGTTGTGAGCGTCCAGCCTGACGCATATACCATACTGGGACATAATCTGTCTTCTCTCCTCTTGCTGCTTGTAAAAAAGTATCATTAATCGTTCTCATCACGTTTGTTCCTCCACCTTTTCCACATTAAAAGTCACTATCCCTCATTATATTAAATCCTCACTCGGAAATAAATGATAATACCTACCTTTTTATACGATTTACACTATAGATGTTTTACGAATAAAAGTATAGCAACACTACACAAATGTCATAAATTCGCCAAAGACAACGAAATGCGGAGCCGACTGTCCAGGCACGACAAGCAAATGTTCTGACGCCGGAAAGGCGACAAGCCTTGTAAGCGGCAGGTTATTTGACTCGAGTGTCTAGGAGGCGAAGCTAGACAATTCGAAAAGAGGAAGGTGCTGTTTAGCGACGTATGGACTGAAGCGCTCCGCACGAGATAAAGGAAACACGATGAACGCTAGTGAATCGATGTTGACTTATCGCAAGGAGGAACGTGAAAGTACACTAGTCGCTGGCACCTGGAGCTGGACAACACGAAATGCGGAAGGCGCTCGTTCATCGGCGACAAGCAAAAGACGAGCCGGCTGAAAGGTTGCTCTTTAACCTTTTGGACGGATTGGCTTTTGACCTCGAGCCGATAGCGCCTGAAGCTGGACAATTCGAAAAGCGGGGCCGACTGTCCAGGCACGACAAGCAAAAGACAGAATGACGGAATGGCGTTCTTCAGCCATGCAGTCTGGTACCCGAAAGTCGAAGAAAAGCTCGCTAAGGTCGAAGAAATTTCCCAAAAGTCAAAGAAAGGCTCGTTAACGTCGAAGAAAGCCCCCCTAACATCAAAAAAACACACTATTGGTTTACATGGATAATTTTATGTGTAAAGTTAATATAGTAGAGTAATCATTATTTAATTGAGGTGACGAAAATGAATGTATATATTACTTCAGGGACGTTTGATTTTTTAAAGAAGCTGAAAGACAAGCATGCTACTGAAAAAATGATTGTCATGGAGAATGCGGAAGGAGCTACACTTTTGCATGAAACAGAGCAAAAAACACTTTTTCAATCCCCGCGTAAATATGAAGTCATTGACGCATCAGGTGAGCTAGCGAATCACGGTTATGTTGTTTTCAATAATATTCCTGTCACAGATGAGGGCCGGCCTATTTTTGAATATCGCTTTAAAAATCGAGCACGTCTTATTGAAGAAGTGCCAGGATTTATCTCGATTCGCGTGCTTCGTCCACTTAACTCTAATACGTATATTATTATGACCCAATGGAAAGATCAGCAATCTTTTCAAGGTTGGCAAGACTCGCAAGCTTACAATAAAGCTCACGAAAAACGCAGCTCAGAAGAAGGAGTCGACAAGCAACCAAAAATCTTCTCAAGCCCATCTTATGTCACAACATACAATGTTCCTAAAGAAGATTAACAATAAAGTGAAACTTCAATCAGTGGGGGTTTTCTTCATCCCCTACTGATTGTTAGTTGAACGGATCGGGCGTTTATGGGCAGTTGATCCCCACCTAAACAGCTTTGCTTCTCCTGCTATTTTGAGGTGGGGGTCTTACTGCCCATTAATGCGGGATAAAAAAACGGCGACACCTTAAGTGGTGCCGCCATTTTTTATAGCTCCTCCATCTTCTTTAAGCGAGATGGTGCGTATAATTTAACGAAAACAAATACAAGAAGCAGACCCGCTACTAAAACAAGACCACCTTGAGTAAGTGTTTGACTAATAGCAGCTACGATTCCAAACACCGTCGCTTGTATGATCAGCAAACGTCCTAACAGCTGTAACAACGCCTCTCTTTTTTCCGTTGTTGAGACTGGATAAAGTGAGACCCATATTTTCAGTTCATGACGCCGAATCATTGGCAACAATTGAAAACCAGTTAAATAAATAAATAACAGCGCAATGATGAGCTGCAAGATCACTTGATCACTAAAGCCGATCGCCAGTGCGGCAATCACTGTTAGGCGAACAAACAGCCCGAAGTATTCGCTTGTTCGAACAAAAGTACGGCGAAATAAAAAAGCGTAGGTCGATGTTTGACTAAACGGTAATCTCTCTAGAAGTGGGTCGAGCCATTGACGCCGCTTGACGGTTCCTTTCAAATGAGGAACATCGGTAAATAAATTTGCGAGGCGATAAAAGGCGGCCATTCTTTTCTCTTCCAGATCCACAAGTGTCTCCCACTTTAATGTCATTCGCTCGGCTGCTTTCTTAAAATAAATCAAGTAACCAATCATAATAACAGCTACCGCCCCGACAAAGAGGAGATTCGAACTAGAAAATAAGAAATAAAGCAAGACACCATTCAGGATAAAACGGATCGCTAAATCACCTAAGTGGCTTTCTCTTTCTTGCTGTTTGAGCACATACCAGCGAATATGTAAATTCCATATTTTCAAGCCTACTAAGACAAGTAGCAAGAGGAAAAACGATTGAGCGGACGAACCTTTTACTTGAGCGTACATCGGCATAAAGAAAGCCAGTCCAGCAATCAATAAATAAATTTGCGAAAAAAAGCTTGTCCGAATCGCTTTTTGAAAATAACTGTTCATCTTTTCTTCTAGCGGAAGTAAAAAGACAGTATCCGCACGCATTAAAAAGGTGTACACCGGGCTCCAAGCTAATAATGCACCAAGCGTCACAGCCATAATGAACGGGGCTGGAAAGGTTTCATCAAGCGTTTTCACCCAGCCGCTGTAGTAATAAAGCAGGGCACCAAGCCCAAATACAAGCACAAACAAAAAATGATCATTTAGCATATAACGCAAGTATTTACGCAGTTCGCCATAATAAGACTCCAGCCTGCTTTTCCATAATTGCTCAATGTTTTTCATTATTCTTCTTCCTTCGTCAATTGAATATAAATATCATCTAAAGAAGCATCTGTCAAATGGAATTGCTCTCGAAGCTCCTCGATCGTTCCTTGAGCGCGAATCTCACCATTATGTAAAATAATGAAAGAGTCACAATATTTCTCAGCTGTCGCCAAAATATGCGTAGACATTAAAATACCCGCCCCATTATCACGCATTTTATTCATCCACTCAAGCAAAGATTGAATACCTAGCGGATCTAGTCCAACAAAAGGCTCATCAATAATATAAAGAGAAGGTTCCGTTAAGAAAGCACTCATAATCATCACCTTTTGCTTCATTCCTTTAGAAAAATGAGCCGGGAACCAATTCATTTTCTCTTGTAGGCGAAATTCTTTCAGCAAAGGACCCATTCGTTGTTTATACTCTGCTTCACTCAATCCGTAAGCCATCGCTGTTAGCTTCATATGCTCTTCTAGTGTTAATTCTTCATATAGAATAGGTGTTTCTGGAATATAAGAAAACTGTTGACGATACTTTTCAGGCCCTTCCTGCAGCGTATGGCCATTAATTAATACGCTTCCTTGCTTCGGCTCCATCAACCCAATGATATGTTTAATGGTGGTACTTTTTCCCGCTCCATTTAAACCAATTAACCCAACAATACTCTCTTTTTCAATCGAAAAAGAAATATTTTTTAACACTGGTTTACGTGTATATCCGCCCACCAGGTCGTTTATTTTTAATAAAGACATAGAAAACGTCCCTTCTCATAATGTGATTACCCCTATTTTAGCAAATTCTTTTATAAAACTCATGGATTGTCTTATAGCTTGTCTATTTATCGCGCATTAACGAGCAGCAAGATCGCCACTGATTGGAGGTTCACTTTATTAATTCCCGGTGGTGTGTTAAAATTTTGACAATTACATAAACAGAGAGGATGAAAAAAATGAGTGATTGCATTTTCTGTAAAATTATTAATGGGGACATTCCTTCTGCAAAGGTGTATGAAGATGAACATGTGTATGCGTTTTTAGATATTAGTCAAGTCACGAAAGGACACACTTTAATTATTCCGAAAGAACATAAAGAAAATGTCTTTGAATTAACGTCTGACCAAGCAGCTCGTCTCTTTGAAGTCGTACCGAAAATTGCCCATGCCATAAAAAAAGAATTTCAAGTCGAAGGGCTAAATATTTTAAATAATAACGGTGCAGTAGCTGGTCAAACGGTTTTCCATTCCCATATTCACTTGCTTCCACGATACGGCAAAGAAGATGGGTTTCATCCGATCTTTCAAGACCATAGCGGCGAATATTCGACAGAAGAATTCCAACAAATCGCTCAAGGGATTGCGCGCTACATTCAAAACTAACAGACGGTCTATTCAGGGTCAGCTTCCTCGAAAGCTGACCCCGTTCTCACCTGCCTTGCTATCCATTCCACACATAGGTAAGCAAAATCGACAATACTAAAAAAAGGACACCGGTTATTCCAAAGATTTTGATTCTTTGTTTCGCTACATGCCTTGACATACATATTCCTTGCTTGCAAATTCCCCGAATGTGGTTAACCATGCTCATTAAAAGAATAAAGCTAATCGCATAGCATGCAAAAATGATGCCTTCCATTCCTGTCACTCCTCTACTTCTTTCCTTAATTATTGCTTTCCTGCGATGGTAACAATTACAATAAAGGATGACGTTTCTTACATACTATGCAAGCAAGGAGCGACAATGAACCTGTCCGCAACCGGAAATAAAGGAATTTTGCGATTAATCGAGAATTAAACCAAAGAAGTGAGGTGATTACATATGGATAAAAAGGCACTATTATTCGGATTACTCACTGGTACAATTGCTGGAATGGCCACAACTTTGTTCAGTACACCGCTGTCTGGCAAGGAAACACGAGAAAAAGCAAAATCTTCACTAAGTTGTGCTAAAAGCTCTATAAATGCCATTAGCAATAATTTAAGTGAAGTGAAATCCTCCGTGAAAACCCTCTCGGAAGTCAGTAAGGAAACATTTACCGAGGTAACGGGCGGCTTAAAAACTAGTGTATCTCTATGGCAAGAAAGTACGAAACCTACGATTCAGAAACTGCAACAAGAGTTAGAAGACATTCAATCGACAGTGGACGAATTAAACCAACTACCGAAAAACAAGGAGTCTAAATAAGGCTCCTTGTTTTTTTCGAAAATTTAGTAAATTTATATCTTTATTATTTTTTACTTTATTGGCATAATAATATTAACTATATTCATATTTTTTGTCTATCGGGAGTGAATAATTTAAAAAAGAAGGTGCACATATGTCTAACCATCAGTACTCTATGAAAGAAGCTCTTATATTCAGTCAGCGGATGGCACAATTAAGCAAAGCATTATGGAAGGCTGTCGAAAAAGATTGGCAACAATGGATTAAACCATACGATTTAAACATTAACGAACATCATATTTTATGGATTGCTTATCATTTAAAAGGGGCCTCGATATCAGATGTCGCTAAGTTTGGCGTGATGCACGTCTCAACCGCTTTTAATTTTTCGAAAAAATTAGAAGAAAGAGGTTATTTGAACTTTTCTAAGAAAGAAAATGATAAACGCAATACGTATGTAGAAATCACTGAACAAGGTGAACAAGTGTTGCTTGAGCTGATGGAGAGCTATGATCCTCATCATAATTCTGTGTTTGCAGGAACAGCTCCACTACGGGAGCTTTTTGGTAAATTCCCTGATTTAGTGGAAATCCTGACGATCGTCAAAAATATTTATGGCGAAGACTTTATGGATATTTTTGAGAAATCGATCCATAATATCGACAAGGATTTTTTTGAAGAGGATGGGAAGCTCGTCAAAGCAAAAATCACTACTCCCAACCATCTATAAGTACGGAAGAACCTCTTCCGTGCTCCATTCTGCACCTTTTTGTTCATTCCTTCACATATTCTTCATCCTATTGTTTATCAAAATAGATGTTGCTTTTTCTCTTCAATCATCGTAAATTAAACAATCATATCACTTTTTCGCCAATTGGAGGGACGATTTCTATGAAGTGTTGGCGTGCATTTGATTTTGAAAAAAAGTACGGTTTCAATAAAATCATGGTTTTTTCGTTCATCCTTATGATGTTGTTTTTTAGCTGCAGTTTTGCGCTTATGCAATCCATGTATTCTGAAACCTTGTATTCTTCATATTTCGAATTATTTTTGATTGGATTGCTAGCGGTTTATCCACTCCATAAATTTGTTCATATGTTACCAATTTTACGTTATTTTCCGCATATGACATTCAAATATAGTTTAAAATTAGGCTGTCTGCCGATTGTTTTCATCACGATCAAGAAACCTGTGCCAAAGAAAAGGTTTATACTCAGTTTAGTACTGCCTTTTTTCATGATTAACCCTATTTTGCTATTAAGCGGCATTCTCTTCCCGAATTATCTGCATTATTTCACGATGCTTTCCGCTTATCATACAGGAATTTGTGTCATGGATTTTCTTTATTTAAAAGCGTTAGTTACCTCCCCGAAGTCAGCCGTCATTGAAGAGCATGACCGAGGGTATGAAATTTTAATTCCTCAATAGATGATAGTGAAGAGAGGGGATAACTCTCTTCCTAACTGTTTTTCTATCTTTTTGGAGCACTTTTTGATATGTTATTTACATATAGTCAAAAGAGGAGGGAAACAATTTGATCACCATTATGGTTGTATTTGTGGTATTTTCTGCACTCATCCTGTTTAACATTAATCGATTAACGAGCATTCTTTGTACTCAAAAAGAGATTCCGGAAGAAAAGCACCCAAAAATCTTCCGTACAATAAATATTTATATTACGATTTTATTGATTTCATCCTATGTAGAAATACTCTATACATAAAGCGAGCCGTGTTTCTAACTTCGGCTCGTTTTTATTTATCCCGCATTAACGGGCTGTAAGATCCCCACCTCAACATGGCAGAAGAAGCGCAGGCATGTAGGTGGGGAATCAACAGCCCGTAAACGCCCGATCCGTTCGGGCCTGCACGATGCAGGTTACAAAGGCGTTGCAACAGGACGTTGCGATTTTAGCCTTTGTTCTTCTTTAATCAGCAGGGGATGGAGCCCCCCACTGATTGAAGTTTCACTTTATCAGTTCAAATTTTTGGCTACTTCATAAAAATGTGTTATAGTATGTCCTAGAATAAAATTGCAGAAGCCGCTGCTTAACCAAAAGCCGGCTAACTTATCAGGGAGTTGTTAATAAGAATGAAAAAATGGTTATTATCTATTTCTTTAGTGGCAGGTGCAATCGGCCTTGCGGGATGCAGCGCAGGTGATGATGTTGTCGCCACAACAAAAGCAGGAGATGTCACAAAAGAAGATCTTTATGAGGCAATGAAAGTCAACAACAAACAGCAAATGGAACAAACTCTTCAAAATCTTGTGTACGATAAAATTCTCTCCGAAAAATATACTGTGTCCGATGAAGAACTAGATAAGGAATTTAAAAAAGCGAAAGAGCAATTAGGAGACCAATATGAGATGTTCCTAGCTCAATTCGCTATAGATGAAAAAGGCTTCAAAGAGCTAGTCAAGTCACAGTTGCTACGTGAAAAAGCAGCAACTGCAGATATTAAAATTTCTGACAAAGAACTAAAAGAGTACTACGACAAATGGGAAGCACCAATCGAGGTTAGCCATATTTTAGTAGAAGATGAAAAGACAGCAAAAGATCTTAAGGCGCAACTTGATAAAGGTGCAAAGTTCGAAGAATTGGCAGAAGAACATTCTGCTGATCCAGGCTCTGCTGCAAACGGCGGAAGTTTAGGCTGGATCGATAATAAAGGTCGCGAACAATTAGTTCCTGAATTTGTTGAAGCGATGTCTTCTTTAAAGGTAGGACAAGTTAGTGAGCCAGTGAAATCACAATTCGGTTACCATATCATTAAAGTAACTGACAAAAAAGAGAAAAAACCTTTGAAAGATATGAAGGCAGAATTAACGGATGAATTAAAAGCTTCTAAAATAGACCCTGCTAAGCTTCAGAAGAAATTAGAAAAAGAATTAAAAGCATCAGAGGTCAAAGTGGAAGATGCTGACCTAAAAGGTGCTTTCGAAAGTGAATCGGCTCCTGCAGAAGGTGCACCGAAAGAAGAGACAAAAGAAGAAAAATAATCTACAAAAAAAGAGATGGTCACATGGACCATCTCTTTTTTATTTAACTTTTAATTTTCAGATCTCGTTCCTTCTCCATCCGCTGAATATACACTTGCCCTTCCTGTTCAATATAATCCATCTCAGCCTTTCTTTCAGCCTTTGATGTCTTCACTGTCATAAATGCGCTGAAAAAAATCCCTGCTACTACGACATACATCCATAATGGAAATGTCATGACCTTCTCCCCTTTCTTGAACTCGCATTCGTTACTATATATATTCTAAAAACAAAAAAACATGTCCCGTTAAGGACATGTTAAGAAGAAAAATTCGGTTTATAGAAGGAACGATTATCTAAAGCAAACACTCGCTCAGAAAACTCCCCTGGTTTCGTCCGCTCTAGTACGCGATCAAGCATATTCATTTTCGCATCTAAATTATCAATATAATGAAGAATTTCGGCTTCCTTCACCATTGGCGGTTTCGGGCTTCCCCATTCCGCTTTGCCGTGATGAGATAGGACGATATGCTTTAAGATCATCGCCTCTTCCCCATCAATGCCAAGCTCCTCTGCGGCCTTACCAATTTCATTGACCATAATCGTAATATGTCCAAGTAAATTCCCTTCCACTGTATAGGTGGTAGATACAGGACCAGAAAGCTCCATTACTTTCCCTAAGTCATGCAAAATCACGCCCGCATATAATAAATCACGATCAAGTGATGGATACAAATCAGCGATCGACTTCGCTAGCTTTAACATAGAAACGACATGAAAAGCAAGACCGGATACAAATTCATGATGATTTTTTGTAGCGGCTGGATACTCAAGAAATTCAGTGTGATGTTTTTTCAATAAAAAGCGTGTAATTCGCTGAATATGTGGATTCTTCATTTCAAAGATAAACTGAGTGATGATATCCGTCATCTCCTCTTGCGTCATCGGAGCCGTTTCAATAAATTCACTAACCTGCACGCCATCTTGTGGGTTTGCCGGGCGGATTTGTCGAATTTTCAATTGCATTCTTCCACGATAATTTTGAATTTCGCCCGTTACTTTAACAATCGTCTGGGGCTGATATTGCTTTTCCGTCTCTTCTTTTGCATCCCAAAGTTTCGCTTCAATTTCTCCGCTCTTATCTTGTAAGATTAGCGTTAAATAAGGATTGCCGTTTACTGCAATGCTTCTCGTAGAAGACTTAATTAACAAATAGCAATCGACACTTTGTCCTGCTTCATAATGTGTAATACCTTGAGACATACTTGCTTTCCCTCCTTCAACTCAATAATTAAATGATAACATAAAACATTATCTTGCTTCTTGTACTTTGTGTTTCATAGCAAAACGATATGTGAATAAAAATCCAACTAACATCACCGCTCCGCCAAATAAATAAGGAAAATAGATATTCCACTCAAATAACATGCCGGCAACAAGCGGGCCAGCAACATTGCCAAGGCTTAAAAATGAATTATTCAATCCCATAATATAGCCTTGTTTCGATCCGGCATATTTAGAAAGTAAGGAGTTAACCGATGGACGCAGTAGCGAATTTCCAATAAAAAACAAGCCTGTTGTTACTATTACACCCACAAAATTCGTGGCAAGCGTCATAATAACAAAACCAACTGCACTCAGTAGTAATGAGCCAAGCACCGTGTTGCGGTCACCAAATCTTTTCGTTATTTTTCCAACCCCATACCCTTGAACGAACGTACCAATCAAGCCAATAATGAGCATAATAAGACCTACATCTTTCGGTCCGTAGTTGTAACGCTCCCAGGAATAATAACCGAATATTGATTGGAAATTAGCTAGACCAAAGCTTAATAAGAACACAAGAAATAGCAGAAATCCAGCGGGGCTTAACATCGTCTGTTTGAATTGTTCCCATTGATTAACGGACGGTTCATTTGCTTTTCGCTGTGCATCTTTCTCCCGTTGTTCCTTGGAATACGACTCTGGTAGAACTAACACCGACACAATCGCCGCAACAATTGCCGCGATCCCCGCAAAAATAAATGGATATGATAAATCATATTCAGCGAGCCAGCCGCCAATACCAGGACCAATGACAATCCCAAGTCCCATAGATGCCCCTAAAATCCCCATGCCTTTTCCGCGCTCTTGAGACGTTGTTACATCGGAGACATAAGCCATCGCTGTTGGCATTAATGCTGAACCAAATATTCCGGCTAACATTCGGGCAGTGAACAACATCCATATGTCGGTAGCAAAGGCGAACAGAAATTCAGCCGCCGCAAACCCAAGCAAACCAGCTGTAATTAACGGTTTACGCCCAATCTTATCGGACAGCTTTCCCCATACTGGCGCGAACAAAAATTGCATAAAAGAATACACCGCAATCAATGCCCCAAGTGTCCTTGCTCCCGCTCCAAACTCTTCCACATAAAACGGCAAAATTGGAATGACAAGACCAATCCCAACCATAATGATAAATAAATTAAAGCTGAGTAATAATAATGGACCTTTTTTCTTTTTTTCCATAATACATTCCCCTCTTACTGGTAGCAGTATTGTTATTTTAACGAATTATTACGGTGCGTGCGAGTAGTTATTATAGAAAAAAGCAGAAAAGAGGCCCTTTTACATTAGCCCCTTCTCTTTTCTAACATGATTATTGATGTTTCGATAATTGAATCGCTTTTTTCAAATCTTTCAATGAACTTGATTTGCCATATATCAACACGCCGCCGCGATAAATTCTTGCCCCAATCACACCTAATATGAGAATAGAGACGAGTAAAATACCGATCCCTGTAGCGACCTCCCACATAGGGATATTTAACATACCTACACGTACAAACATAATCATCGGCGTGAAAAAAGGAATAAACGAGCTAATGGTAATGACCGGAGATTCAGGATTTCCAAGGCCATACATCGACATAAAGAAGGCAATCATCACTGAGAATGTCAATGGCATCATCATTTGCTGAACGTCTTCTAATCGGCTAACGAGCGAGCCTAGTAAAGCCGCAATCGTTGCATATAAAAAATAACCAAGAATGAAAAAGACAATCGCATATATCAACAGCGAAGCGGAGACAGATGTTAGCCCTAATACACTGGCAACAGAATCTTCTGATTGGCTTGAAAAGGCATAATAAGCGACTCCGAGCCAAATAACCATTTGTGTCAACCCAAGCAAGCCGATGCCAATGATTTTGGCAAACATTTGCTTCACTGGGGACACGCTCGAAATCAAAATCTCCATTACTCTTGAAGACTTTTCAATCGCTACTTCAGAAGCAATCATATTTGCGTAAATAATCACCGATAGATAAATAAAGAACAATAAAATATACACAAGTGCTTGAGCTTGCATCATCTCTTCCTCTGATTTCGCTTCTTTAGCTAAAGCTACTTTTTCCACATCTACAGGAGCGTTCCAAAGAGCCATTTCCTCTTTCGATAGCTTTAACTTATTCGCCATCTCTTGACCTTTAATCATTTGCAAAGCTTGACTAATCTCATTAACTAGCTCACTATTTGCCACACTTAATGCTTTATATGTAGCGGTTGGTAAGCCTTGTGCATCCCTCTTTAACAAAATATATCCTTCATATTTTTCTTGTTCTACATCCTTTGTTAATTGGGCCTCCGTTTGTTTGGTCGCTTCGATTAATTGGATATCACTATTTTGAGCAGTCAGCTGTTGCTTCAGCGGTTGAAAAAGTGTTCCTCTTTCATCAATAACCGCAATCTTTGTCTGTTCATCTTCTCCCTCAAACATATCAACTATTTTTTCAAAGTTGGCTCCAACCATAATGATGATCGCGACAATCAGTGTGGTCAGTATAAAAGATTTCGTCTTAAATTTATTAAGATATGATTGCGACAGCATTAACCAGAAACTATTCATATGAAGCACCTACCTTTTCAATAAAGATATCATTTAAAGAAGGCTCTTCTAATTCAAATTTCTGCACGAAACCTTTCCCTTGTAGCTCAGAAAAAATTCTCTGTGATATCTCTTCCTCTGCAATTTGCAAAATAATCCCTTCAGCTGTCTTCTTCGATTTCAACACACCTGGGGCATTCGCTAAAAAGCTCACATCAAAATCAGCATGTACCTTCACATTCTTCTTGCCAAATGAACGTTTAATGTCACTTAAGTTTCCATGCACAACAGGACGGCCATGATGCATAATACATAAATGCTCACATAGCTCCTCGACATGTTCCATCCGATGACTAGAAAAAACAATTGTCGTCCCGCTCTCCTTTAATTCAATCACTGCTTGCTTAAGCAATTCAACATTGATCGGGTCCAGCCCACTGAATGGCTCATCGAGAATTAATAGCTGTGGCTGATGAACAACCGACGCAATAAACTGTATTTTTTGCTGATTTCCCTTTGATAGCTCTTCTACTTTTTTATTCGCATAATCTGGCACATTGAACCTTTCAAGCCAATGATCCGTTTCACTCGCAGCTCGTCTTTTATCCATTCCACGCAATCGTGCTAAATAGACAATTTGTTCCTTCACTTTCATTTTCGGATACAGTCCTCTTTCTTCAGGTAAATACCCAATATGAGCACTCGTATCGTAATTAATTGCTTCATTCATCCAAGTAATACGACCATCCGTTTGCTTCATCAACCCTAAAATCATACGAAAAGTCGTTGTCTTCCCTGCCCCATTCGCTCCTAAAAAACCAAACATATCTTTCTCTGGAATGTTTAACGACAGTTGATTGACCGCCGTGAACTCTCCAAATTTTTTTGTTACATGGTCCAATACTAACATTGATTTATCACCTCTATCATTTGTACGAATCAAATGCCAAAAAGTTCCGTAAAGATTATTTTTAAAATTTTCTAAATTCATGTAAAATAAACATATACAATGATAAGGGGGAAATCCTATGCAAACTTATAAACTAACAGTCTTCGAAAAAAACGGAGAAAAATTATTAGACGAAGCCTTTGAAGCAAAAAACAATGAGGAAGCAAAAACGATCGGGCAAAAACTCCTTCATCGCCATGCCTACGAAGAACACACCCACCGCTGCACCTCACCCCTGGGAAAACTAGTATTATTTCATGTGTGATGACTAAAGCGGAACCGACTGTTTAGACACGACAAGCAAATGTTCTGTCGCTGAAAAGGCGACAAGCCTTGTAAGCGGCAGGTTATTTGACTCGAGTGTCTAGGAGGCGGAGCTGGATGATGACTAAAGCGGAGCCGACTGTTCTGGGGCGACAAGCAGATGACGGACCGACAAAATGGCGCTCTTCAGCCATGAAGTCGGGCTGACATCTGACTCGAGCCCCAAGGAGGTGGAGCTGGATGATGACTAAAGCGGAGCCGACTGTTCTGGGGCGACAAGCAGATGACGGACCGACAAAATGGCGCTCTTCAGCCATGAAGTCGGGCTGACATCTGACTCGAGCCCCAAGGAGGTGGAGCTGGATGATGACTAAAGCGGAGCCGACTGTTCTGGGGCGACAAGCAGATGACGGACCGACAAAATGGCGCTCTTCAGCCATGAAGTCGGGCTGACATCTGACTCGAGCCCCAAGGAGGTGGAGCTGGATGATGACTAAAGCGGAAGGTGCTGGTCAGCGACAAATTTTTAAGGAGACTTCAATGAAAATTCGTTCAGTAAAAGGAGAAGATTACAAAGTCCTTGCCCCACTAATCAACGAATGGTGGGGCGGCAGAAACATGTCTGATATGCTGCCCAAACTGTTCTTTGATCATTTTAAAAATACAAGTTTCATTGCTGAAAAAGAAGGAGAAATTGTAGGCTTTCTTATAGGATTCTTCTCTCAAAGTCATGCTAATGAAGCATATATTCACTTTGTTGGAGTTCATCCCAATTACAGAAAACATAATATTGGAAAACGCTTATACACTGAATTTTTTCAAGTGGTTAAGCAAAACGGGCGTCATGTTGTCCGCTGTGTAACATCACCTGTTAACAAAACGTCGATTAGCTATCACACTAAGATGGGATTTGAAATTGAAGAAGGGGACAAAAAAGTAGATGGTGTTTCAGTCAATACTGACTACGATGGACCCAACCAAGACAGAGTATTATTTGTGAAACAGCTAGATTAATCGGAAGTGCCCTTCTGATCTAAAGAAAAGCATCGGGCTGTCCAGAAAATCAGTGAAAACTGCCTTCTGTGACAGCTCCTTTTCTGTTATGTTTCAGCAAAAGTGAAGCTTGATTCAGTAAAAATCCAGCACGAGTCAGTAAATCATTGGTGTGTTTCAGTAAAAAGAGGATCTGATTCAGTAAAAGTAAAGATCAACTCCGTAAAAAGCCCATACTCCGTAACTCAATAAGAAAAAGATGTCGAGAAAGTCTATTTGTGAGGACTTTTTTCGACACCTCATGCTTTTTATTCCATGTTAACGCCCTGTAAACACCGGCTTACGCTTCTCGATAAAGGCTTGAATCCCTTCTTGATGATCTTGCGTTTGTCTCATATTCAGCTGAGCTTGCTTTTCTAATTGCAATGATTGGATTAGTTTGGCTTCTTGAAGCTCGGCATATATTTTCTTTGTCGCAATCATCGCTTTCAGCGGCTTTTGCTTAATATAGCCGATTAATTGATCCACTTTTTCGGCCAACTGGCTTTCTTCCGCTGTTTGATCAACCAACCCAATGGCTTCTGCTTCTAAGCCACTCATCACTTTCCCTTCCCAAATGAGCTGCTTCGCTTTCACTTCTCCTACTCGTCTTTCCATCATAAAATGGCCCGCTCCATCAGGGATCAATCCGATGCCAATGAAGTTCATCGCAATCTTTGTCTGATCGCCACAAATGACATAATCAGCTGCCAGTGCTAAGCTCAATCCTAATCCTGCGGCCGCCCCATGAATCGCTGCAATCGTTACTTTTGGCATTTTGTATAAAGTCGTCACTAAATCGGAAATCACGTCCATCACTGTGAAGAACTGTTGCTCATCTAAACCAGTGAGCATTTGTTTAATATCGCCCCCTGAAGAAAAAGCATCCCCCTTACCTGATAACACAACGACCTTCACCTGATTATCTCGGCTTACTTCTTGCAAACAAGTAAGTAACTCCTCCATCATTTGTACATTTAAAGCATTCATCGACTGCGGACGGCTCAAAGTAATCCGTGCGACTCCCCCATTAATATCACATTTAACCGTTTCAAATTTGTCCATATTTACAATCCCCTCCTCCTATTAAGGATACAAAAAATGAAGCGTCATTCATAGTTATTTTTTAAAAATTTAGAATTTTTACACATAAAAACCTTGCTCCTTTAAAGAAGCAAGGTAAAGTTATACTTTATCCCGCATTAACGGGCTGTAAGATCCCCACCTCAACATGGCAGAAGAAGCACAGGCATGTAGGTGAGGGATCAACAGCCCGTAAACGCCCGATCCGTTCAACTAACAATCAGTGGGGGATGAAGAAACCCCCCACTGATTGAAATTTCGCTTTATTTGAATAATTCATTTAAAATGGCTATCTTTTTATTCGTGTATTCTTCAAACCGTTCGTTATATGTTTTCGGATCTTTCGGGTTAGCAAAATGCTCAATTTTTCCCGTGTTCGGATCAATAAATTTACTGGCAGCTCCACAGCCAATGCCGATAATCGTCTGAACTTCTTCCATAATAACAATATTGTAAATGCTCTCTTGCCCCGGCATACAATAGCCGACATTTTCTAAATTTCCAAGAATATTTTTTTGGCGATATAAATAATATGGCACATAGCCATGATCTTTTGTCCATCTTTCTGCCATGCCCATCATTTGTTCTACTTCTGAGCGATCCGCCACTTTATACTTTTCTTTATTCTGTGTCATTTCAGAAGCTCTTTTGAATGACAGCGTATGAACTGTTAATGACTCAGGCATCAACTTTTCCGTCTCGTCAAGCGAATGTTTAAATTCTTCGCATCCTTCACCCGGCAAACCAATAATCAAGTCCATATTGATATTATTCATGCCATTCTCTCTAGCTAAATGATACTTATCAATCGTTTCTTCGACTGTGTGATGACGCCCAATCGCTTTAAGCGTTTCTTGTGTATACGATTGTGGATTAATACTAATCCGATCGATCTTCCACTTCTTTAAAACATCTAGCTTCGCTTGTGTAATCGTATCAGGTCGTCCGGCTTCGACTGTGATTTCACGAATCTTCTCCACATCAGGAAACACTTGATACATGAGCTCATACAACTCATCCATTTCCTCTGCTGTGATCGCCGTCGGTGTACCTCCTCCATAATAAACGGTTGTGATGCGTACACCCTTTTCTTTTAACCAACGACCAATCGCTTCCATTTCAAAATGCAGCCCGCTTAAAAAAGAGGACACACGCTCCTGCTTTCCTTGAATGGCAAAGGCAGGAAACGTACAATACGCACATTTCGTTGGACAAAAAGGAATCCCAATATAAATGCTTACTTCTTTTTTTAAATCATATAAATCAGGAACAATGGCTAGTTGACGTTCTAAAATTCGCTGCATTAAATCGGTTTTCTCTGCTGTCATTAAATAATTTTCTTGTAATTGACGATGAGCAACCTCTGTCGGGACACCTGCTTGATTTTGACGATGCAGCAGCTTTGTCGGACGAATCCCCGTTAAAATACCCCATTTCTGTACGATTCCCGTATACTCATGTAGTACATGTAAATACACATGTGACACAACATTTTTCAAACTCTTGAAATATTCTTTTTCCTGATCTGCAGTGATTCGTTTCTCATAGTGAGCGACAAATTGCTCCCCACTTTCCTTTATAGTTAAAACAGCCTTAGCTTTCACATCTGTTTCTCCCGTCAAGGTAAAAACCACTTCAAGGGAACCATCATCCCCACCCATATCAATCTCTGTTTCCTCAAAAAACAAATTGGCAATCAGCCGCAATGGCCGTTCATACCGCTCATCATCTAAACCTTTAACACTAATTAACAAATCCAATCACCCTTCTACACAATTTGCTGCATCTAGCATACTGAAAACTAAACAACAAGGTCAAGTATAGAAAAGCGGAAGGCGCCGTTTAGCGACGTATGGACTGGACCGACCCGCACAAGATAAAGGAAACACGATGAACGTTAGTGAATCGATGTTGACTTATCGCAAGGAGGATCGGGGAAGTCCACTAGTCGTTGGCGCCTGGAGCTGGACAAAAAGAAAAGCGGAAGGCGCCGTTTAGCGACGTATGGACTGGACCGACCCGCACAAGATAAAGGAAACACGATGAACGTTAGTGAATCGATGTTGACTTATCGCAAGGAGGATCGGGGAAATCCACTAGTCGTTGGCGCCTGGAGCTGGACAAAAAGAAAGGTGGAAGGCGCTGTTTAGCGACGTATGGACTGGCGACTGATTAGCTATTACGATTAACATTTTACCGAAAAACCGCTCTTTTTTTAGAAAGAAGAATGGATCGCCAGCTGAACATGAAAAAAAAGCGGCTTTTTCTTACCGCTTAGTCGACTTTATTCATTTCTTCTATAGCGTTTTTACGCTGATGTCTCAAAAGCTCCTTGACGACATAAGCAATGCCCTCTTCTTTATTGGTTCTAGTGACCCAATCAGCAGCTTCCTTCACTTTTGTATCGGCATTCCCCAGAGCAATGCCCATTCCTGCTTGCTGAACAGCTTCTTTATCATCTTCACTAATACCAATCACTGCAATTTCTGACCTAGAAATTCCAAGCTGCTCGGCTACATACACAATACTATTCCATTTAGAGACACCTGCTGCTACAATTTCGATCTTATTTCGATCTCTACTAATAAAATGCACATTATCAAACATATTGTTTAATGCTTGTAATGCTTCATTTCTTTCTTCGCTGTTATGAAATACCCCTTGAATAGACAGCGGCGAAATCCGTTCTTCTAGTAAATGTTCTTCTAACGAATTCACAAAATATTGGGAGTACAGGAATTTTTGTGTTCGCTGCCAAATCGCTCTTTTCACTAACGTTGTTGGCAACTTTCCTTTATTACTCACCGAAAAGTTTTCATTCTCTAAAGTAATTTGACAGTCAAATGACTCAAGAAATTGTATTAAATCAAATGTATCATCTTCAGAAATTCTCTGAATATACATCGGTTTTTGTTGATTTGAAGTAACATACGCACCATTATGAGTAACAAGACTACTTTCTGAATGTAATGCTTTCGCTATTCTTTTGACAAATGCATACTCTCGCTCGGAAAACAATAGAATAGACACTTTCTTCTTGTGTGCGTATTCAATTGCTTCTTTCGTCGCTTTGCTCACACGCCCTTTATTTTGTGAAAAAGCTCCAAGTACATTCATAGCTAGTAACCGATAAGCCATCTTCGTTCCCCCCTCGTGTTGTCTTAAGTTAAAAATATGAATAACAAAATAAAAAAAGAACACTCAAATTGAGTGTCCTTCTCCACTTAGTCAACAACGGGGCCGTACATTTCCTCAAGCGGCTTTAAAATAATTTTATTTAAATCCGCAATGACCATGCTCATGCGCTGCTCTGCTTCCATTAACTTAGAAATTTTCTCATGTTGTTGAACGAGTATAACGGTTTGTTGAGCCTGTTGTACTTCTTCTTCCGTAATATTTTGTCCTGTCATCTGCTTTTCTTGCAAATTCATTTGAATGTCCCGGAAATTCGAAAACACCTTACTTGCTTCTGGATCGTTATTTACTTCTGCATATAATTGTTTTAACTGAATATACTCTGGGCTTTGACGTACACCTTTTTCTAATTCATAAGCTAAATCATATAAATTGATTGCCATCACTGTTCCTCCTCATATCTTGTAAATTCTCTTTAACAGACTATACCATAATTATGCTCGACTTTAAGAAAATAGTCCAACAATCACTCCTTGAAGCAATCCAATCGCTCCTCCTAGTAATCCACCAAGAAAAGTGATCATTTTCAATTCTCGTCTAGAAATTTCTAGCACCATTTCTTCTAGTCGCTCAAGCGAGAATGTTTCTACTTGTTCACGCACAATCTCAGCAATATGAAGCTTTTCCATCATCACCGGGATACGTGTAGCGACAAAATGGCCCCCTTTCTTGACAAGAGTTGGAATGACATCATCAATGATTTTCTCCTCAAAGGGCTTCATCAAATCTGATACCGATTTTTCAAATAAAGAATGGAGATTCAGCTGGTGAAGAACGAAAGCTTTTCCCTTCTCCAATGCTTTTTCATCGGAAAATTGAGTTAAGACATAAGACCATTTCCAATCGAGAATTTTTTCCCACTCATTTTTTAGCAATGTGTCCATTAGTTCTTTTGTGCCCGGACTTTTTAAAAACTTTAGTATTTCCGGCTGGATTTTGTCTTCTAACGTGGTGTTGCCAAGAATCATTTGAATCATGCTTCCAAGCTTGCCCCACTCTGCTAAAAAATCATCCGTCATTTTTTTGATTCGTTGACGTCCTTCTAAACTAGAGAAATAATCGATTCCTTTATAAATGATATAATCTGATATTTCAGGAATTTTCACTTCCATTTTATCCAGCCATTCAAAAGGAAGGGATTCTTTAACCGTTTGATCGAGATAGAAATCTTTCATCGTACGGTATTTCTTGTCAATCCATTGTTCCACCCATTGCTCTGCTTTTTGTTCTGCTTCATGGAAATGCACCTTTTCTAACACTTCAGAGATCGTCTTATCTGAAGAAAGAAATGGCTTTGCCTCCTGTTGCAGAAGTACTACGATGTCCTTTTGAAAATCAGGGTGGCTTAACTTCCGCTCAATACTTTCTGGCGTTAATAAATATTCAGCTACCGTCTTTCCAAGCTGTTCTGCGAGCTCACTTCGCCTTTTCGGAATTAATCCAGGCGTAAATGGCAATTGCCACTTCCCTATATAAAGCGGACGATAAGGATGAAACAGCATTCTAATTGCAATGGAGTTGGTTACTGCCCCAATTGCCGCTCCAATGACAACCATAAATAATACTAACCAAAAGAAATCCATTTTCCTGTTCACCTGCCAAACTGTTCATCACCGATTACATCGGCTCTTCCATTATAAATTTATTTAATGAATATTAGCAAATATTGTCCACTACAAGATAACTGAATAAAAAATCTTCGTTATGCACAAATTAATGGTAAAGGAGGTTTTTTTAATGAAGAAAAAAGATGTGGAATTTTCCTTTCTTCCAGATACTCACTTTGAAGGAAAAGAGAAAGCCTTTTTAGATGTCGATCGAATGATCAATGAAGGACTTTCTGGAGGGTCTGTTCATATGAGAGAAGACGAAATTACTTCTAATATCGAAGAGACACATATGTTCATTGACGAAACGCCTCCTGGAGAATAAAAAAGAGCTGTCCTATAAGTGCCTGACACCTCAAACTGGTGTCTGGCACTAACTTTTTGACAGCCTTATCTGCTTTTAACAATCATATTCACCGCTTCTTGAATGGCTTCTTCTGCGTTTTGACCTTTTTCATTTGCTTCACGAATACAGCTTTCAAGATTTTTGGCAACAATTAATCCAATAGAGCGATCAACTGCTGATCGGATAGCTGATAATTGAGTAACTACTTCCTTACAATGCTTTTCTTCTTCCATCATTTTAATCACGCCACGAATTTGGCCTTCAATACGTCGCAGTCTATTGGTTACCTCGCGATTATGATCCATATTTCTCCACCTCGTTCAAAATACTCTTTAATCGTTAGTTTCTGTAACAATAGTATAGCATAGAGCTAAAAAAAACGCTGTTTTAACCGGGATGAACAAAGGTAAAAATTACCATGTTCTACTGATGAATAAACCGTTAAAAAGAAAACATAATAGTAATACAAGCAGCAAGCCACTCACATTAATGGGCTTACCAGATAGTCTGGCCTCTTAAAAAAGGACTGGTGCAATTCCAGTGGCCCAACCAAAAATCATACAACAGGAGATGACAAACATGACAAATGCAAATCGCAGCAACAACACTAACCAATTACTAGTTGCAGGAGCACAACAAGCAATCGATCAAATGAAGTATGAAATTGCTTCTGAATTTGGCGTACACCTTGGCCCGGATGCGACTTCACGTTCTAATGGTTCTGTTGGTGGAGAAATCACTAAACGTCTAGTAGCAATGGCTCAACAACAAATGGGCGGCTACCAACAACCATAATTTTTCTACAACTTCATATCTATGGCTAGAGCCCTTGAATCTTTTCAAGGGCTCATCTTATTTGTTCAAGTGCACCATTTCAATCGGAATAACCCATTTTTCATATTGTTCAGCTGTCAAATGCCTTGTTTCAATAGCTGCCTGTTTTAATGTTAACCCTTTACTGTGAGCAAGCTTAGCAATCTCGGCTGCTTTTTCATAGCCAATATGCGGATTCAGCGCTGTGACTAACATTAATGATCGCTCCATTAGCTCCTTAATGACTGTCTCATTCGCTTCCATTCCTCGAATACACTTTTCATCAAAGGAGCGAATGCCGTCCGCTAGTAATCGAATAGACTGAAGCATATTATAAATAATGACAGGTTTAAACACATTTAATTCAAAGTTTCCTTGGCTCGCTGCAAACCCGATCGTTGCATCATTTCCAAACACTTGAGCGGCGATCATCGTTAACGCTTCGCTTTGGGTTGGATTGACTTTTCCGGGCATAATCGAACTGCCTGGTTCATTTGCCGGGATCGTAATTTCTCCAATTCCGCTTCTTGGCCCGCTTGCTAGCCATCGAACATCATTTGCCACTTTCATCATATCGGCTGCAAGTGCCTTTAATGCACCATGTACATAAACGATTTCATCATGACTCGTTAACGCATGAAACTTATTTTTAGATGATTGAAATGAAAAGCCTGTTTGCTTGCTCAGTTGCTCTGCCACTTTTTGCCCAAAGGAAGGATCTGCATTAATGCCTGTTCCAACCGCTGTCCCGCCAATCGCTAAATTTAGTAAATAAGACTGTGATTGCTTAAGCATTTTGGCACTTCTTTTCAACATCGTTCGCCATCCAGAAATTTCTTGTCCTAACGTCAAAGGCGTCGCATCTTGCAAGTGCGTCCGACCAATTTTGATCACTTCCATGTACTGCTCTTCTTTTTGCTTCAACGTTTGACTTAACTGCTTCAGAGCAGGTTTTAAACGCTGTTCGATCTCTGCATAAGCAGCAATATGCATCGCTGTCGGAAAGGTATCGTTTGAACTTTGCGACATATTCACATCATCATTCGGATGAATCCACCCTTCCTTTCGAGCTATTTCATTCCCTCTTCTCGCAATCACTTCATTCACGTTCATATTTGACTGTGTGCCACTTCCTGTTTGCCACACAACGAGTGGAAAATGTTCGTCCCATCGACCGGTTAAAATTTCATCACAGACTTTTGCAATCGCCTGTGCTTTCTCTTTTGATAACTTCTTAAGATCTCGATTAACAATCGCAGCTGCTTTTTTCAAATGAGCGAATGCATAGATCATTTCGATTGGCATTTTCTCAATCCCGATTTGAAAATTTTCCTTGCTACGCTGCGTTTGCGCTCCCCAATATTTATCCACTGCAACATTTACTTCACCTAAAGTATCTCTTTCTACTCTATATTGCATATGAATCCCTCCCCTGTAAACTTTACCTCTATCACTTTTCCCTCTTTTCCCATAAAACATTCACTTTAAAAAAAAGAAAAAAACGCTCATTCTCTTTGTTCAGTCGTAAAAGAAATGAAATCAAACGGGGAAGTGACAAAATCAGTCGCGATTCTCAATTAATCAGTCGGCACAATGAGAAAATTAGTCGTGTTCCTTGAAAAAACAGTCGCCGCATCCATTCTGCCAAAAGAAAAAAAAGGCATCCACATGGACACCTTCTTCCGCCTTATTGTTGCTGTTCATATGTAGCAATTTCTGCTTCTAAATTCAATGTAACAGCAATTTCATCCCAACCGTTTAATAGCATCTCTTTCCAATAAGGATCAATGTCGAATGAAGCTTCAAAACCTTTTTGATCTGTAATATGCTGTTCTTTTAAATCAATGAACAAGCGATATTCTGGCTGTTCTGCTTTTTTCATAATCGTCTGTACTTCATCTTCTGTTAAACGAATAGCTAAAATTCCATTTTTCACACAGTTATTATAAAAGATATCAGCAAAGCTTGGTGCAATAACCACTCGGAATCCATAATCTAACAATGCCCACGGTGCATGCTCACGCGATGATCCACAACCAAAATTCTCTCCAGCCACTAATATTTCTGCCTGCTCATATTGCGGTTGGTTCATGACAAAATCTGCTTTTTTCACACCTTCATCATCAAAGCGCCAATGATAGAATACAAACTGACCAAACCCTTGGCGTTCAATTCTCTTTAAAAACTGCTTTGGAATAATTTGGTCCGTATCGACATTTACACGGTTGAGAGGGCAGACAACACCATTAAATTGATTAATTGCTTTCATTTCTTTCTCCCCCTTATTGTTGTACGCCTATCAATTGGCGCACATCTGTAAATTTTCCATTTACTGCAGCTGCAGCGGCCATCGCTGGACTAACAAGATGTGTTTTTGCTCCATTTCCTTGGCGTCCTTCAAAGTTACGATTAGAAGTCGATGCACAACGCTTGCCTGATGGAACAATATCATCATTCATCGCTAAACACATACTGCAACCCGATTCGCGCCATTCAAAGCCTGCTTCGATAAAAATTTGATCCAAACCTTCTGACTCTGCTACTTGTTTCACAGCTTGAGAACCTGGTACAACAATCGCTGTTACTCCCGGCTGCACCTTTCGCCCTTTAGCAACTTCAGCAGCAGCTCGTAAATCACTGATGCGCGAATTTGTACAAGAACCGATAAATACATAGTCTACTGAAATATCTTCTAATTTCGTCCCTGCTGATAGTCCCATGTATTCCAATGCTCTTGCTACTGACTCTTGATCTGCTGCACGCTCAAAATCATTTGGATTTGGGACCGTGGAGCTAATACCGCTACCCATGGAAGGATTTGTTCCCCATGTCACTTGCGGCTCAATCTCTTCCCCATTGATCTCAAGTGTTTTGTCATACACTGCCCCGTCATCTGTCGCAAGAGCCAACCAATTTTGAGCAAGTTGGTCAAAGTCTTCTCCTTCTGGAACATGACGACGACCTCTTAAATATTCGACCGTTTTTTCATCTGGACTAATTAATCCCGCTCGTGCGCCTGCTTCAATAGACATATTACAAACCGTCATTCTCTCTTCCATCGATAAATTGCGAATCGCTTCACCTGTATATTCCACAATATAGCCTGTCCCAGCATTAACTCCATATTTAGAAATTACCGCCAAAATCAAGTCTTTCGCCGTCACCCCGAAGCCAAGCTTGCCATTAATTTTAATTTGTAACGTTTTTGGTCTTGCTTGCCACAGTGTTTGAGTTGCAAGAACGTGCTCCACTTCACTTGTTCCAATTCCAAAAGATAATGCCCCAAAGGCACCATGCGTAGAAGTATGGCTGTCTCCACAAACAATCGTTTTTCCCGGTTGCGTTAAACCAAGCTCTGGACCAATAACATGAACAATTCCTTGATCCGGATGATCGATGTCTGAAAGTTCCACTCCGAACTCTTTACAGTTTTGCTCTAACGTTTCCATTTGCGTTTTCGAAACAGGATCTTTCACAATATGCCGATTAACGGTTGGTACGTTATGATCCATTGTGGCATAAGTTAAATCTGGACGGCGAACCTTACGATTGTTCATACGCAGCCCTTCAAACGCTTGTGGAGAAGTCACTTCATGGACTAAATGCAGATCAATATATAAAAGATCCGGTTTTCCCTCTTCTCTATGCACGATATGATTTTCCCATATTTTTTCAATAACTGTTTTCGGTGTCATAAATAGCCCCCCACTGGCTTTTTTTAAAAAAGAGGGATTCCTGCTTCCTTGAAGGAAACGAGGAATCCACCTATGTTTCTTTATTACATATAAGCACCCATAATCGAAGAAATAGCCGATCCTTCTTCTACACGTTGAAGAATCAATTCGATCATTTGATCTGTGCCAACAACCGTTCCACCTGCTATTTCTAAATCGCTCGTGCGGTAGCCCGCATTTAACACTTCTTGTACCGCTTGTTCAATAGATTCTGCTTCTTCCCGAAGATTAAACGAATATTTCAACATCAATGCTACTGATAAAATCATCGCTATTGGATTCGCTTTGTTTTGTCCCGCAATATCAGGTGCTGATCCGTGCACTGGCTCATATAAGCCAAAGCCATCTGCACGCAAGCTAGCGGATGGAAGCATTCCTAATGAACCGGTGATCATCGATGCTTCATCGCTTAAAATATCTCCAAATAAGTTTTCCGTTACAACGACATCGAAATCTTTCGGACGACTTACAAGCTTCATCGCCGCTGCATCGACATACATATGCTCTACTTCTACTTGTGGATAAAGCTTTGCCTTCTCATCGACAATTTCGCGCCACATTCGGCTGGATTCTAATACATTCGCTTTATCTACAGACGTCAACTTCTTTTGACGGACAACAGCTAGTTCAAAAGCTTGATCC
The DNA here is from genome assembly GCF_037201805.1 of Bacillus sp. FJAT-52991. Lineage (GTDB taxonomy): Bacteria > Bacillota > Bacilli > Bacillales > Domibacillaceae > Bacillus_CE > Bacillus_CE kandeliae. The sequence goes on along the minus strand of NZ_CP147404.1, from coordinate 888,865 downwards.
ACAATTCGTTCAATTTCTTCTCTTGTATATTGAAGGGTATCAACAACGACATCTTGCTGATCTCCTCGGCGTTCACTTGGCTTTCCGAAATACAAGCCCCCTGTTAGCTCCCGAACAATCATTAAGTTCACATTCTCTGCAATTTCAGGCTTTAGCGGAGAAGATTGCAGCAAGGTTTGAAAAGCAATGACTGGACGTAAATTAGCGAAAAGGCCAAGTTCTTTACGAATGGCTAGCAACCCGCGCTCTGGACGGATATGAGAAGGTAAGTGGTCCCACTTTGGTCCACCTACCGCTCCTAGTAGAACGGCGTCACTTCTTTTGCAAAGCTCTAGCGTTTCTGTTGGAAGAGGCGTGTTAGAAGAGTCAATCGCCGCTCCTCCAATTTCACCATATTCAATCTCGAATTCATGACCAAAGCGTTGTCCGATCGCTGCTAAAACAGAAGTGGCTCCTTTCACAATCTCTCGGCCAACTCCATCTCCAGGTAATACTGCAATTTTCTTTTTCACGTTAACCCCTCCGTTACATCAAATGTGAGCTTTTTGAACATCTTGTTGCTGTGCTTCGATCGTTAATACTCTATTCACAGCATTTAAGTAAGCGCGTGCTGAAGCCTCAAGAACATCTTGTGCCGTTCCACGGCCACTTGAATCCATTCCGTTATAATTGACGCGTACATATACTTCAGCTAAAGCATCACGCCCACCGCTAACTGAATTAATTTTGTAGTCATGCAATTTCACTGGGCCTTTTAGTAAACGCTCTAGCGTGTTATAAATTGCTTCTACACTTCCCGAACCAGTTGCTGCTTCTGTGACATGTTGACCGTCTGGAAGAGTCGCTGAAATCGTTGCGGTTGGAATATTTTCTGTTCCATATTGAACTTGAATCGTATTCAAAATGTAGTGACTAACATCAACAGCTTCTGTTTGTTTATCAGCCAAAATCGAAAACAAATCTTCATCTGTAATTTCTTTCTTTTTATCTGCTAAGTCTTTAAATGTTTGGAATGCTTCATTTAATTTGTCATCCGCCAATTCAAAACCAAGCTCAATTGCTTTATTTTTAAAAGCATGTCGACCAGAGTGTTTGCCAAGTACTAATTTATTGGATTTCACACCGATCAACTCCGGTGTAATAATTTCATACGTTGTTTTTTCCTTTAACACACCATCTTGGTGAATGCCGGACTCATGAGCGAAGGCATTATCCCCAATGACTGCTTTATTGGCAGGTACGACCATTCCTGTTAATTTACTAACAAGATTACTTGTACGTTTAATTTCATCTAATTTCATATTGGTAGAGGCTTTGTAAAAATCGTTACGAATATGAAGAGCGACGGCTACTTCTTCAAGAGCCACATTTCCAGCACGCTCACCAATACCGTTGATCGTTCCTTCCACCTGTCCAGCTCCGGCTTCGATCGCAGCTAATGAATTCGCTGTTGCCATTCCTAAATCATCATGGCAATGAGTGGATAAAATGGCTTTATCAATATTAGATACATTTTCTCGTAAATACGTAAAAATTTCTTTAATTTCTTGTGGAGTGATATAACCCACTGTATCTGGAATATTAACCACTGTTGCCCCAGCATCAATGACCGCTTCTGTTACTCGAGCCAAAAAGTCAAGCTCTGTCCGGCAAGCATCTTCCGCTGAAAATTGCACTTTTGCAAACTTTTGCTTTGCATATTTCACCGCTTGAACAGCGCGCTCCACCACTCCATCCTTGCTCATCTTTAGCTTAAATTCACGATGAATCGGAGAAGTAGCAAGAAAGACATGAATTCTTGGTTCTGCTGATTGCTTTAATGCTTCCCAAGTGGCATCGATATCTTTTTGATGCGAGCGAGCAAGACCTGTTACTGAACTATTTTTGATTGTATTAGCAATAAGTTGAACGGCTTCTAAATCGCCTCTTGAAGCGGCAGGAAAGCCCGCTTCAATGACGTCTACTCCAAGTCGTTCTAGCTGTTTTGCGATCTCTAACTTTTCAATGGTATTTAAGTTGACACCCGCTGATTGTTCCCCATCTCTTAACGTTGTGTCAAAGATCTCAATCTTGCGCACCAGCCGTCACTTCCTTCTTCGATTGTTTTTTAACAAATGGCATCATTTCGCGAAGCTCGCGTCCTACTACTTCAATCGGATGTTGTTTTTCACTTTCATTGATCGCTGTAAATTCAGGGCGGTTCAATTGGTTTTCAAGCAACCAACCTTTTGCGAATTTTCCAGTTTGAATGTCAGTTAATACATCTTTCATGCGCGCTTTTGTTTCAGCTGTTACCACGCGAGGCCCAGATACGAAATCTCCCCATTGAGCTGTATCAGAAATCGAATATCTCATTCCTTCAAGTCCGCCTTCGTACATTAAGTCAACGATTAGTTTCAACTCATGTAGACATTCAAAGTAAGCAACTTCTGGTTGGTATCCAGCTTCGATTAATGTTTCAAATCCAGCTTTTACTAGAGCAGATGCACCACCGCAAAGTACTGCTTGCTCACCGAATAGATCTGTTTCTGTCTCTTCTTTGAATGTTGTTTCAATAATACCGGCACGGCCTGCTCCAACGCCTCTCGCATAAGCAAGAGCGATCTCTTTCGCTTGACCCGTTACATCTTGATAAATACCGATTAATGCCGGCACTCCAGCACCTTCTGTATATGTGCGACGAACTAAGTGGCCTGGTCCTTTTGGCGCAGCTAGGAATACGTCTACATCAGCTGGTGGTACGATTTGATTGAAATGAACATTGAACCCATGAGCAAATGCTAAGGCTTTTCCTGCTGTTAACTCAGGCTCGATTTCATTTTTGTATACCGCTGTTTGATATTCATCTGGAAGTAGGATCATGATTAGATCTGCTTCCGCACTCGCTTCACGTACGGATTTCACATCGAAACCGTCTTTTTCAGCTTGATCCCAAGACTTCCCTGGTCTTAAACCAACAACTACATCTACGCCGCTTTCACGAAGGTTTTGCGCATGTGCGTGACCTTGAGATCCATACCCGATGATTGCTACCTTTTTGTTTGCTAATACCGCTTCGTTAATATCTCCGTTATAATATACTTTTGCCATTTTTCATCATCCTCCGAAAATTTAGTTAATTTATTTTAAAATAGAGTATTGCTTCATGTCAGTGACTTGCTTTTGTGAGCCGCGTGTGAGTGCTGTTTGCCCCGTTCGTGAAAGATCTTTAATTCCATATGGACGCAACAGCTCAATCATCGATTCAATTTTCTCGAAATTTCCTACTACTTGAATGGTGACACTATCTCTGGCAACGTCAATAATCGTCGCCCGGAAAGGCTCGATAATGACATTAATTTCAGCGCGAGTTTGCGGAGTAGTCATCACTTTAATGAGAGCTAACTCACGTGAGACGATAGCCAAATCAGTAATATCAGTTACTTTTAATACATCAATTTGCTTATTTAATTGTTTTAACACTTGTTCAATCGTTCGTTCATCTTCTACATGAGCGATGACCGTCATCTTAGAGATCCCATCTGTTTCTGTTGGACCTACTGTAATGCTTTCAATGTTAAATTGCCTTTTTGTGAATAAGCCAGTAATCCTGTTCAAGACACCACTTTGATTAAGAACGGTAACAGTTACGATGCGTTTCATGGTCTCACCCCAATCATTTCATGAAGTCCTTTTCCAGGAGCAATCATTGGATAAACTTTTTCTTTCGGCTTAATTCGAAAATCAATGAGTACCGCTTGACGGTCATTTAATGTTTCTTGCAAAACTTTCTGTGCTTCTTCTTCAGTTGAAACAGAATAGCCTCGAATTCCATAAGACTCTGCTAACTTAACAAAATCAGGTTGACAAGGAAGAAGAGATTGAGAGTATCTTTCTTCATAGAATGTTTCTTGCCATTGTCTAACCATTCCCAAGGCTTGATTGTTAAAAATCATAATTTTAACAGGTAAGTTTAACTCAGCAATCACACCTAGTTCCTGCAACGTCATTTGGAAACCAGCATCTCCAGCAATGGCTACAACCGTATCATCTGGATAGGCAATCTGAGCACCAATGGCAGCTGGAAAGCCGAATCCCATCGTTCCTAGTCCGCCTGATGTAATCCAACGGTTCGGTTTATTAAAGCCATAATATTGTGCTGTCCACATTTGATGCTGACCAACATCCGTCGTGACAATGGCATCTCCATTTGTCATTTGATGGATCATTTCTGTTAATCGCTGAGGAGAGATTCCCTCTTCAACGTCAGAATTCCACAAAGGATATTCTCGCTTATTCTTCTCAATCTTTGACAACCATTCTTTTGAATCTGGAGCTACTAATTCAAGATCAAGTAATTTCTTTAACGCTTCTTTCGTATCAGCTACAATCGGAATCTGCGTTTCAACATTTTTGCCGATTTCTGCAGGATCGATATCAATATGAGCTACCGTTGCGTACTTCGCAAAGTGCTTTAAATTCCCTGTTAAGCGATCATCAAATCTAGCGCCGATATTAATTAATAAATCACTTTCATACATCGCCATGTTAGCTGTGTATGTTCCATGCATTCCTCCCATTCCTAGAAACAATCGATGATCGGATGGGAAGGAACCTAAACCTAACAATGTGTTTACTACAGGAATGTTCATTTCTTCAGCAAATGTTAATAGTTCTTCTGTCGCGCCTCCGTGTAAAATGCCAGCCCCAGCTAAGATGACAGGCTTTTTCGATTCTGCCAACGCATCCACCAATTTTTTCACTTGTAAAATATTCGGAGTGAGGTTTGGTTGATAGCCTGGCAGATTCACCTCTGTAGCAAACTCAGGGTTTGTAATAGTTGTTGCGATATCTTTAGGGATATCAATCAACACCGGCCCAGGACGTCCTGTAGTAGCAATATGAAAAGCTTCCCGAATGATTCTTGGTAATTCTTTCAAATCTCTTACTTGGTAGTTATGTTTTGTGATTGGCATCGTAATTCCAATGACATCCGCTTCTTGGAAAGCATCTGATCCAATCACTGTAGTTGCTACTTGCCCAGTAAAAATCACTAGAGGCAAAGAATCCATTAGCGCATCTGTGATTCCTGTCACAAGATTCGTTGCGCCAGGACCTGATGTAGCAATCACGACTCCTGGTTTGCCTGAGACTCTTGCATATCCTTCCGCAGCATGGATCGCCGCCTGCTCATGTCTAGCTAAAATATGACGAATTGGATTTCTGTATAAAGCATCGTAGAGAGGAAGGACTGCTCCTCCTGGATAACCAAATACGACTTCTACACCTTCCTGCTTCAATGTTTCAATAAAAAGTTCTGCTCCACTCATTGTTTGATTCAACGGTTTGGCCTCCGCCTTTACTTTTGGGCTCATTCAATTCCCCTCCAAATTGTTGTTTTCTCCTTAATTTGTAAGAGTGACTGGGCTTATTTAAATGAAAACAAAAAGAAAAGCCCCCCTTCACCCTCACGCCTACTAACCCTATAAGCGCAGGGGTGAAAAGAGCTTTTCTTTCCACGGTACCACCCTGATTTATGATATTTTTGCAAATACCACCTCATGGACAATGATTTATTGTCCTTTTTGATAACGAGTAGTAGCTACTCGACCAATCCTACTAGCGAACGTTCAGATCAGCACTCAGAGGGGAATGTCGTTGTAAGAGGTATTACCGGGTCTCAGCTCTAACCGGCTCTCTGTGAAATACGGATTCTAACAACTTTTTCCTCGTCAACATTTTTAAAATATTATATTTTCATAATTCCGCCAGTGCTAGCGGAAGTCACTAATTTAGAATATCTAGCTAAATAACCCTTTTTAATTTTCGGCTCTGGTTGAACGAAATTCTTCTTTCTTTCAGCCATTTCCTCTTCTGTTATGACGACATTTAATGTACGGTTCGGAAGATCGATAATGATTTGATCTCCATTTTCGATGAAGGCAATTGGGCCTCCTTCAGCTGCCTCAGGAGAGACGTGACCAATGGAAATCCCTCTTGATGCTCCAGAAAATCTTCCGTCTGTCATTAAAGCGACTTTCTTCTCTAATCCACGACCAGCAATAGCAGCTGTTGGAGCAAGCATTTCCGGCATTCCCGGACCACCTTTAGGTCCTTCGTATCGAATAACAACCACATGTCCTTCTTTCACAGTGCCATTATTGATTCCTTCGAGTGCCTCATCTTGTGATTCAAACACTATTGCTTCACCCATAAATATTTTGATCGAAGGATCGACTGCTCCCACTTTAATGACTCCACCGTCTGGGGCCAAATTTCCGTATAAGATGGAAAGTCCACCCACAGGACTATAAGGATTTTCACTTCGACGGATAACAACATCATTTGTGATCTCAGCGTCTTTCACATTTTCATACACTGATTTTCCCGTAATAGTGATGCGTTCCTTATTTATGGCACTAATCTTACATAATTCATTTATAATTGCACTGATTCCGCCTGCTTCATGAACATCCTGCATCGTATAATCAGATGCTGGACTGATTTTTGATAAGTACGGAACTCTTTTGGCAATTTCGTTGATTCGATTGAGGTCATATTCAATTTCAGCTTCATTCGCGATGGCTAGTGTATGAAGAACGGTATTCGTTGATCCTCCCATCGCCATATCAAGAGCGAATGCATCATCGATCGCCTCTTTCGTAATAATATCTCTTGGCTTCACATCATTTTTGACCATGTCCATAAGATGCTTGACTGCTTGTTTAATCAGTTTATGTCGTTCATCAGATGTTGCTACAATAGTCGCGTTTCCTGGCGGTGTTACACCAAGCATTTCCATTAAGGAATTCATGGAATTAGCTGTAAACATCCCTGAACAAGAGCCGCATGTTGGACAAGCACTAGACTCTATTTCTAGTAGCTCTTCCGCTGACATTTTCCCAGATAAATGGGCTCCTACGCCTTCAAAAACAGAGACGAGCGAGAGCGGCTTTCCAGACTGTGTTTTACCGCCTTCCATTGGTCCGCCCGAAACGAACACAGAAGGGACATTTGTTCTGACCGCGGACATCAACATCCCTGGCGTAATCTTATCGCAGTTTGGAATATAGAATACTCCATCAAACCAATGAGCATTGATGACCGTTTCTGCAGCATCGGCAATTAATTCTCTACTCGGAAGCGAATATCTCATGCCAATGTGACCCATTGCAATACCGTCATCTACTCCAATGGTATTGAATTCAAACGGTACTCCTCCCGCTTCACGAATGGCTTCTTTCACTACTTCAGCAAATTTGTTTAAGTGAACGTGTCCAGGAATAATATCGATGTATGAGTTACACACGCCAATAAACGGTTTGTGTAAATCTTCTGTTTTAACTCCCGCTGCATAAAGCAAGCTGCGGTGTGGTGCACGATCAATTCCTTTCTTTATCATGTCACTACGCATGGTATCTCCTCCAGATGTCATAAAGCTACATGTACATTGAAACAGGTTGAAAATCATTTCGCTTATTTTGAATAGCATCATTTATCTAGCTAATCTGAAAATTAAGTTTATATTGAGGTCAATCATATCCTTCTTTTCTCTGTTGGTCAACACCTTTTATTAAATTTTTAGACTATTATAATTATTGAAGGGTTATTCATAAAAAATGGAATCGCTTACAAGATTGAGGGTATCAGCTTTTTTCTTTTTTCGAAAATAAAAACCTTTTTAAATTTGTTAAGGCAAAAAAAAGCGCCGATCATTCGGCGCTTTAAAAAAGTTCGTTCCATTTTTCAATAAGTTGATCGATCACATTTTTCTTCTCTTCTTTCTTTGGCGTTTCTTCAATCTCTTGTACATTAAATGTCGATTGTTCAATGTACGGAGAAATTTCTGTCATGATTTCTTTAAACAGCGGTACAGCTCCATCTGAACTGTTTGCGGTTAAATAATGCTCCTTACTAACCGTTTCTACCCCTACCCAAACAGCCCCTACTATATCCGGAGTATAGCCTACAAACCACTGATCTTTCGTTCCATTTACTCCTTCAATCGGCACTTGAGTGGAGCCCGTTTTACCTGCGAGATCTACACCAGGGAGGCTCGCCTTCTTGCCTGATCCACGTTCAACCACATTTAAAAGCATAGCTGTCATCTCATCAGTTACTTCTTTAGACGTCACTTTCACTTCTTTCGGTCCCCATTTCGGAGTCACCGGTCCATCTGGTCCAATGATTTTCTGAATAAAGAAAGTTTCCTTTCTCACTCCATCATTTGGAAACGTCGTATAAGCTTCTGCAAGATTTAATGGGGATATCCCTTTTGTCATCCCACCTAGTGCGATGCTTAAGTTTCGATCTTCCTTCTCAATTGGAATACCGAAACGCTCTAGTGCATCTAATCCTTTGGACAGGCCAATTTGATCTAATAGCCAAACAGTTGGTACATTTAATGATTTTTCAACCGCGCGATACATTGGTACTTCCCCACGGTATTTGCCCCCATAATTTGTTGGCTCATAATCACCAAACTTCATCGGCTCGTCTTTTAGCATAGAATATCGATCATAGCCTTCTTCTATAGCTGGAGTGAACACTGCCAGCGGTTTAATGGTAGAACCTGGAGAAGTCTTCATTTGAGTCGCATAGTTAAACCCTCTAAATACATGCTCTCCTCGTCTGCCAACAATAGCGACAACGCCTCCACTTTTCGGATCGACAAGCACGGAAGCGCTTTGTGATGGATCGCCGCTGACATCATCAGGGAAGAGCCAGTCTTTTTCATATACATTTTCAAGACCCGCTTGCACATCTTGATCCATCGCTGTATAGATTTTGTAACCTTTTGTTAATAGTTCATCTTGAGTAAGTCCAAAACGATGAATAGCTTCATTAATAACTGCGTCTGTATAATGTGGATACTTCCCTTTTAAAGGGTCTCCACTTTTATCTTCTAGAGAGATCTCCTCATATTTCGCTTGTTGGGCTTCTTCACTTGTGATGAAACCATATTTCACCATTTGATCTAGAACAACATTTCTTCTTTCAATCGCCTTGTCCATGTTCTTGTATGGATCTAATGCTGAAGGAGCTTTAATAACTCCCGCAAGCATAGCTGATTCACTTAATGTCAGCTCACTTACATCTTTTCCAAAATACTTTTTTGAAGCATTTTGAACGCCCCACGAACCGCTTCCGAAATAAATCGTGTTCAAGTACATCTCCAAAATTTCTTTTTTTGTATATACTTTTTCTATTTCTATCGCTAAAAATAGTTCTTCAATTTTTCTCTTATAGGTTCTTTCGGGAGATAGCAAGGCATTTTTCGTGAGCTGCTGCGTGATCGTACTTCCCCCTTGGACTGTCCCTGTTGGTAACAAGTTTTTAACAAAGGCACGGCTCATTCCTCTTAAATCAAACCCATTGTGTTCGTAAAAACGATGATCTTCAATGGCAATAACTGCTTCTTGCAAATGCTGAGGCATTTTCTTAATTGATACACTATCCGAGCGATTGGCAGATAGCTTACTTGCTTTCTCACCATCGGCATCATATAGAATGGTTGACTGTGATAGCCCGCGCTGTAACGATTCAACATCGGCTGATTTCATAAAATATACGACAAACCCTAGAAAAGCTAACACAGCAATCGATACTAATAAAATGGAAATTTGTGTTAAGTGATATTTCCTCCATGTATTTCCTATAAACTCTGTGACTGCTTTCATTTGTTTATTGATTTCCTCCTGGAAAAGCTAAATTCCTTCTTTTGCATAAGATTATTTTAAAGATAATCGTAAAGATTGCAATGAAAATGCATACCTAAACTTGAACTAGTATAGCATTCTTTATGAAGTAATAATAATTTTACGATGATTAGACCACGAGACTTAAGATGGCGCGACAATCCAGTATTATACTATACGAAAAAAAATGGGAACAAAAAAACCGGCGATTCATCACCGGCGGCTTGCTTATCAAAAAATTTAATTGGTTTTCTTTGTGTGATCTTCTTCGTCTTCCATAACGCCCTTCATACCACGCTTAAACTCTTGAAGTGTTTGTCCTGCCGCTCTTCCAAGCTGAGGAAGCTTTGAAGGTCCAAAAAGCAATAATGCAACAATAACAATAATAGCAACTTCTCCAAAACCGAGATTCATCTGCTTTTATCTCCTTTTGCTGAAAATGACGTTTAATGAATTAATTATACATAAAAATAGGTGTTTTGAAAACAAGTCCAAGTGAAATATTCTTTTTTCGCCATATTTAGCATCAAGAAGGCATTATTCAATGTTTATTGACCAATCATTTAATTGTCATGGATTCCCACTTTACTGTTTGTTACTATTATATTAAAAAGGTTGGAGGTTTTTATGGAGAAGAAGAAGCAAGAGCTAGATGAGGAAACATTGTTTATTGTTTCCCAAACATTTAAAGCTTTATCAGATCCAACAAGATTACGGATTTTACATTTGCTATTTACTGGTGAACACTCAGTGAATGAAATTGCCGAGAACTTATCACTGTTGCAGTCTACTGTTTCACATCAGCTCAGGTTTTTAAAAAATTTACGACTCGTTAAATATCGAAGAGAAGGAACAACATTGTATTATTCTCATGATGATGAACATGTCATTGACCTGCTTTGCCAAGCAATTGAACATGCAAAACATCATTAACTTCTATTTCAATTGAAAACTACACGTACATTTAAGAATGATCTTTCCTTTTGATGGTTACTTTTTAGAAAAAAGGGTAGAAAAGAAGTAGCATGATGTCAAAGGGGCTTATATTTATGCATACACAACATATACTATTTCTTTCACCCATCAATCATTTGAGTATCATGGCTGAAGGTTGGGCGTCTAAATTACATGCTCCAATGTCAACATTCATCAGTGCTTCTTACTTCAATGCTAGTGAGGATCATCTCCCAATCCTAGCAATGGAAGAAGTGAATGTCGATATCACTCATTTACAAGCTAAGCCCATGACTCCCCAGCTATTAAAGGAAGCAGATTTAGTAATATTTATTTATGATTTTAATCGAGACAAGCAACTAGACATTCCTTTCTCTCATCAAAAAAAAATCCTTCAATGGAATATACCCAATCCTTCATATGATAAAGAACCTATCGAGAAATGGGTCACTTATCAAGTCGCTTGTGACACATTGGCAGACTATGTGAAAGGGTTAAAAAGATATATAGAGTGACGTGTATGAATATGACAGCGAAATCACCTATAAAAATAGAGAAGGCTCTTGTTGATGAGCCTTCTCTATTTTTATAAATATTTTCGTTGAACTTTATTGCCGCTATAACAAAATACGATTTCTCTATCCTCCATGACTGTTTCTAAGTGAACGGCTCTTCCCCAGAGCGTATATACATACGGCAAGACCTTTTCCAAATACTTCAAATCAAGTTCAACACCTTCATACCAATGCTTTAAATACAATTCACCAGATTTCATATAGTCGCCATCATTCACCGTAATATACGGAAATCCCCCATTGACTCTCATGCTAACAAGCTGGTCGCGGACGTTTGTCCATTCCTTGTCCGTTATTTTATAATCCTTCCCCTTTTTTTCAAACAAGTACATATCCTCTCTCATCACAAGATCTTTTGTTAAATAATTTCGCAAAAAGGAGATATCAGATTCGATTTCACGGACTTCAAACATTTTTTCACGTCCACTTCCTGGCTGTACTCCGTTTCTTTGCATTTCTTCTGTTGGGTTATTATACCGTTCTTCGATATCCTCAAACATTTTCAGCCCTAAATAGTAAGGATTGATCGTCGTTCGGGACGGCTGAATAACGCCCGCATTCAGCTTAGAAAATTCAATCGCCTCTCCAGATGTGAGGTCCAGTTCTCTAATGATTCGCTGATGCCAATACGATGCCCATCCTTCATTCATAATTTTTGTTTCCAACTGTGGCCAAAAATAAAGCATTTCTTCCCGAACCATCGTCATAATATCTCGCTGCCAATCCTCAAGTTCTCTGCTATATTGCTCAATAAACAGCATAATATCCTTTTCTGGTTGCGGCGGCAGCTTCTTTTTCGTCTTTTTCGAGGGTTTCTCCTGTTTCTCTGATGAATCTAACGACCATAGATCATCATAAGGGCTTACTCTTACTCGAGTTTCTTCCTCCTCTTCTTCATTTTTCCAAATTAATTGAGGTCGGATCAAGGACGGATCAATGTGCTCCTCAATGGCTAACACCGCATCTAAAAACTGTTCCACCGTTTCCTTCCCATAATCTATTTCATATTGGTGAATACGATCGGCAGTTGCGGCCATACTTTCAACCATACGACGATTCGTTTGACTAAAACGAACATTATTTTTAAAGAAATCACAATGAGCAAGCACATGGGCAACAATTAATTTGTTTTGAATTAACGAATTTGTATCAAGCAAAAAGGCATAACAAGGATTGGAATTAATAACCAGTTCATATATTTTACTCAATCCAAGATCATACTGAAGCTTCATTTTAAAAAACTGTTTCCCAAAGCTCCAATGAGAAAACCTTGTGGGCATCCCATATGCGCCAAATGTATAAATAATTTCCGCCGGACATATTTCGTACCTCATCGGGTAAAAATCGAGACCAAATCCAGAAGCAACCTCCGTAATCTCATCAATCGCATACTGAAGCTTCTTCATCTCTACCGCATTCATCTCCACTCCCCCTTTTTTCCTTTACCAATACTTATGAAAAAAACCAGACAGACATGCCACTAGAAAAGCGGAAGTGGGCGTTTATCGGCGACAAGCAAAAGACGAGTTGGCTGAAAGGTTGCTTTTTAACCTTTTGGACGGCTTGGCTTTTGACCTCGAGCCGATGGCCACTGAGCTGGATCAAGAAAAGCGGAAGTGGACGTTTATCGGCGACAAGCAAGTAAACAAAAAAAGGCTGACCTGTTTTTAGGTCAGCCTTACATCTTATTCCGCATTAACGGGCTGTAAGACCCCCACCTCAACATAGAAGAAGAAGCGTAGCCGTGTAGGTGGGGGATCAACAGCCCGTAAACGCCCGATCCGTTCGGGCCTGCATGATGCAGGTTACAAAGGCGTTGCAACAGGACGTTGCGACTTTAGCCTTTGTTCTTCTTTTATCAGTGGGGGATGAAGAACCCCCCACTGATTGAAGTTTCACTTTATTTATTCTCTTTTAAACGAGGGAGATTGAACAATATCGCTACGATTCCACAAATCCCAATTAACACTGGGTAGATCGAGTAGCTCATGATGCTGATAGGCGAAATCCCCGCCAATCCAGCAGCTGCTAACATTTGTGCTCCATACGGGATAATCCCTTGAATAAAGCAGGAGAACACATCGAGCACACTAGCTGATTTTCGCGGATCAATCCCATACTCATCAGCGATATTTTTAGCAAGTGGACCAGCAATAATAATGGCAATTGTGTTATTTGCCGTTGATAAATTAGTTAAACTAACGAGGGCAGCAATGCCGAATTCCGCCCCTTTTTTTGTGCGAATTTTTTTCATCACAAATTGTAAAATAAACTCAATTCCGCCATTGTAACGAATGACTTCAATAATACCGCCAATAATAATAGCGATCATAGCCAATTCCATCATACTGCCGATCCCTTCAGAAATCGCTTCAATAAAGGAAAAGAATGTATAGCTGCCATCCCATAATCCGATGATTCCCGAAAGCAGAATGCCGCCGCTTAATACGACCAATACATTCATACCAGCTAAAGCCGCTCCTAATACAGCTAAGTACGGAATAATTTTGATGACCTCATATGAGTCCGCTGTTACTGTGCTCTGCTGTCCAGCTGTAATTACACCTAAAATGACCGCTGTGATCACTGCTGCTGGAAGTACAATCAAAAAGTTCGTTCGAAATTTATCCGCCATTCTTGTTCCTTGTGTACGTACCGCTGCAATCGTTGTATCTGAAATGATTGACAAGTTATCTCCGAACATAGATCCGCCAATCACAGTAGCCATCGCTAAAGCTAACGAAATTCCCGTTTCATCAGCAATCGCTACGCCAATAGGTGCCAAGGCGACGATCGTTCCGGTAGATGTTCCCATCGATAAAGAAATAAAGCACGCAATAATAAACAAACCGACCATCAATAAATTTTGCGGTAAAATAGATAGCGCTAAATTAACTGTTGAATCTACCGCTCCCATTCCTTTCGCTGTAGAGGCAAACGCCCCTGCGAGCAAAAAGATGAAAGCCATTAACATAATATTCGGATGCCCTGCCCCTTTCGAAAAAATATCCACTTTTTCCATCAATGGCTTTTTTCGATTCATCATTAACGTCACTGCTGATGTAATAAACAAGGCGACGATAATTGGCATTTTATAAAAATCACCCGTTGCGACACCACTTCCAATAAAAATCAATAAAAAAATCAACAGCGGAAACAGCGCCCAGCCGTTTGCTTTATTATTCAACCCTTCCACCTCTTCCGTAAATTTGCCAAAATAAAAGACCTTTCTGTCAGCAAGAAGAGGTCTCAATGTAAAAAACACCCTTCTTATCTTTCAAGCATCTACTTGCTGGATTTGGCACAGCACTCCAATCTTTAGAGTCCGCTGCCGAGACGTCTTAGGGCCAGTCCCTCAGTCTCTCGCGATAAGAATTGTTTGATATCTTATTGTCAAAAAATTATGACCTTAATAAATAGAAATTCATTTCGATTTTCTTGAAATGGCCACTCCGATTATTATACATAATTCTTGTTAATCGGCAACCTTTTTTCACAATGACAGTGTACCCATTATTTGCAGAGAGAACTTTCGATGAACAAACATATAATATAATCAATTCCTCTTACAAGGAGGGACTTGATATGGAATACACGGATTACGACCGAGCCTTACATTATGTCCATCGGTCCGATTGGAACAATTTAATCATTTTAATGGTTAGAACAAATGACCATCTGCTGTCAAAGAAAATTGAGCATTTTCTCCATGCCCGCAGGTTCCCTAATTCTTATTCTAAAGTGGAACAAACTTTTTATACATTGTTCCATTATATCGAGCACGCCAATTCATTGAACGCGTAAAGAATTCCACCAGAAAGGCGGCTTTCCAAAGAAAGTCGCCTTATTTTTATAGCATTTGATTGATTTCTTCCATGACCATCTGCTCTACTTCTTGAAGCTTTTGATCACTGCTTTCTAAAGTATCACTGACGACTCCGAAATAAAATTTGATTTTCGGTTCTGTTCCAGAAGGACGCATGCATACCCATGTTTGGTCATCTAAGAAATATTTCAACACATTTGAAGCCGGCAACTCAATGACAGATTCCTGATTCGTTTGTACATCGGTCTTCACACTCGTTAAATAATCCTCCACGATCGTTACACTTCTTCCGGCAATTTCTTTAGGTGGTTGCTCCCGGAATGAGGATAAGATCGCTTGTATTTTGTTCGCTCCTTCAATCCCTTTTAATGTAAGAGATGTTAACCCTTCACGATAATATCCATGACAGTCATAAAGATCGAGTAAAACCTCGTATAATGTTTTCCCTTGTTTTTTATAATAGGCACAAGCTTCTACTGCTACAATAGCAGCTTGAATCGCATCTTTATCGCGAGCAAAATCGGCAACTAAATAACCGTAACTTTCTTCGTAGCCAAATAAAAATTGATATTCACCCGTTTGTTGATACGCTTCAATTTTTTCTCCGATAAATTTAAAACCAGTTAATACATCTTCACAAGAGACCCCGTATGATTCAGCTACAATTCGACCTAATTCTGATGTCACAATCGTTTTGAACACACGACCATTCTCTGGCAGTTGTCCCTTCTCCTTTTTTTGTGACAGAATGTAGTCCATTAATAAAGCTCCTGTTTGATTTCCAGTTAATAAAATATATTCCCCATCCAAATCCTTCACTGCAATGCCAAGTCGGTCTGCATCCGGATCAGTGGCAATTAATAGATCTGCTTGCTGTGCTTTTCCATCGCGAATAGCCAGTTCAAATGCCGCTTTTTCTTCTGGATTAGGGGATTGAACGGTGGAAAAATTCGGATCTGGTTGTTTTTGTTCAGCGACAACCATGACATGTTTATAACCCAGTGCTTCTAACCCTTTACGCACAGGCATACTTCCTGTTCCATGAAGCGGCGTGAAGACCACTTTCACATCCGATTCCTTTGCTATCTGCGGCTGTTCAGCGATCGTTTTTAAATGCTCAATATAGGAACAGTCTACTTCCTCACCGATCATTTTCAATAATCCTTTTGCTTGTAAAGCCTCTACTGCTTCTACTTGTATATGTAATTCATTAGGGATGCTGTTTACTTTTTCGATGACGCGGTCCGCTTCTTTCGGTGAAAGCTGCGCTCCGTCTTGTCCATACACTTTATATCCATTATATTCTGGTGGGTTGTGACTTGCTGTGATCACAATTCCGGCAAATGCTTGTAAATACCGAACAGCAAATGAAAGTTCAGGAGTTGGTCGTAATTCTTCAAACACATAGGTTTGTATACCGTAAGTCGCAAGGGTTTTGGCACTTTCAAGAGCAAATTCAAACGATTTATGTCTCGAATCAAACGCAATTGCTACCCCGCGTTGCTTCGCTTCTTCCCCATGCTCAAGTATATACTCAGCTAAACCAGCAGACGCTTTCCGAACGGTATAGACATTCATCCGATTCGTTCCAGCACCAATGATGCCTCGCATTCCGCCTGTACCAAATTCTAGATTTTTGTAAAAAGCCTCTTCAATACTCGGCTCATCCATCTCAATTTCAGCAAGCAGAGTATGCATTTCTTCGTCTAAGCCTTGAAACTCTTTCCAGCGCGTAAATTCAGCTTTCCAACTCATTCGCAATCTCCCCTAACTCATCAAAAAATAACTTTCATTTCTAGTTTACCACATGAATGGTTAATGTTTACAGATTTACACACTGCATATTTGTTTACATATTCCCCACTTAAATAATATACTCAAATCGAACACACTTTAAATAAGGAGATCTTATGAAAAAAGAAAATTTATTGTTTACTGCATGGGGCACTTCCTTCGTGGCTATGCTTGGAAGTTTATACTTTTCAGAAGTCATGAAATATGAGCCTTGTGAACTTTGCTGGTATCAGCGAATCTTTATGTACCCCATCGTTTTCATTCTTGGCCTAGCTGTAGTCAAAAAAGATGTGACTGCGGCGAAATATTCTTTATTGCTTTCTATCATTGGTGGCAGTATTTCTCTGTATCACTACGCCATTCAAAAAGTAGATTTTTTGGCAGAAAGTGCACCGGGCTGTGGCAGAGTTCCTTGTACTGGAATGTATATTGACGTGTTCGGATTCATTACGATCCCTTTTTTAGCTCTTACAGCATTTATCATTATTTTCGTGACTAGTCTTATGATTATAAAAGGAAAGGACAACGCGTAACATGAAAAAAATCATTATTTTCGCTTCTATCATCTTTGTTTTATTTGGTGGGATTGTTTTCCTAACGAATTCTCAACAAAAAGAAGCATTACAAGAAGCCTCAAAAGGATCATCCGAGGGGAATCCATATGGCACAGATGATCTTCAGCCAGAAACGATTAAACAATTAGACGATCCAAACTATCAAAATTTAATTATGCCAGATGAATTAGACAAGAAATTGGCAGATGGTGAAGATGTGACCGTTTATTTCTTTAGTCCAACTTGTTCTCATTGTAACCAAACAACACCTATATTAATGCCGCTTGCTGAAGAGCAAGGTGTTGATATTAAACAATATAACGTCCTTGAATTTGAACAAGGTTGGGATGACTTTGCTTTTGAAGCAACCCCTACCCTCATCCATTTCGAAAATGGAAAGGAAAAAGCTCGTCTAGAAGGCGGTTATGCTAAAGAAGTATACACACAATTCTTCGAGGAAAATATCAAGTAAAAAAGAAGCTGCCTTCACTTGATCTGAGTGATGGACAGCTTCTTTTTAGCGTTTTTAAACGAGGAATTTATTAACAGGGGTCACATACATCATATTAAAAATATGGTTTTTCTTTTCATAAAATTGACTGAGCGGGTACGGAAAATGAAGATCGAACTCCTTCAAAATCGCAACGTTTCGCTCAAACATTGCTTCATAGCATGCAGAAAATTGGCTAGGGTCTTGCGCTTCAAGAATGGCAATAATTGTTTGTAAGCTAGCAATGACTTTAAATGCATCACGCAGAAGATGGATTGAGTCATTATGTGCATCAGTTATGTTAAGTACACCTAATTGGTGCATTTGCTGAAGTTCCTCCTCAGAGAAAAAACGCGGAAGAATCTGCTCTTTCATTTGACAAACAAGTTCAACAATCTTTTCCTCTTGTTCTGTCGTAGAAGCCATAAAAATCTTCATAGAATAACACCTGCTTTACCGCATCATTTTTTTATACCATTGATAGAATAACATATTATTACACTTATAATTATGGTAATTTTTAGGAATTAAACTTTTGACAAAGGAGAGACATTGGATGTATGAAACGAATCGGCAAGAATCGCTGTTTGAAGTAACGATTCCAAAGAAATGGGACGGAGAAACAGTGGATTCAATATTAAGGAACAGCTGGAAGCTTCCTAAAAAAATGATTCATGAGTGGAGAATGAACCAAGAAGTGCTTGTGAATAATGCGAAAGCCAATTGGCATGCTCCCCTTACTCAAGGGATGACGATGCAAGTACCTTTTTTTACAAAAACAGAGCAGAATTTACCGGCAACAGAACAAGAAGTCAACATTTTATTTGAAGATGATCACATGTTAGTAGTGAATAAACCTGCAGCTATGAAAACTCATCCAAATAACGAAGCAGAAACAGACACGCTACTCAATGCAGTCACCTTTCATTTACAAGCGGCAGGTCAGCCATGTGACGTTCGACATGTCCATCGCCTCGATGTCGGCACATCAGGTGTTATCCTGTTTGCCAAACACGCTGCTGCCTATGCTGTTCTCTCTCGTTTATTAGAAGAGCGTCATATTAAACGGACATATCAAGCAGTGATACACGGGTTCCTTTCACATCAGAGTGGAACGATTAACAAGCCTATTGGAAAGGACAGGCATCATCCAACAAGAAGAAGAGTGTCTCCATCGGGTCAATCGGCCATCACTCACTATCAAGTCATCAAAAAAGATACTAAGAGGCGACTATCTCTCGTTCAATGTCAGCTTGACACCGGGAGAACCCATCAAATTCGTGTTCATTTTTCCGCGATTAGTCATCCACTTGTAGGTGATCGTTTATACGGCGGAAAGCCTATTGTGAATCGCCAAGCTCTTCATGCCTATGCCATTGAAATCCCTCATCCGTTCACGAATGAAAAAATTTATTGCCAAGCGGATGCGCCTAATGATATAGCCTATCTTTTTGATAGAAATAACTAAAGTTCAAATAATCGGAGTGATATTCTACCGCTCCGATTATTTTTTATGCTTATTCAAAAATCAAAATGGTCCGGGTCAGCGCCAAATCGTTCATTTTTATTTAATGCGTTCACTTGAGTCATATCTTCCATTGTAAGTTCAAAATCGAAAAGATCAGCATTCTCTTTAATGCGTTCTAGATGAACAGATTTAGGAATAATGATTGTATGATTTTGCAAATGCCAGCGCAAAATAATTTGCGAGACAGTTTTTCCATACTTTTTCGCTAAATGGTTCAAAAGGGGTTCATCTACCAAACGATTACGGGCAATCGGCGACCATGCTTCTATGGCAATTTTATTCTTGTGACAATAGTCTCGCAATGGTACTTGGCTTAAATAAGGATGTAGCTCTACTTGATTAATGACCGGCTTTTCCATACTATCAGCCAGCAAGTCTTCAAGATGGTGAATTTGAAAATTACTCACTCCGATTGCTCGTACAATTCCCTCTTGATAAAGGCGCTCAAATGCACGCCATGTTTCTTTATACTTTCCTTTGACGGGCCAATGCACTAAATATAAATCCATATAGTCCATATTCAATTGCTTTAATGACTGTTCAAATGCCCGTAGCGTTTCATCATATCCTTGGTCACTATTCCAAACTTTAGACGTAATGAATAAATCTTTGCGATCAATGTCGCTATCTCGAACCACTTTTCCTACAATCTGCTCATTATCGTAAAACGCTGCTGTGTCAATTAGACGATAACCTGTGTCAATAGCAGACTTGATCGCTGTATAAGCTTCTTCCTCATTCGTCATCTTATACACACCAAGACCTACATAAGGCATATTTATACTATTATGCAAAGCAAATGTATCCTGTAAACTGTTTATTAGGTTCATTCCTTATCCCCTCCTTCAAACTTATTTTATCGATAAAATGAAGACGTGGCGAATCAAACGTTTTTTTGAACAATATGTGACATTTTCCAAAATTCAACACAAATTTACAAAATATCAATAAAATCTTTACTTTTTTTCAACATACTCTTTTGTATTTAAATAAATTCGAGTAAAATACGAATGTTGAGTATTTTTAAATTTAGGAGGCCTTTGTTTTGTTTAAAACTAAAAAAGATAAATTTTCGATTATGCTCCATTCAATTGCCGTCAATTTAAAAGAAAGTGCTGACTTTTTCTCTGATTTCAAGCTTGGCCATGCAGGAAATTTAAAGAACTTCGCTGAAGAAATGAAAAAGCTAGAATCAAAAGGTGACACATATATGCACAATGTGATCACTGAATTAAATCAGTCATTTATTACTCCGATTGAACGCGAGGATATTCTAGCTCTTGCGATCAGCATGGATGATGTATTAGATAGTCTAGAAGAAACAGCTGCCATGCTTGAAATGTATTCTGTCGTAGAACCAGATGAATACATGCTGAAATTTGTCGAAGCGATTTGTGGTTGTGCCGTGGAAATTGAACAGTCAGTCGATTTACTTCCAACGAAAAAATTACTATCCATTCGTGAACATGTCATTAAAATTAAAGATTATGAAACAGCTTGCGATGGCATTCTACGACAGTCAATCAAGCATTTATTTGCAACGGAAAAAGATCCAATTCAGCTCATAAAGACGAAGGAAATTTATGAGAATCTAGAACAAGTGGCTGACTACTGTCAAGATGTAGCCAATACTCTTGAAACAATTATTATGAAAAACGCTTAAGGAGCCGCTCAGTTATGGATTCTCTCTTTATCATTACGATATTAGTTGTCATTTTTGCCTTAGCTTTTGATTTTATTAATGGATTTCATGATACCGCCAATGCCATTGCCACTTCCGTTTCTACAAAAGCACTGAAACCTCGCCATGCGATTATTTTAGCTGCTTTCATGAATTTTTTAGGAGCGATGACTTTTACGGGAGTAGCTAAGACTATCACACAAGGTATCGTTGATCCATTTATGCTTGAAAACGGATCGGTTGTCATTTTAGCTGCTTTAATCGCTGCTATTTTTTGGAATTTAATCACTTGGTATTATGGGATTCCTAGTAGTTCTTCGCATGCCATTATCGGGGCGATTGCTGGGGCATCCATTGCTGCTGCGGGATTCGGAATTCTAAACTATGGTGGATTTTTGAAAATTTTGCAGGCATTGATCTTCTCTCCTATTATTGCTTTTGCCGGAGGATTTATCGTTTATAGCTTGTTTAAAATCCTCTTTAAAAACAATAATTTAACAAAAACAAATAGACGTTTTCGTTATTTCCAAATTTTCACTGCCGCATTGCAGTCTTATACACATGGAACTAACGATGCCCAAAAAGCAATGGGGATTATTACGATGGCATTGATCGCCAACAACTATCAAACCACAACTGATATTCAATTTTGGGTACAGCTTTCCTGTGCACTTGCAATGGGTCTTGGCACATCTGTAGGTGGTTGGAAAATTATCAAAACCGTCGGTGGAAAAATCATGAAAATTCGCCCAGTCAATGGGGTAGCAGCTGATTTAACCTCTTCTATGATTATTTTTGGTGCAACAATGATTCATCTTCCAGTCAGTACGACTCATGTCATCTCTTCCTCTATTTTGGGAGTTGGTGCTTCTCATCGTATACGAGGCGTCAAATGGGGAACAGCACAACGTATGCTGATCACTTGGGTCATTACATTACCTATTTCAGCAACAATTGCTGGCTTAACATATTTAGTTTTAGACTTATTCTTATAAACAAAAATGAGCGGAGGAAGTTGCCGCTCATTTTTGTTTATATTTTAGGCTTTGTTAAACAAGGGTGTTGATCTCGACTGGTTTGACTCATTCGTGCAAATGTCCATTTAAACTTTTTAAAGGAATCAAGTCTGTCACATAATATGATTATAATGACTACATTTTTTAATATGCTTGCTTTAACATCTATTCCTTGACCTTTTATGAATTTTTTATTAAGGTTGATAATTGTTAGCACTTACGAAAAGTGTTTAATGAACATAATTATAGTTTTTAATTTTTTATTATCTCAACAATGATAAACTAGGAGGAATAAATATGTCAGACTTTTTTGAGTTAGCCGCAAGTCGTCATTCTACAAAAATATATGACCCATCGATTAAGATTTCAGAGGACGAATTAACACAATTATTAGAAGTAGCAGGAAAAGCTCCTTCTGCATGGAACTTACAACAGTGGCATTTCTTAGTATTCAATAAGGAGGAAACCCAACAAAGACTCCTTCCTATTGCCTATAATCAAAAGCAAATCGTGGAAGCTTCAGCTGTTATTTGTATTCTTGGCGACTTAGAAGGAAATAAACATATCGATCCAGTTTTTGACCCTGGAGTGTCCGCAGGAGAGCTAACACCAGAACTAAAAGAAATTCTAGCTAATCAAATTCAAGGGGCTTATAATCGACCAGAATACCCACGAGATGCAGCTATTTTAAACTCATCTTTAGCAGCTATGCAACTTATGCTTGCCGCTAAAGCAACTGGCTGGGACACTTGCCCGATTGGCGGCTTTAATGTCAATGCATTAATATCAGAATTTCAAATATCCGATCGCTATTTACCAACTATGCTAATTACGATCGGCAAACCATTGAAAGCAGCTCGTGCAACAGACCGTCTGCCAATTGATCAGCTAATAACTTTTGCGAAATAAAGTGAAACTTCAATGAGTGGGGGTTTTCTTCATCCCCCACCTACATGCCTGCGCTCCTTCTGCCATGTTGAAGTGGAAGGTCTTACAGCCCGTTAATGCGGGATAAACACAAAACAAGCTAATAAAAGGTTATTTTTAATCTTTTCATTGGCTTGTTTTTTTTGATAAAAGCGAAAGAAACCATCATATGAGGTTATTTTTTAAAATTATTGTTGCAACTTAGGCATTAAACGAATATTATATTAAGTGTGCTTTTTAATGTTCGTATTTTGGAGGTTCCTTATGTTTAATTTACAGAAAAATGGGACGACTGTAAAAAAAGAAATTATGGCTGGGATCACAACATTTTTCACTATGGTCTACATTATTGTTGTCAATCCAATGATTTTGCAATCTGCTGGCGTTCCATTTGAACAAGTGTTTACTGCTACCATCATTGCTACGGTCATCGGAACATTATGGATGGGCTTATTTGCAAATTACCCTATTGCCATCGCACCTGGTATGGGATTAAATGTATTCTTTACCGTTTCAGTTGTCGGTGCACATGAAGATATTACATATTCAACCGCTTTCTCAGCTGTGTTTGTCGCTGGATTACTTTTTATCGCCTTATCACTTACTTCATTTCGTGAAAAGCTAATTGAGGCAATCCCCAGTAACTTAAAGCATGGAATCACAGCGGGAATTGGCTTATTTATCGCTTTCATCGGCTTGCGACTGAGTGGGCTCATTACGGACCACCCAGATAATTTAGTGCAACTTGGTGACTTACATAGTCCTAACGCGATTCTTACTTTAATAGGTCTTGCTGTTACGATGGTTTTAATGGTGTTAAGAGTTAATGGTGCCTTATTCATTGGGATGATCATTACAGGAACAATTGCTTACTTTACAAATCAGCTTAAATTCCCAAGTGAACTATTGTCTATGCCATCGCTTCCTGAAGGATTGATTATTAGCAATCCACTCACAGCGATTAGTGATGTCTTTCAACATGACTTGTATGCTATCGTCTTTTCTTTTCTATTAGTGACGCTTTTTGATACGACAGGTACGATGATTGCTGTTGCTCAACAGGCTGGTTTGATGAAAGGAAATACGATGCCACGCGCCCGTCAAGCACTGCTCGCTGATTCAGTTGCCTCTTCTGTCGGAGCTGTATTTGGGACAAGTCCAACAAGTGCTTACATTGAATCGTCGACAGGAGTTGCTGCAGGAGGGCGTACTGGTTTAACAGCTGTTGTCGTCGCAGTGTTGTTTGGAATAGCTGCCTTTTTCAGTCCGATTGTGAGTGCCGTTTCCGGTATCTCAGCTATTACTGCTCCCGCGTTAATTATTGTTGGCTGCTTAATGATGGAAAGTGTAGCGAAAATTGATTGGCAAAGTCTAGATGAAGCATTTCCAGCCTTTTTAATTATACTTAGCATGCCTCTCACATCAAGTATCGCAACAGGGATTGCCCTTGGATTCATTTCCTATCCACTGCTGAAGGTCGTGCAAGGGAAATTCCGTCAAGTGCATCCGCTTGTCTATATATTTGCTGTTCTGTTCTTTTATCAAGTTGTGTTTTTACCTCATTAATAAAAGCTAGGATGCCCGATGCATCCTAGCTTTTTCACATTTGATTCGGTTTTTCCGGTTCACGCTGCGGCTCAATATCGATCCCTTGTTCTATTTTCTCTTTTTGCTCTAATGACAAATTTTCTTCCTCTTGTCTTTGTTCATCTTTCTTCATGCTTCTATTCCACTCCTTGTGCTACGTCTATAGCTATTATAGCCAGTAACAAAAGGAAATAATCGCTCACTGTTATGGAAGATCGATCAACATCAATTTTACATTTTCCTCTGCTTCAATGGTTAAAGTGGGCACATTCGTTATTCGAGCAGAATCTCTTGCCCCAAGCTGATATTGGTGATTGACTCGTGCCTGTCCTTCAAGAATCATCAAAAATACCCGTCGCCCAGCTGGCTGTTCAAATTGAATCGTTTCCCCTTTATCTATTTCTGATAAATAAATGGTTAAATCTTGGTGAATATGAGCCATTTCATTAGATGTTGGGTTTTTAGTGACAACTGGCAGTAGCTGATTTTTAAGCTTCTTAAGATCGTACTTTGTTTGTTCATAAGAAGGCGTCAATCCTGCTTCATCAGGCATAAACCAAAGCTGCAATAAATTGACTTCCTCATCAGCCGACGGATTCATTTCAGAGTGGAAAATACCTGTTCCAGCCGACATCCGCTGTATTTCGCCATAAGTCGTGACAGCTGAATGTCCACTGCTGTCTTTATGCTCTAAAAATCCTTTCAGTACAATTGAAACAATCTCCATCTCTGAATGAGGATGCATCCCAAAGCCTCTCTTAGGAGCCACCCAGTCATCATTCAGTACTCTCATTGGACCAAATTGCATATTCGCTGGATCATAATATTCCGCAAAAGAAAAACTGAAATTTGATTTTAACCAGCCGTGATTGGCTGAATATCTTGAACTAGCAGGATAAACCTCGATCATTATTAGCCATCCCCTTTTCAAAAATTATCTTGAATTCGAGATAATTTTACAACATTGAGTGATCAAGGTCAAACCTTTTAACTTCTTGGTTAATTTTCTGATTATTAGAAAAATATATTGAAAATAACAAAGAAACATCTTATAATTTCATTAAATGAAATAGCATTTTAAATAATGATATATAAAGAAGGGAAAATTATTTTGTTTACATCGAAAAAAATCCAACACCTTCCTCCCTACTTTTTTCATCTATTGATCAGAAGAAAAAATAATTAACGGCTCAAGGGATAGATGTCATTGATTTAGGCATAGGAGCGCCTGATCTCCTCACGCCGACTTTTGTCATTAAAGCGATGAAACACGAATTGGAGGACCCTAAAAATAGTACTTATTCTCCTTATCATGGACTGCAAGAATATCGGGAAGCAGTCGCCACATTTTATTTAAAAGAATAGGTAATTTGAAAGTGAGGAGTCAATAAATGATCGAACAGCAAATGGTTGAAACGAAAACATTAACAGGTGGCCAAGGAGTTGTCGCTTGTTTAAAAAGAGCAGGTGTGGCTAAAGTATTTTGTGTACCAGGAGAAAGCTATCTCCCTGTTATGGATGCCATGTATGATGAACCTTCTATTGAATTGATCTCTTGCCGTCATGAAGGCGGCGCTTCATTTATGGCAGAAGGATATGCAAAATCAACTGGAGAGCCAAGTGTAGTAATGGCAACCCGAGCAGTTGGAGGTACAAATTTAGCCATCGGTGTCCATACAGCTTATCAAGATTCCACACCCATGGTTGTTTTTTTAGGGCAAGTCCATACAGCTTTCCGAGGACGCGAAGGCTTTCAAGAAGTAGAGCTTGATCAGTTTTTTAGTCATATCGCCAAATGGACAGTAGAAATAAAAGAAGCAGCAAGAATACCAGAACTAGTTAGCCGTGCATTCAAAATAGCTAAATCAGGAAGACCTGGTCCCGTAGTTGTTTCATTGCCAGAAGATATGCTGAGAGATACGGCTGAAATGAAGTTTATGCCTACACTGAACCGCTCTAATCCAGCTCCTTCTACTTCCGAAATTGAAAAGACATTCGCTTTATTAAAGGAAGCAAAAAAACCGTTAATCATCGCGGGAGGCGGCGTGGTGCGAGCAAATGCCGAAACAGAGCTGTTAACACTTGCTCATTCTACAGGTATTCCAGTTATGGCTTCCTTTAGACGTCACGATGTATTTCCTAACAATCATGACTTATATGTAGGACATTTAGGTCTCGGCACTCCAAAGGCCATATTAGAAACAGCAAAACAAGCGGATATAATTGTGGTAGCAGGTTCAAGACTATCGGAAATTACCTCTCAAGATTACTCTTTATTTAATGACCAGCAAACATTAATTCATATTGATATTAGTGAAGAGACGATCGGGAAAGTATTTACACCGGCAATCGGCATCCTGTCAGATGCGAAAGAAGCGTTAAAAGTCATGTCTAGCATGCCACTTACATTAAACCCAGAAGCTGTTCAATGGGCTAAAGAACGCCGTGACATATTCGTTAAACACTCAGAACTTCAAGTGAAGGAACCGACAAACGAATCCATTACCTATCAACAATCAATTCATATTCTGCAAAATGAACTTCCGCAAGAAACCATCTTTACAAATGATGCCGGCAACTTTGCTACTTGGTTTCATAACTATTTTACATTTACGAAGGAAAAAACTTATATCGGACCTACATCTGGAGCAATGGGGTATGGTATTCCAGCAGCGATTGGTGTAAAATGCGCGAATCCTAACGTCCCGGTTGTTTCATTGTCTGGCGATGGCGGTGCGATGATGACGATTCAGGAACTAGAAACAGCTGTGCGTTATCAAATCCCTATTCTTTCAATTATTTATAATAATCAAGTGTATGGAACCATTCGTATGCATCAAGAAATGAATTTTCCTGAGAGAGTGATTGGTACGAACCTTGGAAATGTTAATTTTGTATTGCTCGCTCAAGCAATGGGGGCTTCAGCTGAACTAATCGATACAGCTGACCAATTTAAAGAAGCGTTAAAAAAAGCCATCAGCAATCCCCTTCCAACATTGCTTGAACTTAGAATGGACCCGGAACAAATCTCTGTCTCAAAAACAATTAGTGATTTGAGAAAAAACCATTAATCATCATTGACAGGCTGTCTCACATAAAAGAATGAGATTATTATGAGACAGCCGGGTTTCCAAAGTGGGAATAGGTTAAGATACCTTCCGTTTGTAAGCGTATACAAATAAGTTACATTATTATTTTTTAGGAGGTTATTTATGTTAAAGCTTTGGAACTGGTACCGCCAAAAATCTTTCATGGTGAAAATTACTTCTGGCTTTATCTTTGGGTTAATTTGCGGCCTATTATTTGGTCCCTCTAATCAAGTGGTTGCTCCTTTAGGAACTCTATTCCTTAATTTATTAAAAATGATTGTCGTCCCTTTAATTTTACTGACTTTAATTATTTCTGTTAACCATTCTAATCCAAAAGACCTTGGGCGAATTGGAGGGAAAATCTTTCCTTATTATATCCTCACGACAGCGGTTGCGGTTGTAACAGGAATTTGCATTGCAAAATTAATGGTTCCTGGTAAAGGCTTATCATTACCAACCTCTTCTAACTTCGAGGTCCCTGAAAAAACATCTTTAGTTGATTCATTGACCAATATGGTTCCCTCTAATATTTTCCAAGCTTTCGCCAATGGTGACATTTTAGCTGTCGTTTTTGTCGCTGTTATTGTTGGATTTGCTATTTCTTTTATGCGGCATTCTCATGAAGTAAAAATGCAAGAGATGGGCGACCTATTACTCAAAATTAGTGAGGCCGGAAGTGAAGTCACTTTTCGAATTTTAAACGGAATTTTACAGTATGCTCCAATTGGTGTGTTTGGAATTACTGCTTCAACGATCGGAAACCAAGGTATGGATACACTCCTTGCTTTAAGTGATTTTGTCATCACTTCATATGTAGGCGTTCTCTTTCAAATGTTAGTCATTTTTCCAATCATCTTAAAAGCCTTTAAAGTGCCCGTCATTCCTTTTATTAAAAATACGAAAGAAGCAATTATGACAGCGTTTGTTACTTGCAGCAGTCTTGGCACCCTTCCTGTGACATTAAAAGCAGCTGAAAAGGCCGGCATAAGTGATCGTGTAGCTAATTTCACTTTACCAATTGGGGCCACTGTTAATATGAATGGTTCAGCGATTCGCTTTGGAGTAGGAGTGATTTTCGCCTCAGAAATCGCTGGCATAGATTTAAGTCTTTCAGCCCTCTTTGGCGTAGTCATTGCTGGAACATTAGCTGCCATTGGAACAGCAGGTGTTCCAGGTGCTGGACTGATTGGGATGTCCATTGTCTTCACTCAAGCTGGATTACCGATTGAGATTATCGGATTAACCGCTGGCATTAATGTAATCGTCGATATGATTTTTACTTGCTGTAATGTCACAGGTGATATTGTCGGCGCGAAAATTGTGGATCAATCAGAAAAAAAGCACGCAGATTATTATGCGGAAGAATCGAATTCTGCAATCAGCCAATAAAGTGAAACTTCAATCCAAAAAAGCTGTTGACGACTGTCACAGCTTTTTTGCTTATTCAATATAACCGAGTTCTCTAGAAATATTTAAGGCTGTCTCTTTTGTTTTCCATTGAATTTCCTTTAAAAACTGCTCATGCATACGACTAACGGGTCCACTTACACTAAGAGCGGCAATGACTTGATTGGAATAATCTCGAATTGGATAAGAAATACCTATTGTCTCCCGCTCTTGCTCACCAACACTTACGGAGTATCCTTGATTTTTAATTTGCTCTAAATGATGAAAAAGAGCTTCCTCCGACTGAATCAAGTGATCGGCATTTTCTTCAATATTTATTTGGGCAATGACATTTTTTCGTTGCTCTTCTGATAAAAAGGCTAATAATAACTTGGGGCCTGATCCTGTATATAAATTAGAGCGCTTACCTACTCGAATATGTAACCTGACTTTTTGATTGCTTTCTATCTTCTCAATGTAAACAGCTTCATTTCCATCTAAAGTAGCTAACAATACATCTTCATTCACATCGTGACACAGTCTTTCCATCCATGGTTTAGAAATGGTACGAATTTCCAATTGATCAGCCACCACATTTCCAAGTTCAAGCAATTTCAATCCTAAATGGTAGCGTACATCCTGACCTGTATGTCTAGATTTCATTAGCATACCGCATTCTTCTAAAGATGAAAGAAAGCGAAAAACAGTTGGTTTCGGCATACCTGATTTTTGCGTGATTTCTCCCAATGTTAATTCTTTCTGACCTTCTAGAAAAAAATCAAGTAGTTTCAAAGCCTTCACTACGCTCTGATTCATTTTTTCCTCCTACGTTTTTTATCTATTGGAAAGTAACTTGATTTTATTATATCACTAATTCCTTTCTCTCATTGCTTAATAAGTGCATCAAAAAAATATCTCCACCCAAAAATAAGGCGGAGATACCATCTTATGATTCCTCTTTTTCAAAAAATTTCTTCATTGCATAAAAAACATCTGCTTTTTGTCGCAAAATATAATAGCGAAATTTTTCATTTTTAATGTTTTTATAGGACGTCATTAGCGTACTGTTGCGGTTATATTGATTGACTTCTCCATATCCAAATATATTGGCTTTTTCCATCAGCTCTTCGACAAGCTTGACACAGCGAGCATTGTCAGAGGAGAGATTGTCACCATCGGAGAAGTGGAATGGGTAAATGTTATAACGGATTGGATCATATTTCTCTTCAATCAATTCTAACGCTTTCCGATAAACAGAGGAGCAAATCGTCCCTCCACTTTCACCTTTAGAGAAAAAATGCTCTTCATCAACGACTTTTGCTTCTGTATGATGAGCAATAAATTCGATTTCAACCGTTTCATACTTTGTCCGCAAAAAGCGAACCATCCAAAAAAAGAAGCTTCTCGCCATATACTTTTCCCATACACCCATCGAACCGCTCGTGTCCATCATGGCTAACACTACCGCTCTTGAATCTGGCTTTTCGATTTCATTCCATGTGCGAAACTTCAAATCCTCTGGAAAAATCGGATGAAATTTCGGTTCACCAGTGAGAGCATTTCTTTTAAATGCACTCATTAACGTTTTCTTTTTATCCACATTTCCCATTAGACCTGTTTTGCGAATATCATTAAATTCAATATCCTCTACTGTAAACGGTGCTTGCTCTTTTTGCATTAAGTTCGGAAGGGCTAACTCGCTAAAAAAAGCCTTTTCAAGCTCCATAAACGATACTTCTGCTTCATAGTAGTCCTGCCCTGCTTGATCACCTGCTCCGCTTCCTTTTCCCGGCCCTTCTGCAGAATTTCCATCCCGAGCCACGACATCACCAATTTGACTATCCCCATCCCCCTGACCAACATGTTTATTCTTATCATAATTGTAGCGAATTTTGTATTCATCAAGCGACCGAATGGGAATTTTAATCATTTCTTCGCCATTGGACATAATAATGCTTTCTTCTGTGACTAAATCAGGGAGGTTTTTACGAATGGCTTCCTGCACTTTATCCTTATGTCTCTTCTGATCATCATAGCCTTTACGATGGAGAGACCAGTTTTCCCGGGAAATATGGTAATTGTCACTCATCTTGAATCTCCCTTCTCGCAACCTTTTGTTTAATCCTTTCATTAAAGGAAAAAAGAGGGCGGCCGATGATGGCTGCCTCTTTCCTGTTCTACCTGTTTAACAGACTGCCAACATATCGTAAAAGATCATTCGCTGATACCGAATTATAGCCATGATCATCAATTAAGCGAGCCACCACTTCATTAATTTTCTTCAACTGCTGTTCATCCGGCGTTTTCGTTGAAGTCGTAATCTTTACGATGTCCTTTAAGTCGGCAAATAATTTCTTCTGGATGGCTTCACGCAAACGATCATGAGAATGATAATCAAATCGCTTCCCTTTTCTTGCAAAGGCAGAGATACGAATCAAAATTTCTTCACGGAACGCTTTTTTCGCATTTTCCGATATGCCAATTTGTTCTTCAATGGAACGCATCAACTTTTCATCTGGACTGATCTCTTCCCCTGTTAATTGATCATGAAGCTTTGACTTATTACAATAGGCCTCTACATTATCTAAATAATTGTCCATTAACGTTTTGGCCGACTCTTCATAAGAATAAACAAATGCTTTCTGTACTTCTTTTTTGGCGATATTGTCATATTCTTTGCGAGCGACTGAAATGAAGTTTAAATATTTTTCCCGCAGCTCATTGGTAATCGATGGATGTTGATCCAACCCTTCTTTCAGCGATCGTAACACATCAAGGGCATTAATAGATGGCACTTCCTTGCGAATGATTGTTGAAGAAATCCGGTTGATCACATAACGAGGATCAATGCCGCTCATTCCTTCATCTTGGTACTCTTTTTTCAATTGCTCGACATCAGCCGTATTAAACCCTTCAACGCTCTCCCCGTCATACAGCCTCATTTTTTTAATCAAGTCAATATCTCCACGCTTTGGCTCCTTCAATCGAGTCAAAATCGTAAACATCGCGGCTACTTTTAACGTATGAGGAGCAATATGCACATCAGCTACATCGCTTTCACGAATCATTTTCTCGTAAATTCGCTCCTCCTGAGATAACCTCAAATTGTAAGGAATCGGCATCACAATAATCCGAGAATGAAGCGCTTCATTCTTTTTATTAGAAATAAATGAACGGTATTCTGTTTCGTTTGTGTGAGCGACGATCATTTCATCCGCACTAATTAACGCAAATCGCCCTGCTTTGAAATTCCCCTCCTGGGTCAATGAGAGTAGATGCCAAAGAAACTTCTCATCACACTTTAACATTTCCTGAAATTCCATTAATCCTCGATTCGCTTTATTCAACTCACCGTCAAAGCGATACGCCCTTGGATCCGATTCCGATCCATACTCTGCAATGGTCGAAAAGTCAATGCTGCCGGTTAAATCCGCGATATCTTGTGATTTAGGATCAGATGGACTAAACGTACCCACTCCGACCCGCTTATCCTCCGAGAAAAAGATTCTTTCAACGAGGACATCCTCAATTCGACCACCGTATTCCTCTTGTAACCTCATTGTATTTAATGGCGATAGACTTCCTTCCACACGAATTCCAAATTCTTCAAAAAAATCTTCTCTTAAATGCTTCGGAATGAGATGTAGCGGATCTTCGTGCATTGGACAGCCCTTAATGGCATACACCGCACCCCTATCTGTTCTTGAATAAGTCTCTAACCCTTTTTTAAGCATAGCTACTAGTGTCGATTTCCCTCCACTAACAGGCCCCATTAGTAACAAAATACGTTTGCGCACATCGAGCCTTTTGGCAGCTGGATGAAAATATTCTTCCACAAGCCGCTCTAATGCCTCCTCTAATCCATACAATTCATTACTAAAAAAGCTGTATTGTTTTATGTCATTCTCTTCTTCTACACCTTGATCTTTAATCATATGAAATACTCGCGAATGAGCGGATTGGGCAACCCATGGCTGTTCTCTGATAATATTTAAATATTCTTCAAAAGTGCCTTCCCACTTTAGCTGCTCTTCTTCTTCTCGATATTGTTCAATTTTCTTTAAAATATCCATATTGACCCCCCGTTTAGTATGATTAGAGAACGATTATTAAAGCTTATGCTCGTACAGGCTTGAACATGCTAAGGAAAAGGCGTAGACATGGAGAGCAATAAATTGAAGAAAAGTTCAGTTTCCAATAAACCTCAATTTAAGATATAATAAAGATACTATGCATGAAACAAATGACTGAAAGGGGTACATAATTATGAGACTATTACTTATTTTAGGTGTTGTTGTAGCTTTCCTTAGCGCAATTTTTACTGCCGGATATAATGACAAACCAGGAGTAAAATAATAAAAAAGCATTGCAGGCGATCTGCAATGCTTTTTTATTTTGGCTTTGTTAAATAATCAACACGACACTTTAACATAGCCTTTATTTTAAATGTAAAAATTGTTGCTGTCGAAGGGCTTCATATACAAGAATAGCCGCCGTATTCGATAAGTTTAGTGAACGGACATTTTCATTCATCGGAATGCGTAAACAACGTTCTTTATTTGCCTCAATGATATCCTTCGGCAAGCCCGTTGTCTCTTTTCCAAAAATGAAAAAGTGATCTTTTTCCTGATCGCTATAATCGAAAGAAGCATGGTGTTTTTCACCGAACTTCGTTAAATAGTAAAACTCTCCGTTCGCATTTTTCTCAAAAAACTCTTCTAGCGAGTCATAATAAACAACTGTAACAAACTGCCAATAATCAAGCCCTGCTCTCCTTAGCATTTTATCATCCGTAGAAAATCCAAGCGGTCGGATTAAATGAAGCGTTGTATCAGTAGCTGCACAAGTTCTGGCAATATTGCCTGTGTTCGCTGGAATTTCAGGTTGGTATAGCACGACATTAATAGACAAAATTCTTCAACTCCTATTTAAAGTGAAACTTCAATCAGTGGGGGTTTTCTTCATCCCTCACTGATAAAAGAAGAACAAAGGCTAAAGTCGCAACGTCCTGTTGCAACGCCTTTGTAACCTGCATCGTGCAGGCCCGAACCAATCGGGCATTTACAGGCTGTTGATCCCCTATCTATACGTCTGCACTGCTTCTGCCATGTTGAGGTGGGGGTCTTACAGCCCGTTAATGCGGGATAAACTGTAACCAATAATTTATTATACCACTGATTTATTAATTATTAAGTGTGATCATCTTGGATCTTCATAAATTTATATTTAATATTTTTTGTATAAGCGGTTGAATCTTCATAACTCCAATAACGCATTCGGCTATTGGCTGTATGTGCGTTGACAAGCGGCATTCCTTGACGATCTTGAGCTATGACGAATACTGTATGATCAAACCGTCCATCCCCTTGAAAATCAATACAAATCACATCACCTGGCTGAAGCTGATCTGGACTGCTTACTTCCGTTGCTCGTAAACCAATTTGAGATGAAGGTAAAAACCATCGTAGAGCGTGAGCAACAGACCAGCTATAACTCCACATTTTTCCACCAACCCACCAGCCCTTATTTTTATGAGGTTGCCCCCGCATAGGGGAGCCTCCTGCCCGTAAACATTGGGAAATATAATTAGTACAGTCAACAGAAAATTTCGGATAAGCTGGATTATGACTATTCCACCAACGCTCCGCATATTGTACAGCTTGCATTCGATCATAGTGAAAAGGTGTCGCCCTTTCCTCCTCGTATCGATCACCTAGCACTAATTTGTCTACAGGGATCACTTCAGAAAGAAGCAACTGTTCCCGATCGTCTACAATCTCTTGTTTATACTTTGCTGCCACTCGATGCTCGACTTCTTCTTCAAGATATAAATAATCCTTTTGCTTCATTAAATATTTTAAATGAACTTTATATCGAATTTCATTCTGATCTTCAAACAATATCTTTGCTGATGCTTTTGCTTTTAAAAGCTGACAATATCTTATTTGTAACAACTGCTTCTTTCGTAAAATCTTTTCATCCACACAAGAAATGTTATCGTCTAAAAGTTGATTCAAGCGCTGTTCTAATCTTTGTTGAAGCTGTTGATACATAATATGCCTCCCTTTTTCAAGCACGTTCTCCGCTTTTATTCAGCTAGCTTTTGACGCCAGTTTTATTTTAAGCATATGCATGAAAGAGGGGTGGTTATTATTGATTCAATGAAGCTAATCCTTGATCAATTTCTTTCCTAACTTCCGGATCTGTTTCTTTTTCCTTTGCCTTTAAGAGAGCTTCTTTCGCCTCCAGCCCTCCTATTTTAGCAATGGCCCAAGCTGCTGTTCCTCTCATCACTGGGCGTACATCTTCCTTCAACACTTGAATTAAACTAGGCAAGGCAGATGTTTCTTTAAAATGGGCTAAAGCAATAATGGCATTTCGCTGTATCGGCTTTTTTCCTCGCCATGAACCAGACATATAACCGAAACGCTCTTTAAACTTTTTATTACCTATTTGAAGTAATGGCTCAAGCAGTGGCTTTACTTCCTCACTTGAAGGCTCCATTTCCTCATGAAAATGAAAATCCATTCCTTTATTTTCCGGACAAACCGCCTGACACGTATCGCAGCCGTACAAACGATTCCCTAAATGATCCCGGAACTCCTCTGGCATGAAATCCTTCGTTTGCGTTAAAAACGCAATGCAACGGCTCGAATTCAGCTGTCCACCTTGCACTAATGCACCTGTCGGACAAGCATCTATACATTTCGTACAAGTCCCGCAACGCTCTTCTATTGGTTCATCTGGCTCAAATGGCAAGTTCGTAATCATCTCTCCTAAATACACATACGAACCAAAATCAGGAGTAATAATCGAGCAATTCTTTCCGCTCCACCCGATTCCTGCTCGTTCAGCCACAGCTCGATCTACTAACTCTCCCGTATCAACCATCGAACGAAAGCGAGCTTCAGGCACTTTAGATGAGATAAAAGCTTCCAATTGACTCAATCGATCTCGAAGAACTGTATGATAATCCTCTCCCCAAGAAGCTCGACAAAACACTCCTCGCCTCTCTCCTCTTTTCCCCTTCACAACCTCCTTCATTTTAGAAGGATAAGCTAAAGCAATCGCAATAATCGAACGAGGCTGATCAAAAATTTTAGCAGGCTCCACTCGCTTTTCAATATCCTTCTCCTCAAACCCAGAAGCATAATTCAATTCCTGCTGACGCACTAATCGATCCTTCAATTCTAGAAACGGGGCAGCAGAAGCAAAACCAATTTTATCTATACCGATTTCCCGGCTATAAGCAATAATCTCTTGCTTTAATACATCATAGTTCATCTTTCTTCTCCTTTCAGAGAATGATTAATTTGCTAAGGAATTATTCCATACAACAGTAAAAAACGCAACATTTTATTCTAAAGAATAAAACATTGCGTTAGTAACAATATGTATGGAGCGGGTGATGAGAATCGAACTCACGACATCAGCTTGGAAGGCTGAGGTTTTACCATTAAACTACACCCGCATAAAAGTTTATTTCTCTTAACGGAACATTTAATATTTTACAATAAAAATCATTTAAGGTCAATAGTTTTTTTATATTTAAATGAATTAATGTTGATTGGATAGACAATGCCGTTCTATATTTAATATTTTCTTTTCCTTAGCATACTTTCTAAATCCCAATGAAAGTTAGTTTAATATCCCAAAACGGTCCATTTTGTAGAATAAGCAGGATTTTTTAAAAGGATATCGTATTAGAGATTATACAGATAGTTATTGTTTGGATAGCTTACGGTACAGTAGAAGGAGAAGAAAAGATAGCCATTTGTAAAAAGCTATTTTGCAGCGTTAAAACTATATAAGAAGAGGTGTATTTATGTTTATAAAACAGCCATTTGACGAATTTTTAGGTTTTGAATACAAAAAGATTGATGATAATAATTTGCAAATTAGCTTGCCAGTCCAAGACCTTTTCTTAAATAGTGCCGGTGTTGTACATGGAGGCGTCATTTCTTCATTAGCTGATGTTGCCATGTCAAACTTGATTCCAGCAAATGAAAACGGTATACAACAAGTGCTAACCGTTGATTTAAATGTTTCTTTTTTGAAACCAGCTACTGGATCACACTTAATTGCAAATGCACAAATTGAAAAACAAGGTAGAAGCTTAATTCACACAGAGTGCTCAATTTTTAACGATAAACAAGAACTTGTTGCAAAATCTAAAGCCATCTTATTTCATAAACCTTGAGTATTCTTAAGAAAAACAAAATTACTCAATCAACACACCTCGATTAAATTATTTGATTTATATTTTATCATCCTTCTCTAAAATTTTTCCCTGTTATTCAATTAACGGGGCAGTTATTTGAATAAGCAACCTGTCAAAACTCTTAAGGATATTTTAGGAGGTTAATCGTATATATGATAAAAGGAAGTGTAGAAAAAATGAATCCAAAAAAAGCAAGAATTTATATGTGGGGTTTTATTGCTTTAGGATTAGTTTCTTTACTGCTAACTGGTGCAAGCATACCTAGTATTTTTGGTTCTCAAATAGGGGTTAATCCTTTTCGTGTATTAAAAATAATTGCTTTAATTTCGTTAGTATCAGCTATTGTAATCTACTTCAAATTTCTTAAAATCAAAAAAGGGGATACTATATAGTGTTTTCTTAACCTGTGAAAGCGGGGCTTTTTTTTGCTTATTTTTAATTAGGCACATTTGAGAGGACAACACCAGCATCGTAGAAACAAGGGCTAGAAGGCATGATCTCATTCCCAACTTAGTGTACAAATGGGTAAGAATGAAACGATTTCACCGACTAAATTCAAACAACTAGAAGCGGAAAACAATCCACTGAAAAAGCTATTATATTGTACGCCTTGCCATTTTTTATTCCTCCTTATTGTTCATACAGATACAAAAGGGTTTGAAGTTACCTCTCCCTTTTCTCCATGTTAAAAAGGCGTTCCTGCTTAGAACAGAAACGCATCTATTAGATGATAGTCAAAACTCTAAACCAGCATATAACCTTGCCGAAGTAGAAGGAGAAAATCTCAATTTATATTTGTTACCAAGTTCTTTCTTCACTTTTTCTGTTAGCTTTTGACCTATTTTATTAAAGTCATTTTCCATCTCAATTCCGTTGGAGCGTAATGTATCTTTACTCCAATCAATCCACTTACCGTACATCATTCCCCATCTCATAAGTTCTTCTTTTAATTCATCTGAAATGGGAACTTCTTCAATATCAAAGTTACAACAACATTGATTACACCAAATTGGGTCTGTATCAACATCACCTTCAACCTTTAAATCAAAAGTTTCCTTATTCTCACAAAAACAATGCAAAAGGACACACTCCTTTATTAAAAACTGATTCATTATGTTTCACATTTTTATTTTAACTAATCCATAAGTACAATACAAAAAAAGCATCTGTTTCCATTACTCCTCGTATTTGAATATACTTCTGTAATTGGTTTTTCATCTTTAACTGAATAGGCACGATCCGCTCTTTATAGGTTTTTGTATTCCTTATATGAAGTTTAGATTCATTCCACAAAATATCTTGAACACAAACTCCTTCTAATTCGCTCACACGCACGCCTGTTTCAAGTAGTAAAAGCATGAATGTATAATTCCTTACCCCAACAAACGAACGCAAATTTGGCTGATTAAAAAGTGTTTGTAGCTGTTCATTGGTAAAGGTTTCAACAACCTTTTTGCGATCTTTGAGTAATTTAATATCACTAAGTCGATTGTTTGAGGTCTTAGATTTCTGATTTGGCAATCATCAACAAATAAAGAAAAAGCGATTTTAAAATCAATTTCTTTTACTGCTTTTGGTGAGTTAATAATGGATAATTCTTCAATTAATAATTCGTTTGTACGCCTTGCTATTTCTTAATTCCTCCTTGTTTAATGACAGGATTCGCACACGATTTTATGTACACGATATTTTTCTAAGAATCGTATTGACGATAAATAAAAAACGTTTCTTACATTTTGTAAGAAACGTTGATTTCATCGCATTGGCGAGCGATGTTATAATACCGGTGGTCGGGGTCGAACCGACACTCCTCACGGAACACGATTTTGAGTCGTGAAAAGAGCCGTTAATCCTTCCGATAGGCACACGGTCATTTATTCGCTGATTATACGGAAAATAAGTATACACTACCGCTTTCCTTATCCGAATTATATACCTCTACGGAAATAATTACAAGTCCGAAATTCCGCATCCAACCGAACTATCCCCCGCAAAGCTCATACTCGATGCAACACAGCGCCCGTCAGCAACACAAAAAAAAGACGGAAGCCCGGACGTATAGCCCGAACCTCCGTCGTTGTTGTTCGCCATTAAACTCCCTCCGCCTGTTCGATTTGTCGTATCAAGAAGTTCGAAAAACGGTGCATTTCCTGTTCCGTTAAACTCCCTCCGCCGTTGTAGTGGACAGTCAAATTTATTACGTTACCGCCAGTTGATCCTTGGCGATAGGCGTTGGCTTCTTTCCGATTAAGAACCATTTCGCCCTTATGCAACGCAGTCGTATATCCGTTATATGGAACGTTGGACAGTCCGTGGAAGTTACCTTTACCTTTAGCGCCGTCGCCACCGCCGCCCCCGCTCATCCAAGACGGAGGAGACGGCCACTTGATTTTCGGCACCTTGAAGTTTTTAACGAGCGACGTCAGCTTTTTCCAGCCTTCTTTAGCGAGGTCTAAAAAATTCAACATCGGACTGAAAAACGACTTAACCGCCTTGCCCGCCGTTTTCAACGCGGATTGAATCGGCGCGGGCAATTTTCCGAACACATCTTTCGTCCATTTGAGCAACTTGTCCCAACCGGATTTAACTGCGCTGACTAAACGTTCTGCCATTGCTTTAACTTTGTCCCAGTTTTTATAGAGCGCAATGCCGGCTGCTACGACCGCTCCGATTGCTACGACAATCCAAGCGCCTGGAAATAGGAGCATCGCTATACGCACTAGGGTAAAGCCGGTTTTAACGAACGTAAGCGCCGTTTTTAGTCCGTTAAATACAGCGATTGCACCTTGTATGATCGGAATGATGACGCTCACAGCTTTAAACGCAAGAAATGCAGTCGCTGCTCCGATAATGATCGGTCGAATCAATGCGAAATTCTCCTTAATAAATCCGGTAAACTTGGCGATACCCGACAATAGTGCGGCGCCCAATGGCGCTAAGGCTTCGACTGTTTGACCGATGATCGACGCTATATTCCCGAACACTTCCATAAGAACCGGTCCCGTCTGCTTGGCATATTCGATGAATTTCTGGAAGCCATCCGACTCGGACAGCGATTGTCCCCACTCGCGAAAGCTCTCCGACATCTTTACGAGACTTTCTTCAACGGATGCGCCGGTCGGTGCGAATGCCTGTAAGACTCCAATCAGTCCGTGAAAGGTGTTACCCGCTATCGTAGCGAAGTTAGTTAAGCTTCTGGCCGCGTTACTTTCTAGCCATCCGAAGAATTCCTTCATTGCCGGACTATCCATCGACTTATTTACCTTTTCCATCGTTTCGGCGACTACAGTTGCTACGCTACTAATCGTCGGCTCCAAACCTTTGAGTAATCCTTTAGTTGCGTTTAAACTAGATCCGAACGCTTCAAAGATCGGCGACTCAAACTGCTGGGTAAAGTCGCCCCAAAACGCTTTAAAGTCTTGCAAGTCCTTGAGTGCGCCCGCTTGCGCTTTTGATAAGTCTCCGTAAACTGCCGCCAATTCTTCCTGCGCTTTAATGCGAGCGTCCGCCGTAGTAGCTTTGTCAATTTTTTCTTGTATCGTATCGACCTCTTTAGCCGCATCGAATATATCTCCGAGCACCGAAGTAGCAACCACGCCAAATGCTACCGCTCCAGCTCCTGCTGCTGCTAGCGATGAAGCAAGACCTCCAGCCGCCGCCGCTAACGGTGCAAGCGCCGCTGTAGCAACCGATGCTCCCGACGCCATTGCCGGTAGACTAGACGCAAATTGCGCTGTCGTGCTTGCCGTCTGATTAGTAGCCTGGCTGAATGACTTCATTTGCGATTGGATTCGGCGCAGCTTGCCGGACATTTGGTCGTTTAGGCGGATGACCGCCGTTAAATCCATCATTCGCGTTCAACCTCGCTTAGTTCGTCAAATAGTCGCATGATTTTTGCCGCCGCTTGTTCGACGTCGACCCATGATTCGCCTGCGTTATAAGCAACACCGAAATCAGCTACTGCGTCAATCAGTTCGATGGCTTTAGCGTTGCCCATCGCTTGCATCGTTGTCCTGCATCGCTCAACCGCCTTGAGCTTTCTTTTGCTCATGCGACCAGGCAGACAGTCGATAACTTGTCGACATGCTACTAGTAATCTTTTTAAGTCGTTCATTACTTACCGCTCCTCATACGCTTGATATCCGCACGCATCGCATCTAAATCGACGCTGCCTGCTTCACTTTTTTGCTCAACGGCCACTTTGTCTGTCAATAGCCCGTGAGCTTGTAGAAGCGTTCGAAGCATTGCCGCGTTCCCGTCGCGAATAATAATGTCCGGCACAGCTTCCATTACTTCCGGCAACCGGTCGATTGTGTTGCGAACGATTTCCTTTTTTAGCTCCTCGCAAAACAAGTCCTGCTTTTTCCACTCGAAAACAGTTGAGCGTGCGACGCCAACCTCTTTAGCTACATCGTCATAGGTCATGCCGGCGCGCTTGGGTTGCGCTAAAATCGTGATTGCTGCGATCTGCTTCTCGTTTAGTCTTCGTTTACTCAATTTCATCGTTCCTTTCCGCAATTTGATAAATGAAAAAGCCCGCAAGCTAAAGAGCCTGCGGACATGGTCGTTTATTAAGCTAGTCCTTTAATGCGTGCATGTGCTTTTTCTTGCGTTAATTCAAGCGAATACTCGCCAACAAGCATACCTTGTGTTCGATCTCCGGTTACTCCGAGCAATTTGTGGTGAAACGCACGGTCGCCAAGTGGTCGAATCTTAATACGGTTTGTGTCGATAAATAACAACTCGTCCGACTTTAAGTTGTCGTTCATCACGACCTGGAATTTTCCAAAGTCATTGACGATATAATCGACTACTTGCCCGCGTGCTGTTTCGGATTGAACAAGGCGAAGTTTATCGTTTTGCAGGTCGCTGATTTTACGCTTTTGCTTGGCCGGCACCACGAACGCATATTGGCCGCCGCTTGCAAAGCCACCCTTTGAATAAACCGCCTGTGAAATGTCGTTCAGCATTTGGATCGTAATATCCGCATTAGCCGCGTCTGTAACGTTCGTTTGGATGAAGTTACGGATACCGCGCATTTGACGAACCTTGCCATCATCGAACATAATCCCGTTGATTACGGCTTTTTCAAGTTGAAGCGCAAGTTCTAATTCTTTCTTCGCCTTCTCGTACTCATACAGATTGCTGATTCCATATTGCGCTACCGTTTCAGCCGTGCCTGATACTTCGACGCTTTCATCGAAGATTTGCGTATAGTTTTCTGCACGCTGACGCTGTTTGTAGCGTGCTTGACGGGCTTCGGCGCCTTCTTCGCCGCGTACGAATAAGACCTCAATTTCCGTATTGGCTTTAATGGCTACTGGCGTCGTTCCCGAGTAGCCGCGAACGACTGTGATCTTTTTAGCTGCCGGATCAACCGACTGAACAAGCATCAATTCTTCATCGACTTTTACAACGATATCACCTCGAAAGGCTTCGACATCCGCGACTACTAATTCTGTTACGTCGGCTGCTGCCGCTGTTGTTACTGTGGACTTGGTAGCAAAGACTTCATCTTCGTACCATACGTGGGTTGTTGCCGTGACTGGTTCGCTAAAGCCGAGCAAGTTAATCATTGGCGTCTGATTAGGATTTAAGAGTAAGATTTCGTCAACTACCGATTGTTTCTTTCCGATTAGGTCTTGGTTATAGATTAATGTCATTATTTATTACCTCCGAATAATTTTAGTTTTAGTGTGCTAAATGCGACGCGATCTTCCACGCGCCCTGTTCGTCTTGCTTTCTCGCTGGCTTCTCGCAGCAGTGCTTCTCTTGATTTTTCCGGTGGTGCTCCTCCATTAGAAGGGACGCCGATCACCTTTGTTTCTTTTTTTACTGGGGCTATTCCGGACAAAATGCCTATGACATCCCCGAGTGGATCGGCGCCTTCTTTGT
This sequence comes from Bacillus sp. FJAT-52991, assembly GCF_037201805.1. Lineage (GTDB taxonomy): Bacteria > Bacillota > Bacilli > Bacillales > Domibacillaceae > Bacillus_CE > Bacillus_CE kandeliae. The sequence continues at coordinate 845,665 of NZ_CP147404.1, read as the reverse complement.
CCTCGCTCAATGCGTCAAGGTTTAAGTACGGCATGAGCTGGTCGATATTTTGGATGCCCGCCTCGTTAGCTCGTTTATAAAAGCCGTATTCGACATCTTTTTGTTTTAACGCCTTTTCTGCTGCTTCAAGCCGCTGTATGATCTCGTCCGGTTTCGGCTGTTCCGCCGCTTCGGTTGATTCGATTGATTCTGTCGCTTGTGCTTGTTCTAATTCTTCCATTTCTTCACGTCCTTTTCATTTTTTTGTTAGGATAATTTACAGCCGCTTTTCCGGTAACACTTTAAAAAATACGAGATATTACCTTTTCTCATTTTTAATCACCCCTTTCCGTAGTACCGGCCAACCGCTTTGGCGGCCGTCTCTTACCTCGTTTTGCTTTTTCCAACCCACATCGCCTCCGATTTGTTTCGCATTTTGACGAAGCTGCTCACCGCAATTTCCTTGATACGCTGCTCCGTCGTGTGTGGCCCCGCATCAAAGTAAAAGACGCGACCATCTTTAATCACTCGGACGAGCGACTTTTGGCCACGACATATCGTAATTTGTATAGGTGACCCCTCCTGGCTTAAAAAATGTGTGTAACGAACAGATTTTCGTTAAAATTAGCGTGTTTTAGCCCGCCTTTTTTCTTTCGAATATAAATAGTAGGGCAAGACTTAAACACGCTTAAATCGCTTTATTTTCTTTAAAATCTGTCATGTCGTTTTCGCTTCAAACATTCGCTCGGCCGGCCGTCGCTGCTCGATCGGTATTTTAAACTGAACGCCAATAAGGCGGCTACCTTTAAAGTAGTCCGCCATGATCTCCCAATCTTTTTTATATCGCTTGATGCGCCGAATCAGCTCGCGGTCTTCTGTATAACCGCACAGCCAGCCGGTATTATAGCGCCATAGTTCGTTTGTCAACTTGCCTCGCTCCCCTTATTACCTTTCACGCTTTGATGCCACGGTTTGTCTGCTTCTATCTTCATGCCGGCCTCGAACTGTCGAACCCTCCGCTCAGTAACTTCACCGCTAACTAAGCGGCGCACAGATTTGTCAATAAATCGTTCCCACAGCTCGTCCGTAAACTTGTCGCTGGATTGATAATAGTTGTAGACGTGCATATCTCCCTTTTTATGATTACAAGCCTCGCAGACTGCTAATATATTTACGACATTATTTACACCGCCCAAGTCTTTGTTGAGCGAATAAATATGTTCAAGTGTCGGCTTTTGTTTGCCAGGCTCCATCCCGAGCGCAGTGTTGCAGTATGGACATGTTTTAGTTTCCTTGAACTCAGTCAATACATCTTCATATGTCAATGAGGTGCTTTTTCCGTACTGGCGACATTTCCAATTCGACTTATCAAATGCTTTACGCGCACGCCCCTCGATTGTTCGGCGCCATTGACGGTCTCTTTCTAGGATGACCTCGCGGTTTGCCTCTTTATATCGCCGAGACTGCTCTCTAAGTTTATCGGCGTTTTGCCTGCGATACTCACGGACACACTCACGGCATTGATTAAGTCGTCCGTCCCTCATCTTCGGATTTTTGTTAAATTCCTCGATCAGCTTCGTTCGATTGCAACGATTGCAAGTCTTCACGTTGGTCATCGGCGATCACCTGCCGCCTGCTTTAACGTTTGCTCCATGTAGGCTAGTCGATAGATTAATTGCGCTTGTTTGATCGTCATTTGTTCACTCTCTCCCTCGTTCGTTTTTTAGTTTAATAGTCGTTCAATTTCCGCAACCGTACGTTGCATTTCAGCGAAGACTCTAACTTCCGCCTTGCTTACGTTACACAACACTTGTAAATATGAGATAAGTAGTTCGATTCGTTCTTTGTCGCTCACTCGCTCACCCCCCTCCAAGTCGTTTGACTTTACAAACCAACTATGATAAATTCATATTGGATACTTATGTTATTTTTCTGATAAACTCCCCAAAAAAGAGAAAGCTTCAACCGCATCCACAAAATCACGACCTAACGTAAATTGCCTAGCAATCTTCATTCGCACGGCATCGCTGACTGGCTTAGTCCCATTTTCCATCATTGACACGTAGGTGTTTCTGACGCCTAGTAACTTCGCAAACTCACTTTGATCATAGCCTAGGTACAAGCGAACATTACGAAACGTTTGAGCGTCCACTTTATTCACCCTTCCTATAATTTTTTTAACTATCAGCCCAAAATAAAAGGGCTTCCGAACTGGCCTCCTACTATATAATGGACTTTTCCCGTACTAAATCGCCTATTTGTTTGGCTATTCGCTGACACGTAGACAAATTTTCGATAGGGTTCTGTTGACAATCGCAATATCTTTGCCGCAAGTCATGGGCATAATAAGCACCGCCACAAATTTCACACTCTCGAACACGCGACAGGCCCAGCCGTTTGATTAATCGTAGAGCTCCTTGCTTATCGTATCCGTATTCATCAGCGAATGTAGTGGCGTAAAACTCTGCAAACTCCTTTACCTTCCGTAATTGAGCTCGGAATTGTTTGACGCTTGGCGACGCTTCTTTGAATAAGATGTCCTCCGCGGAGTTTTCGAGTACAATGTCGCTTTCTCTCACCGAGTACGGCGGTATGCGTGCTTGTTCGTCCTTTTCCGCTTCATCTTCTTGGTACTGGTTATATACTGACCGTTCGTTCTCCCGTCGATCTCTGTCACCCTTAACTTGGTGGTCGGGATTGCTGATCGGATATTCTGCCGAACGCTCCGCCACTTGATCGACTCGCATGATAAAGTCCGCTAGCACGTCGGCGACTGTGTGGGAACGGCTGAAACTTCGCTTTAAGGTCGCTGGATGCCTGATAAACTCGCTATCTATTTTGAACTTTGGACGATCAAGCCACTCTACCGCGAATTGGTCCGCGAGTTCGATGCGCTGCTCGGCGGTGAGCGACTTCGTGTAATACGTGAACCAAAATCGGTCGAGTGCGTTTTGTACTTCTCGTTGCTGCGGTGTGAGAAACAATAGATTTCCGCCTCCTTCAGATGTCCCATGTGGGACGGAATTTAATTTATTTGCGGTACAAGCATTAGATGACCGCACGGCTTATTTTGTTTTCTTTCTTTATAAGAAACAAGCTACTACGACAAGATATAATAGTATCTATTCGGATATACACGAACATTCGATAGAATGTGAGTGCATGAGCGTTAGCGAATGGAGTATTTGTTGGTATGTTTAACGTTGGTATGTTTAACGTTGGTATGTTTACTCGGCTATCTAACAACCCTATGGAAGCAGTCATCTAAAACCCCTTCCCTTACATTCCTTAGATGCCTGTATCGCTAATACTTAGATAAATCCGGCATTATCTTTTCGCCATTTTCGTCTACTATATAACCGTCGTCACTTATTCGAGGGCAAAACGATACATAATACCACTTATATCGTCGCGTCCCCTCCCATACGTCCTTCACATCGAGCAATAGCCCGTTCGTTTCCAATATTCCGATCATAGGCTTAATTCGCTTTTCAGCCAGCCCTAAATTTTCGGTGATCTGCTCCTTTGACGGAAAACTCGCGCCGAACCGCTTGCTGGCTGTTCCGTCCTCCCGCGTATGCTTGCCATCAACGTACGACAGCAAATAAAAATACAGCGAAATGATGTCGCGGATCTGCGGTCGGCGCTGTACCCGTGAATATTTTTCGTTGTGTTCGGTGATAATTCGCGGAAACACCTTCCGCATTAAGTCCAAGTTATACATTTCGTAGTTTCTGCCGGTTAATAGCTCGCGTTTATCGTTCGGCAACGGTTTATCGTAAATTTCTTCCATGAACATCGCTCCTTTAATTTCGTTTTAGCTCACGCGGTAAAGACGTTTAAACATATCGTAGCTTGTGTTATATCGCTTCGATAACCAATCATCGCCTTTTGTATTGTCTGGATGTGCTTTGGCCCTAGCTCTACGAAAAGCACGATCTATTTGCTCTACCGTAGCATCGTCGTTCAAGCCAACCATCGACGCGAAAACTTCTAGCCCGTTATCACCCCCACCTCCAAACCAATCCGAAAACCTATTATTTATCTTCTCCGCTTCTAATTCACGCCGTAACCTAGCAATCTCGGAATCTTTTCTCTTCGATTCAGCGCCTAGCTCTCTAATTGAAAGCCTAACCGCTCTTAGTTCCGTCTTTAAAGCGTATTCGCTACTTTCTAGTTCGGATATTCTGCGCTGTAACGATTCAACGAACTCCTGCTGCGTCGTTTTTGGTTTTTGGGACGGATATTCCTTACCATCGCTACCTTTGACAGTTTCGGTCGTTCGTTTCGGCTTTTTCGTCCCAGGCGGGACACCTTGCTCAAACGACTTTATCCAGCGATCAACAGTAGATTTGCCAACACCAAGCCACTCCGCTATCTGACGGAATGACTTACCTTGTTTACGTAATTCAATGGCACGGGCCTTCTTGACGGCCGCGGTTAATGTGCGAGTCGTTGCATTTGCTTTATGTGCTATTTCGAGTTTTTGGTCGGCTGATAGGTTCTGGCGCACGATACAAGGGATTCGCTCAAGACCCACCTGTTTGGCAGCTTTTAGCCGGTGATGACCGTCAATAACTGTAAAATCTGCGTCTAGTATAATCGGATAAAGAACGCCGTTGGCCCTTATATCAGTAACCAACTGCTCAAATGTTTCGGCGGCCATTTCCGGCCATACTTGAAAATCAGCTACACGAACGTGGATTACTTCGATTATGTCCATACGGGACACCTCCGTCGATTTTATTTAGTAACTCCAAACACACGGCAAGTATCTCCGCATCTTCCTCGGTTTCAGCCGTTTGACCAAGCGATATTATTCCACTTCTGACCATCGCCATTAGCTTGTTTCGCACGCTCGCACGTAATTTCGGTTCAGCTTTTTCAAGCGTATCGCTTTCGTCTAGTACCTCTGCCGTAATTGATAGCGTTTTTTTTACGCATTGCCACCAGACGATTGTGTGGTGAGTGTGACGGCTGTGTTTCGTCTATTTGTGGGTCTACTCTTTTCTTTAGCATTTCTTCAAATGTTTGACGTGATTTTTCCATCTTCGAATCTCTCCCTTTTCGTTAATTTTGTTAATTATCTGCAGAAAATAGCTCCTACTATATATACCCAAAATAAAATCGTAAACTGGGACATGTTAAGCTAACTTTTTTCGATTAATCACTCCTTTCACTTGTATATGTCGTAATTCAGACAGCCGGCGCGGACGGTTTTTCAAAATTTCCTTCTCACCTATTACATCGTGTGAGTTTCTGTTTCGCGCATTTTCCGCGAAAATTTTTATCCCTCTACTGTAATAACGAAATTAAACAGGCTAGTGCGGATACTTTTTCGAAAATAATTTCCTCCTTACTTAATAGACACGTTCAAACTTTAGGATATTGCGACAATTTTTCGAAAGAAATTTCGCCTTATACTACTTATATCCAAATTTTTTTTTGCGTTTTGGGACATTTTCAATGAAATATTTTTACTGTTTCACTTATTACAACGTTTGACGAAAGCGTTTCGCACACTTTCCCGAAAATAATTTAGTTTTTCTTCTTCGGATTAATTCCGTGTGACTTTTGCTCCTTACATTTATAAGACGTGCTACACGTAGTAGCTTTTGCGACATAATTCACGAAAAAATAAGGTTTAGGCGTTCCTCCTTTCTATGTAACTTTTGCGAGTTCACTTATAGTACCCCATGCTAAAACGATTTTTGGGACATTTTTGCGAAATTAATTTTACTTTTCACTTATTACACCGCATGACTTTTCATTTGGCGCACTTTTTATGAACATAATTTAATATTTTATTTCCAGTAACTTCCGTGTGATTTTTTCTTCTTACACTATAGAAGGGGAATGCTTTTTTGTTTTTTGGGACATTTTCCATGAAAAAGAAATTCGCCTTACACTTTATTTGTCACATCAAATCGCGGTTTGCACATTAAACACAAGATTTACTTCCCCTCTCACTATATAAAGGACAAAACAGCAGTTGTTTTGCGACATAACTTGCGAAAATAAATTCACTGCGTTACTCATCCCTCATATATACATTCAATTGAATTTCGAAAAACGTGCACACTTTGCGCAATTTCTTAAAAATTTTTATGGACTAATCCCGTGTGACTTTTACTCCTTCACTTATTACATCGTTTGGCTTTTCGATTTACACACTTTTTTTCGAAAAAAATAAAAAAAAATCGCCAGACCGTAGTGGTCTGACGTAAGCACAAGCCTCCAAACGCATGGCCGTAAATTGTGACGAAGCAGCGTACAAAATTATCTGTTGCCGCAGATAACGTTCCACGTTGCCTCGCTCCACCTGTTGATACGCCTTTGCCCTTGACGTACCAACGTAAGATAAGCCCCTCCGCGTGCCAATCCAGTGCGCCAACACTACCGCATCATCGGGGCATAATCTTAAATCAATCCGATCAGTCCAACTTCTTGCGCAATTGCCGCAGGAATTGTTTTTACTGCCCGGTGCGCGCTTTTATATCCTCCGACTAGCCAACGAAACGTCTCCGGCGGCAAGCTAACTCTCCGACCATGCTCCGGCCCGTCTACTACATACACGTTAACCCATCCGTTACTAGTCCTTACATACTCCACCATTACGTTACCCTCGTACATATTCAATCGCTCCTTTAATTGTAAATACTTTTACTGCCATAGACTCGTCAATATAAGTAGCATCTGATTCGATCGCCTCTCCGAAAATATACAGTGCCAGCCCATCCGCTCTAGTCGCAGCTAACATATTCGGCGCGACCAAAACAGCCGGTTCGCTGAACGTCATTTCTTCGCATGTCACTGGATCGTAGTCACGGTCGACAATGTAAACGGTGCGCTGCCTTGTCATGCGCCATACACCTCCATGACATCGCCATTAAATAGTTCGTCGGCTAATTCGCTGTTGATCGTGCCACAGCCGTAATGTGCCTTGGCGCTGACGTCCGGAAATAGCTTGCGGAATTGGTCAGGGCGCAGATTGATAAAAGCGTTAGAACCTGCGGGACTTACATTATAAAAACCTACGATTGTTTTGCGGAATGTTACTTGTGTCATTGTTTATCGCTCCTTCTTCACTTCGATATTGACTACACTTTGTTGTCGTTACACATATCTTATTATGACTACGAAACGTTGTCAATAGTTTTTGACTACTCTTTTTAGTCAACGTGTATAATGGAGTTATATAAAATATTTAGGAGGCGTTACAAATGCGCGCAAAATCAAATTTAAAAGAGTTATTGGATGAGAGAAAAATAACAATTAGACAGTTTTCGGATATGACGGGGCTACCGTTTGAAACACTACGACGTCTGTATAACGACACAACAAAGCAGTACCAACGGAACACAATCGGAGTTATTTGTAAGACATTAAACGTAGGAATTGGTGATTTACTTATACTCGTAGACAATGACGAAGAATAAACAAAAAACGCCCCAACCGTAGTAACAACGGAAGGGGCTTTACTCTATTATCATTCATATTCGCTTAGAAACTTATCCAACGCAACCATAACCGTTTGAGTTTTTTGCAAACCGCGTCTATCTGCGAAATCATTTAATCTGTTAATAAGTGTTCTCGGAAACCTAAAATTCAAATTACCTTTGTCTTTTTCATCGAGTTGACGTGCAGCTATAATCCAACGTGCTAATAGTTGCTCATCTTCTGTTAAACCAGCGCTTCTCTTTCTTCTATCCCTCGCGATGAGGCGCTCTTTTTCACTTTTAGTGATCCATTTTCCTAAGTGCTTTCTATATCCCTTTTTACGTAAAAAATCTTCAAGGGTACGCGGACTTCTACCGTCAACCTCCGAAACATCTTCTAAACTACTCCCAGCGTCCAGCATCTTTACAATACTTCTTTCATCCAACATCTTTATAACTCCTTTACAATGAATCTATGCATAAAATACGTATATTACATTAACACTACACTCCGAAATTTTCAATGGTAAAAAAGCACAAAAACGTTGATTTATCAACGACGACGAGTGAACGACACGGCCACGTCAACTGACGACGACCGACGAAAAAAGCGCATAAATATGCGTTTTATGCGACAAAAAAGCGAAACTATTGACGAAAACAACGAAGCTATTATCGACGTAAAAAGGTCGCCCTGGGTCGGTAATAATTTCCGAAATGAAAAAATGATGCGCGGATTTTACGTGGTCCAGTTGCGGGGGTTTAACTAGTGGCGCTTGGGGAGTTTCGAAAATAAAAAAGCCGATCATTCGACCGACTGTTTACGTTTTGCTCTTATTAACGTTGACTTCGAGATTCCTGTTAACGCTTCAACTTGCTTGTATGAATTGGTTTTGAGTAGCTCAAGCGCGTGCTCGATCTGCTTACGACTGTATTTATTCGGACGACCTTCTCGGAAGTCATCGCGCTGCTTCGCAATCGCTTTGCCTTCTTGCGTACGCTCAACGATCATATCACGCTCGAACTCGGCAAAGGCAGAGAAGATCGTAAAGGTTAGGCGCCCCGTTGGTGTATCCTCTATGACGCCCATGTTAAGTACATGTATACGCACACCTCGCTCGAACAACTCCTTCACTATCGCTAGGGCTTCTGACGTTGAACGAGCAAACCGATCTAGTTTCGTGACCACTAATGAATCGCCTGTCTCTAACTTCGATAGTAGGCGTTGGAACTCCGGTCGATCCGCTTTTGTCCCTGTAAACTTCTCCGAATAAATAACGTCGCAGCCCTCGGCTTCTAACGCTTGAATCTGCGCTTCTAAATCCTGCCCAACTGTTGATACCCGACCATATCCGTATTTCATAAACGACACTCCTTTTTCGGCGTCATTTACGATACTAAGATATGACACCGCTTGATACCTTGATATTACTACGTTTATGAAACGGTGTCAATACTTAAAAGATATGGCACTGTCGACACCCTAGATTAAACCTAGCCCGTTCGTCCAATCCAAGTTCCATGTCGTCGAATATGCTTATTTGTTACGCCTTATTACGCCATCAGTCAAAACGTTTGGAGGGTCGCGCGCCAGGCGGTTGGTGCAGAAGATTTGCCCTAAAAACACCTCATAAAGTCCGGTCTAGTCGCTTATTTTCGGACAACCTACGACATCAAAACGCCCTATAAATGCCGAGTTTCTTCTTATATGCACAAAACGGCGTTGTCCGATCAATAAGCGGTGCAATCGGACTGACAAACGGAATATAACCTTATTTGCGGAATATCGCCTAATATCGTCCCACACCCCCGACTTTTTGGCGAGGTGTGTCGGTCAGTGCACGGTGCCGATGTACGAATAAGGTCGTATTCATCGTTAATAAGACGCTATACCTATATATAAGTTATTGTTACCGAAAATCAACACTTTTTAAAACAGGCTTTACCGTAGCAAATACCACACTATAAAACGCGGCACTCTTAATACAACAATCGCTGCATAAGGATTAAACGCTGATTACTGACGAAATAGCTTGCGAACAAATACACCTAGTTGTTCGTCACTCATATCGCTAAGAGAAGCCGCTTCGATAGCTTCTAGCTTGGTGCGCTCGACCGGCGTTGGACTTACCTTCTGATTTCTTGCCCATTGCAAGTATTGCTGATGCTCTTTCTTCGCCAACTCCATCGCTTGCTCAACTGTTTTTACTTTTTTCCGCGCCCAATGAGAGGCGATTTTCTCTACATAACTTTTCGTCATTTTCATATCAGTTTTCAGAAAAACATATTGAATGAGGACATTGACGACACCGGCAGGTAGCTTATACTGAAACATTACGCCTTCAACCACTTTTAAGTCAGCTTTTGATGGCAAACTTCCGGAAATATCAATCAGTATTTGCCTTGGACTAGTTTCTTTTAGGTATGTGATAAGCTCTAAATATTGATCTTCATTGGACAATCTACTTCAATCCTCTCTAGTAATTTCACGTAGTATTCTAACATTATTTTCCGAAACTAGCATTTATTACGCAAGACTTATCAACTCAAATCATCCTCCATCGCGTGTTTGCCCTCGAGATATAACCGATCCAACATACGATCAAGCACGCCGTTATAGTAGCCTACTAGATTGCGTATAGACTTCCTCTTGGTTGCTTGGAACGTAGCTTTCACGGCAAATAAGCCCGTTTGTAATAAGTCATCAGCGTCAAAAGAAGACTTTAAATAAGACGTCTGTGCAATCCATACGCCGTATAAGCGATTGATTAATCTATTATAACCGTCGCCAATAAATGCCGTTACAAGCGATTTGAACGGTTTATAGGGCGAAGAAGGTTTATTATACGTATTAAGTTCTTTAATAGATTTATAGCTTTTAAGATTAATGGTTTCTTTCGGCTCATTCGGCTGCTCAACGCTTGCTCCGCATGGCTTTTCGGACTCTTGGCGGTCAATCACTTCCGGGCAATCAATTACTAAAATGCGGATGATATTCCCGCCATTCCCGCCACTTTTTGGACGCATATAAGCGATACGCTCAACGATGCCCAAGCACTCCAATAACGCAACAGCACGACGAGCTGTCGGCGCAGATTTGCCGATCAAGCCTGCGAGCGTGTCGATTTTAAGCCAAGCAGCGCCACCGTGTTTAACAGCATGACGGCTGATGACTTCGAGTGTTTTGATTGCAGTAGCGTTTAGTTCGTACTTATTGGCGACCAAATGCAGACGGACTGCTTCGTTTAGGTCGGCTTTATTTTCGAATAATTTATAGTTGTCGAGTATGATCGTCATTTTTAATGGCTCCTTATTCGCCATGACACACACCAACACAAACATACGTTCTGTCCGATAGACAGACTGGCAGAATTTGCAGTTGGCCGAAATTTTTGATAAAATGACGTTGCGTAGGCGTCATTGGATGGCTCTAGTTTCGATTATTTCGGCTAGTGTGCGTTCAATGGCTCTTTTTTTATTTTTATTTTTTGTCGAATGGGTTATCTTTAGTGATTGCGTCATACATAAGAGGTTGGCATGTGCGTAAATACATAACTTGCTCGAATATGTGGTCGTACCCGACCGTCACGATTTCTCCACTGTTTGTGTCTGCAACCTCATGGCCATGCAATATTCCTTCTTCGTCTGGTAATTTCCTAATAAAAAGAGCGTCAAAATTATCGTCGATAAATTTAAGAACCTTCTCTAAATCCTCTGGACGTTTTTTGTAACACATTCTAATCCCCTACCGTTTCATAAATTGTTTAATGGCGAAAAATCCTTGTGCTTCTCATAAACTTCGCTTGAATATAAGTTGACGTATGTTCGTACCATTTCCATCGTTGAATGACCGAGTATCTTTTGTAGCTCGAATATACCGGCCCCATTCATAACGGACATTTTGGCGAATGTGTGCCGTAAAGTATGTGGCGAGCAGCGCACTCCTTTAACGCCAGCTTTCTTGCCATATTGACCGACTATCTTCTGCAAAGCGCCGCGAGACATCGGTGTATCATCTATCGTCACAAATAAATGATTACATTCGGACGTGCCGCGTATTTGAATATAGCGCTTCAATTGTTCGCGCATCTTCGCTTGTATCGGTACATAACGGTGAAAATGATTCTTTGTCTGACGTATAAAAATGAGACCCTCGCTTAGCTTTACATCCTCAATTAGTATTCCTGTCGCCTCATTCAAACGGATTCCGGTCTCAAGTAATAGCAACATAAACGTATAATCACGCTGCCCTGTAAAGGTACGACGATCTGGCGCGTTCAATAGCGCTTGTAATTGCTTGACCGTAAATGTTTCGATATTTCCAGCACGTTCGCGAAGCAAGGAGTATTTATCCATCGGATTTTTAGCGATGTACTTGTTTTCATATAAAAAATGAAAGAGCGCCCGAATAGCCCGCAACTTGGCGTTGATCGTTCCGTTCTTTAATCCGCTAACTTGCTGCATATATTCGACATATTCGTCTACATCTTGTCGCACTACCTCGTGAATTAATAACGATTTTTCTTCTCGAGCGAGATAATTACGGAAATAATTAATTTCACGCCGATAATAAACAATCGTAAAATCTCGCAGCCCTTTCCGTTTAGCATCGTCTAGGAATATACCAAGCGCATCATCAAACATTAATATAGCGCGTGTTACCGGCTGGGCTACGATATCAAGTTCGCGTCCATTCAATTCGTTCTTGCGACGACCCATAAAAAAAACCGCCTTCCCTCGTTTAAATTGAAGGAAAGCGGTTGAGCTTACGTATTAGGCACACGATCATTTACCGTATGATTATACGTAAAAAAGACACCTACTAACGATAGTAGATGCCTTGTTTTGCCGTTATATCAACGATGTTATAATACCGGTGGTCGGGGTCGAACCGACACTCCTCACGGAACACGATTTTGAGTCGTGCGCGTCTGCCAATTCCGCCACACCGGCAAATTATGGAGGCGGCAACCGGATTTGAACCGGTGATGAAGGTTTTGCAGACCTCTGCCTTACCACTTGGCTATGCCGCCATAAAGATAGATTGGAGCGGAAGACGGGATTCGAACCCGCGACCCCCACCTTGGCAAGGTGGTGTTCTACCACTGAACTACTTCCGCATACTGGGCTAGAAGGATTCGAACCTTCGCGTGACGGAATCAAAATCCGTTGCCTTACCGCTTGGCTATAGCCCATTAATTAAATATGGGGCGACCGAGGGGAATCGAACCCCCGAATGTCGGAACCACAATCCGATGCGTTAACCACTTCGCCACGATCGCCATAAATGGTATTAAGTTTAATTTGGCAGGGGCAGTAGGAATCGAACCCACACTGGAGGTTTTGGAGACCTCTGTTCTACCGTTAAACTATGCCCCTATAAAAACTGGTGGAGGGGGACGGATTCGAACCGCCGAACCCTGAGGGAGCGGATTTACAGTCCGCCGCGTTTAGCCACTTCGCTACCCCTCCACATTTAGAAAATGGTGCCGGCAAGAGGACTTGAACCCCCAACCTACTGATTACAAGTCAGTTGCTCTACCAATTGAGCTACACCGGCAATAAAGGTGGCTCAGGACGGAATCGAACCGCCGACACATGGATTTTCAGTCCATTGCTCTACCAACTGAGCTACTGAGCCAATATTATTATGTATAAATGGCGGTCCGGACGGGACTCGAACCCGCGACCTCCTGCGTGACAGGCAGGCATTCTAACCAACTGAACTACCGGACCATTTATTGCGGGGACAGGATTTGAACCTGCGACCTTCGGGTTATGAGCCCGACGAGCTACCAGACTGCTCCACCCCGCGACGTTGTGAATAAAACTTAGTGTATTTCATGTCTTAGTAAATGACCGTTCCGATTTCAGAAAGTTAACTCAAGAAGCAACTCAATCGGTACGCTGTTACGGTTTCAATGAAGCTTATTCGGACGTGCTCCACCCCGCGACGATTATAAATTATTAATGGTGGAGGATGACGGGATCGAACCGCCGACCCCCTGCTTGTAAGGCAGGTGCTCTCCCAGCTGAGCTAATCCTCCATTTATGGTGACCCGTACGGGATTCGAACCCGTGTTACCGCCGTGAAAGGGCGGTGTCTTAACCGCTTGACCAACGGGCCATTTTTTCTACTTTTTTAAAATGGCGGAGAGCAAGGGATTTGAACCCTTGAGGCAGCGTTAACCGCCTACACGATTTCCAATCGTGCTCCTTCGGCCACTCGGACAGCTCTCCCTAAATGGCTCCGCAGGCAAGATTCGAACTTGCGACCGATCGGTTAACAGCCGATTGCTCTACCACTGAGCTACTGCGGAATATCCGCCTGGCAACATCCTACTCTCACAGGGGGAACCCCCCAACTACCATCAGCGCTGAAGAGCTTAACTTCCGTGTTCGGTATGGGAACGGGTGTGACCTCTTCGCTATCGCCACCAGACTTTTCAAGACAGTTATTATTATAACATAATAACTATTTTTTGCAAGAACTTTTTTGTTCTTTCAAAACTGGATAATAAGTATTGTAACCGTACAAATCGCCTAGGAAAAGTCCTCGATCGATTAGTATTCGTCAGCTCCACGTGTCGCCACGCTTCCACCTCGAACCTATCTACCTGATCATCTTTCAGGGATCTTACTAGCTTGCGCTATGGGAAATCTCATCTTGAGGGGGGCTTCATGCTTAGATGCTTTCAGCACTTATCCCGTCCGCACATAGCTACCCAGCGATGCCTTTGGCAAGACAACTGGTACACCAGCGGTGCGTCCATCCCGGTCCTCTCGTACTAAGGACAGCTCCTCTCAAATTTCCTGCGCCCGCGACGGATAGGGACCGAACTGTCTCACGACGTTCTGAACCCAGCTCGCGTACCGCTTTAATGGGCGAACAGCCCAACCCTTGGGACCGACTACAGCCCCAGGATGCGATGAGCCGACATCGAGGTGCCAAACCTCCCCGTCGATGTGGACTCTTGGGGGAGATAAGCCTGTTATCCCCGGGGTAGCTTTTATCCGTTGAGCGATGGCCCTTCCATGCGGAACCACCGGATCACTAAGCCCGACTTTCGTCCCTGCTCGACTTGTAGGTCTCGCAGTCAAGCTCCCTTGTGCCTTTACACTCTGCGAATGATTTCCAACCATTCTGAGGGAACCTTTGGGCGCCTCCGTTACTTTTTAGGAGGCGACCGCCCCAGTCAAACTGCCCGCCTGACACTGTCTCCCACCCCGATCAGGGGTGCGGGTTAGAAGTTCAACACAGCCAGGGTAGTATCCCACCAACGCCTCCACGTAAGCTGGCGCTCACGCTTCAAAGGCTCCTACCTATCCTGTACAAGCTGTGCCAAAATTCAATATCAGGCTACAGTAAAGCTCCACGGGGTCTTTCCGTCCTGTCGCGGGTAACCTGCATCTTCACAGGTACTATAATTTCACCGAGTCTCTCGTTGAGACAGTGCCCAGATCGTTACGCCTTTCGTGCGGGTCGGAACTTACCCGACAAGGAATTTCGCTACCTTAGGACCGTTATAGTTACGGCCGCCGTTTACTGGGGCTTCGGTTCACACCTTCGCTATTGCTAAGCGCTCCCCTTAACCTTCCAGCACCGGGCAGGCGTCAGCCCCTATACTTCGCCTTGCGGCTTCGCAGAGACCTGTGTTTTTGCTAAACAGTCGCCTGGGCCTATTCACTGCGGCTCCTCGGGGCTATTCACCCCAAAGAGCACCCCTTCTCCCGAAGTTACGGGGTCATTTTGCCGAGTTCCTTAACGAGAGTTCACTCGCTCACCTTAGGATTCTCTCCTCGCCTACCTGTGTCGGTTTGCGGTACGGGCACCTTTTACCTCGCTAGAGGCTTTTCTTGGCAGTGTGGAATCAGGAACTTCGGTACTATATTTCCCTCGCCGTCACAGCTCCGCCTTGATGATGACGGGATTTGCCTCGTCATCGGCCTAACTGCTTGGACGCGCATTTCCATTCGCGCGCTTACCCTATCCTCCTGCGTCCCCCCATTGCTCAAATGGTAAATAGGTGGTACAGGAATATCAACCTGTTATCCATCGCCTACGCCTATCGGCCTCGGCTTAGGTCCCGACTAACCCTGAGAGGACGAGCCTTCCTCAGGAAACCTTAGGCATTCGGTGGAAGGGATTCTCACCCTTCTTTCGCTACTCATACCGGCATTCTCACTTCTAAGCGCTCCACTAGTCCTTACGGTCTAGCTTCACCGCCCTTAGAACGCTCTCCTACC